>NZ_BAAAAV010000006.1:0-216906 GCF_054768095.1 Clostridium sp. CTA-7 | reverse complement strand
GCAATAATTCATGTGCAATTTTCAGAGAACACTCTGATATCTGGTGATGATGGCGTAGAGGAAACACTCCTTTCCATTCCGAACAGGAAAGTTAAGCTCTACAGCGTCGATGGTACTGCATGGGAAACTGTGTGGGAGAGTAGAACGTCGCCAGGTTATTTTTTTATGGGGGTATAGCTCAGTTGGGAGAGCACTTGCCTTGCACGCAAGGGGTCAAGGGTTCGAATCCCTTTACCTCCACCAAAGCTACGATTAGTTTCGTAGCTTTTTTTGTTTTATAAAAATATATATAATTGATAATGAAAATATATAGTGTTATTATCTATATATATATAGATAATAAATATAGGTGATTAAAATGGCTTTATATAGAATAAAACAATTTATATGGGGATTTACTTCATTATTTAAGGATATAGATTATGATTATATAAATAAGTTTTTAAGTGAAGATGAAATTAAAATATTTAATAAGTTAAAACATAATGATAAGCATCACTGTATAAGAGTATGTAAAGATTCAATAAAAATGAAAGAAGATTTTAATATAGATGTTGATATAAATAAACTAGCTAAGGCAGCGTTATTGCATGATGTAGGAAAGAGTAAAAAACATTTAAGTTTAATAGAAAAATCTGTAATTGTGTTATTAGATAAGACAACTAAAGGTAAAATTAAAAAGTACAATAAAGTAAAACAAATAGATATATATTATAATCATCCTAAAATAGGGTTAGATATGCTTAAAGATTTTAATTATGATAAAGAATTTTTACAAGTGGTAAGATATCATCATAATAAAAATAAAGTAAATAATAATAGAATACTTAATATAATAAGTACTTGTGATGATAAAAATTAGTACAGAGGTGTATTTATGAGAGCTATTGAAAGAAGAGAAAAAATTATAAAGTTGATAATTGAAAAGAATAGAGCAGTTAAAGGAACAGAATTAGCTGATTTATTTGGAGTTACGAGGCAAATAATAGTAAAAGATATAGCTATATTAAGAGCTGCTGGTAAAAATATAATAGCCACTCCAGATGGATATATTTATAATAAAGATATTAATAAAATAAAGGCTATTATTGCAGTTAATCATGGAAGTAGCGAAACTATAGAAGAATTAAAAATCGTAGTTAAATATGGTGGTATAATAGAAGATGTTATAATAGATCATCCTATCTATGGTGAAATAAAAGGAAATTTAATGATAAAAAACTTAAATGATTTAAATAAATTTGAAAGTGAATTTAAAAGAAAAAATATTAAACCTCTTTCAAATTTGACTAATGGGGTTCATCTTCATACTATAGCTGCAGATAATGAAGAGGACATTGAAGCAATAAAGATGGAATTATCGAAAAAAGGCTTTTTATTATAGAGTTTAGGAGGATTTAATATTTATGGACTATGATATTCTTATATTAGGTGGAGGAATAATAGGGTGTTCAGTTGCATATGAGTTATCAAAATATAATTTTAATATAGCTTTAATAGAAAGAGATTATGATATAGCAGATGATATTTCATTTGTAAATACATCTATAGTATATGACGGCTCAGAGACATCTGATGATGTAATGGCTGGACTTGAGTATATAGGAAACTCAATAATGATGGATACTTGTAAAAAGTTTAAAGTTCCTTTTAGAAAAATTGGAGCCTTAAGAGTTGTAAATGATGAAAATGGTGTTAAGAAATTACAAGAGATGTATGATAGAGCAAAAAAAAGAGGGATAGACGGCGTTTATTTAATAGATGATAAAGATGTATATGATATAGAACCAAATATAAATAATAATATAAAGAAAGGGTTATATTCTGAAAATATAGGAATAGTAGCACCTTATGATCTAGCTATTGCATATGCTGAAGTGGCTTCAGATAATGGAGTTAATTTTAGGCTAGAAGAAGAAGTTTTAAATATACAAAGTTTAGCTAGAGGATTTAAAGTAACTACCAATAAAAATAAATTTACATGCAAGGTTGTTATAAATACAATTCCTCATGAAATATATATAAGAGAAAATGGAAAAGTTGAAGATAAAGAAGTAGATAATAATGAATCTTGCTTTAAAAATATGAGTTATTTATTAGTCGATGATAATTATAAAAATAAATTAAATAAAATAGTAATAGAAACTTTTGATAAAAATACTTTTGTACTAAGTACTCCAACAACAACTACAGGATCGTTAATAGGAATAAAAAGTACAGAAAAAACTAGCTTAGAGGATAATTTAATGTATGCAAATAGCTTATTAATAGACTTAGATAAAAATAATATAAATAATTTATTTAGAGAAAGTTACAATAAAGATTCTATGGTAATAGATGATAGTGAGATAGATAAAGGATATATAAGAGTAACAGGTACTCATTATGGGAAAATTACGATAGCACCAGCAATAGCAAAAATGCTTTGTGATACTATAGCTAATAATTTAAATTGTACATTAAAGAAAAACTTTATTGATAAAAGAAGAGAAATTTATAAATTTAGAGAACTTGGAAAAAAAGAAGCTAATGAAATAATAGCTGTAGATAAAAGATATGGGAAAATTATATGTGTATGTAACAATATATCTGAAGGTGAAATAGTAGACTGTATAAGAAGACCTTTGGGAGCTAGAACTGTAGAGGGCGTTAAAAGGAGAACAGGATCTGGATTTGGAAGTTGTCATGGTTCCTACTGCTATGAAAAAATAGTAAATATATTAGCTAGAGAGCTTGATAAAAAAGTTACAGATATAGTTGAGGATTCTAAGAATTCTAAAATTATATCAAGCCGAATAAAGGAGTTTAAGGATGTTTAATTCAGAATCTAAAGTTGATAATAAAGATATATTTACATCAATAGTTAGAGTTAAGGGCAATGAAAAATATAAGGTTGTACCAGTTAGAACTAATAAAGAAGTAGATAAATCATTATGGATAGAGCTATCTAAAGTTTTAGCTAGAATATATGTTAGTACTCCAGTTAAAGAAGGAAGTATGATTTGCAAAAATATATTAAATACTGGGATTGACGTAATATGTACAAAAGATATATTAGATGAATAATTATAGTACAAAAAACAAATAATATATAAAAATCATCTTAGTAAAATATTGACATACACAATATTTTATAATATATTAAGAATAAATATAATAAAACTGTTGAAGAGGCTAGTAATAACAATATTTTTTTTAAGAGAGTCGATGTTTGGTGTAAATCGATAGTAAAATGTTATGAATCCACCTTGGAGGGACTGTGATGAGCAGTACGGCTTAAACCGTTAAATTTATTAAAGAGAATAGCATTTTTTGCTATTAATTAGGGTGGCAACGCGGAATCTTTCGTCCCTTGTTTAGGGGAAAGGTTCTTTTTTTATTGAAAAAAATTAATAGATATAAATTATTAGGAGGTATACATAATGTTAGATTTAAAATTTGTAAGAGAAAATCCAGAGATAGTTAAGGAAAATATAAAAAATAAGTTTCAAGATAGCAAACTTCCACTAGTAGATGAGGTAATAGAATTAGATAAAAAGCTTAGGGAAGCTAAACAACAAGCTGAGGCTTTAAGAGCTGATAGAAATAAATTCTCAAAACAAATTGGGTCTTTAATGGCTCAAGGAAAAAGAGAAGAAGCAGAAGAAATGAAAATGAAGGTAACTGAAAATTCAGAGCGTTTATCTGAGTTAGAAGCTGAGGAAGTTGAGTTAGATGAAAGAGTTAAGACAATAATGATGACTCTACCAAATATAATTGACCC
The DNA here is from genome assembly GCF_054768095.1 of Clostridium sp. CTA-7. Classification (NCBI taxonomy): domain Bacteria; kingdom Bacillati; phylum Bacillota; class Clostridia; order Eubacteriales; family Clostridiaceae; genus Clostridium; species Clostridium sp. CTA-7. Next base: position 213,143 of record NZ_BAAAAV010000006.1, on the reverse strand, counting down.
AAGCGTTCCAATCGGTAAAGATGATAGCGAAAATGTAGAAGTTGAACGTTTTGGAGATCCAAAGGTTCCAGATTTTGAAGTTCCATATCATACAGATATAATGGAAAAGTTAAGTGGATTAGATTTAGATAGTGCTAGAAAAGTAGCTGGAAGTGGATTCTATTATTTAATGGGTAATGTTGCAAGACTTCATTCAGCAATAATTTCATATGCTAGAGATTTTATGATAGATCGTGGGTTTACTTATTGTATTCCGCCATACATGATTCGTAGCGAAGTTGTAACAGGTGTTATGAGCTTTGCTGAAATGGATGCTATGATGTATAAAATTGAGGGTGAAGATTTATATCTAATTGGAACAAGTGAACACTCTATGATAGGGAAGTACATCGATACTATATTACCTGAAGATTCATTACCACAAACTTTAACAAGTTATTCTCCTTGTTTTAGAAAAGAAAAGGGAGCTCATGGAATAGAAGAAAGAGGAGTATATAGAATTCATCAATTTGAAAAACAAGAGATGATAGTTGTATGTAAACCAGAAGAAAGTATGGAGTGGTATGAAAAATTATGGGTAAATACTGTAGATTTATTCCGTTCTTTAGATATACCAGTTAGAACTTTAGAATGTTGTTCTGGAGATTTAGCAGATCTTAAAGTTAAATCAGTAGACGTTGAAGCTTGGTCACCAAGACAAAAGAAATATTTTGAAGTAGGAAGCTGTTCAAACCTAGGAGATGCACAAGCTCGTCGTTTAAAAATTCGTGTAAATGCTAAGGATAAAAAATACTTTGCTCATACATTAAACAATACAGTTGTTGCGCCACCAAGAATGTTAATAGCATTTTTAGAAAACAACTTAAATGAAGATGGTTCAGTAAATATTCCAACTGCACTTCAACCATACATGGGAAATATGAAGGTAATTAAGTAGTTTTAATTCTAAGGACTAAATCTATGCTATTAGATTTAGTCTTTACTTATTTATTTGAAAGATAAAATTAAGTCGTAATGGAATATATTGCAAAAGAAAGTAATATATTTGATTTTTCTAAGTATATATGTTATTTAAATTTTACTATTAGATTAATAAGCAGTAATTTCAGTGGGGGATGAAGAGGTAGAAATTTGTTTTTATTAGATTTATTATTTAATTTAAAAATATGTAAATTTATAATTGACAATAAAGAAAGTCATTGCTATAATAATATTTGTCGCGAGACGAAGTATGGAGAGATGGTCGAGCTGGCTTAAGGCACCGGTCTTGAAAACCGGCGTACCTTTGCGGGTACCGTGGGTTCAAATCCCACTCTCTCCGCCATAAAGGCATCTAAGTTTTCTTAGATGCTTTTTAATTAAAGTATTAGCTTATTATAGTTAAGTATTATTTTAATATTTATTATGTAATAAAAAATTAAAAAAATAATTGACAATAAATATAGTACTTGATATAATAATATTTGTCGCAAGACGGAATATGGAGAGATGGTCGAGCTGGCTTAAGGCACCGGTCTTGAAAACCGGCGTACCTTTGCGGGTACCGTGGGTTCAAATCCCACTCTCTCCGCCATAAAACTTCAAGAGAAGGCACGTGGAGAAATACTCAAGTGGCTGAAGAGGCGCCCCTGCTAAGGGCGTAGGTCGGGTAACTGGCGCCCGGGTTCAAATCCCGGTTTCTCCGCCAGAAAGCATCTAACAGTAGTTGGATGCTTTTTTATTTTAGATTTATTTTATATTTAAAATATACTATAATCTTATTAAGTAATTCTTAGGGGGAAAATAAGATGAAAGTTACAATTAAAGATGTAGCTAAGGAAGCAAATGTTGCAACATCAACAGTTTCAAGGGTATTATCGAACAGTGATAAAATAAGTGATAAAACAAAAGAAAAAGTAAATGAAGCAATAAAAAAATTAAATTATACTCCTAATATAATTGCAAGGGGCCTTGCTAATAATAGAACTAGAATTTTAGCAGTAATATTACCAAAAGAGGCAGAAGATATATTTTCTAATCCATTTTTTGTTCAAGCAATGAAGGGGATGAGTATATATGCTCAAAAAGAAAATTATTATATAATGTATGCCTTTAAGCAAGAAGGAAAAAATGATAAAGAATGGTTTGAAAAATTTATAGACAGTAATTTAGTTGATGGTATTTGTTTATTAAATTCTAAAGAAGATGATGATTCTATAAAATATTTGAAGGAAAGGGAATTTCCGTTTGTCGTTATAGGGAGACCAGATGATATACAAAATGTATTATGGGTAGATAATGATAATTTTAAAGCTATGTATGAATTAGTAGAAAAACTTATAAGTTATGGACATAGAACAATAGGTTTTGTGGGGGCTAAATCCAATCTAAATGTATCTAAAGATAGATTAAATGGATATAAGCAAGCACTACTTGACAATAATATAGGGATTGAAGAAAGTTTGATATATGAAGGAAAAGAGTTTACACAAAAAAATGGAAGCAGTGCGACGAATAAAATATTAAAATTAAATAAACCAACAGCCATAATAGCTACTGATGATTTATTAGCACTTGGAGTTCAAGAAGTTTTAAATAAGCTTAATATGTATAATATATCTATTGTAGGGTTTAATAATATACCTATGTCTGAGTATCAAAACGTACCATTATCATCAGTAGATATAAATGCAGAAAAATTAGGATTTCATGCAACAAAGCTTATAATAAATAAATTAGAAGATAGAGATATGGAGAAAAATTCATACATAATAGATACAAAATTAATAGAAAGAAAATCCATACAAAAGATTAAAATTCAAGAGTAAGTGCAACCGATTGCACGAAACTTTAAATTATAGAGAAAAATGAAGATAATTTAAAATGATTAGCAATTTTCGCGTAAAACAAAACATTAAATTATTGTAAACAATTTCTCTTGTATGATATACTATTTTTATAATATAAGAGAAATAAAATTAAATTTATATCTAGGGGGATGGAAATGGAAAAGAAATATGTAGTAGGTGTTGATTTAGGAGGAACTAAAATATATACTGCTTTAGTTGACCTAGAGGGATCTATAATAAAAGAAGTTACCGTTAAAACAGAAGCTCATAAAGGTGAGAGTGTAGTTTTAGAAAAATTATTAAAAACAATAGATGATGTATTAGAAGGAACAGATATAAATGAAGTTAAAGCAATAGGGATAGGTTCTCCAGGGCCTTTAGATGTAGAAAAGGGATTAATAGTATATACTCCTAATTTACCATTTAAGAACTTTAACATAGTTCAACCTATAAAAGATAGATATAAATTAGATACTTACTTAGATAATGATGCAAATGTAGCAACACTAAGTGAATTTATGTTTGGAGCAGGTAAGGGAAGTAAAAACATGGTCTTCATTACTGTAAGTACGGGAATAGGTGGAGGAGCTATAATAAATGGCAATCTATTTAGAGGTAGTACATCAAATGCATTAGAAATAGGACATGCTACTGTTATGAAAGGTGGTCCTAGATGTGGATGTGGGAACACTGGATGTGCAGAAGCAGTTGCATCAGGAACTGCAATTATGAAGAGAGCAAGGGAAGCTTTTGAAAGTAAGGTAGAAACTAGCTTAAAGAATTATGAAGAAGTTACTGCTAAGGAAGTATTCGTAGAAGCTGAAAAAGGAGATAAAGTTTCACAAGATATATTAAATGATGCTTTATCATATTTAGGAATAACTGTTGCAAATATAGCAAACACTTTTGATCCTGATAAAATAGTTATAGGTGGCGGTGTTAGTGAAGCTGGTAGAATTGTATTTGACAAAATAGAAAATGAAATGGAAAGAAGATGCTTAAAGACAATTTATAATCACTGTAAAGTCGAAAAAGCTTTATTAGGTAATCAAGCAGGGGTTTTAGGTGCAGCTGCACTAGCAATATTAGAAAGCAAATAGAATGATGTGTACAGATATTCTCTGTACACATATTTTAAAATATTTTAGGCAAACGATTGCACAGATTTTTTAAAATATTTTAGGCGAACGATTGCACAGATTTAGCTATGTTGGAGGAATATATGAAACAAATTTGGTGGAAAGAAGCAGTAGCATATCAAATATATCCAAGGAGTTTTTTTGATTATAATAATGATGGGATTGGTGATTTAAAAGGAATAACTTCAAAGTTAGATTACTTGAAAGATTTAGGTATAGATGTTATATGGATTTGCCCAATGTATAAGTCACCAAATGATGATAACGGTTATGACATAAGCGATTATAAAGATATAATGACTGATTTTGGAACTATGGAAGACTTTAATGAGTTACTATCAGAGGTTCATAAGAAAGGAATGAAGTTAATAATAGACTTAGTAATAAATCATACTAGTGATGAACATGAGTGGTTTATAGAGTCAAAGTCATCTAGGGATAATCCTAAAAGAGATTGGTACATTTGGAGAAAAGGAAAAGGTGAGTTAGAACCTAACAATTGGGAGAGTATCTTTAAAGGATCAGCTTGGGAATATGATAAAGATACTAATGAATATTTTTTACATTTATTCACGAAAAAGCAGCCAGATTTAAATTGGGAAAATGAGAATTTAAGAAAAGAAATTTATAAAATGATAAATTGGTGGCTTGATAAGGGAATAGATGGATTTAGAATAGATGCTATAAGTCATATTAAGAAAGATACAGAATTTAATGACATGCCTAATATAGAAAATCAAAAATATTTAAGTTGTTTCGAAAAGCATATGAATGTTGAAGGTATACATGATTTTTTAGATGAATTAACTGAAAATACATTTTCAAAATATGATGTTATGACAGTTGCAGAAGCAAATGGAGTAAGTGCTGAAGAAGCAGAAGAGTGGGTAGGAGAAGAAACAGGTAAGTTCAACATGGTATTCCAATTTGAACATCTAGATTTATGGAATAATGAAGATAATCAAGCATTTAATGTAAATGAGTGCAAAGAGGTTCTAACTAGATGGCAAGAGGGTTTATATAATAAAGGGTGGAATGCATTATTTATAGAGAATCATGATATTCCAAGAGTAGTATCAACATGGGGAAATGATAAAGAGTATTGGCGAGAAAGTTCTACTGCGTTAGGTTTGATGTACTTTATGCAGCAAGGAACTCCATTTATATACCAAGGGCAAGAGATTGGGATGACAAATGTAAAATACGAATCTGTTGATGAGTATAATGATGTTAAAAGTATAAATGCTTATAATGATATGTTAGAAAATAGTTTTACTGAGGAACAATGCATAAAACATTTATGGGCAGTATCTAGAGATAATGCTAGAACCCCAATGCAATGGAGTAACTCAATAAATGCGGGATTCTCTAATAGTAAACCTTGGATAGGAATTAATCTAAATTATAAATATATAAATGTTGAAGATCAAATTAATGATAAAGAATCAATACTTAATTTTTATAAAGATATGATAAGAATAAGGAAAAATAATCCGATACTTATATATGGTGAGTACAAATTAATTTTAGAAAATCATGATAAGATTTATGCATATATAAGAGAAATTAATGAGGAAAAGTTTATTATTATAACTAATTTATCAGAAAATAAAGCACAGTATAAGAATGAGAATGAAATATTAAAATATGAAAACTTATTAATATCAAATTATGAGGTTTTACCACATGATGATTTGAAATATTTAGATTTAAAGCCATATGAAGCGAGAATGTATAAAATAGATTAAGATTTTTAATAAAAATAAGGAGTGAATAATAATGGGGAAAGTTGAGAAAAAAGGTAAATTGGTATCATTCGATTTCTGGCAAAAATTTGGGAAGGCATTATTAGTTGTAGTAGCGGTTATGCCAGCAGCAGGGCTTATGATCTCTATTGGAAAGCTAATAGGAATGTCAGTAGATATATCAATAATAAATACTATAGGAAGAGTTATGGAAGATATAGGTTGGGCTATAATCGGAAATCTTCATGTATTATTTGCAGTTGCTATAGGTGGATCGTGGGCAAAAGAAAGAGCTGGTGGTGCTTTTGCTGGATTACTATCCTTTATATTAATTAATCGTATTACAGGTGCAATATTTGGAGTAAATCCAGGAATGCTAAGTGATGCTTCAGCAAAAGTAAATTCATTATTTGGAACAGAACTTATAGTTAAAAATTACTTTACTAATATATTAGGTGCACCAGCACTTAATATGGGAGTTTTCGTAGGTATAATTTCAGGTTTCCTAGGAGCAGCTTTATATAATAAATATTATAATTATAATAAGCTACCTAAAGCATTAGATTTCTTTAATGGAAAAAGGTTTGTTCCTTTTGTAGTTATTTTAGGATCAACAGTTACAGCTATAGTACTGTCAATAGTTTGGCCATTTATACAAGGAGCTTTAAATAGTTTTGGAGTTTGGTTAGCAGAATCAAAAGATACAGCACCAGTTTTAGCACCTTTCGTGTATGGTGCATTAGAGCGTTTATTATTACCATTTGGTTTACATCATATGTTAACGGTTCCTGTAAACTATACAGAGCTAGGCGGAGTATATCAAATAATGACAGGTTCATCAGCAGGCACATTAGTAGCAGGTCAGGATCCACTATGGTTAGCGTGGATAGGTGATTTAATTAACTTCAAGGATGCTGGAAATATTTCAGAGTATAATACATTATTAACAAGTGTTGTTCCAGCAAGATTTAAGGCAGGGCAAGTTATACTTTCAAGTGCATCATTGCTAGGTATAGCATTTGCAATGTATAAGAATGTTGAATCAGATAAAAAGAGTAAATATAAAACAATATTCTTATCAGCTGGATTAGCAGTATTCCTAACAGGAGTTACAGAGCCAATAGAATTCATGTTTATGTTTATATCACCTATATTATATGGAGTGTATGCAGTAATTACAGGAATAGGATTTGCTTTAGCTGATATAATACAATTAAGAGTTCATGCATTTGGGTTTATAGAATTTTTAACAAGAACACCAATGATGATTCATGCAGGGTTAATAAGAGATTTAATTAATTTTATAATTACATGTTTAGTTTTCTTCGGATTAAACTATGGAATATTCAATATATTAATTAAAAAATTTAATATTCCAACACCAGGACGTAATGGAAACTATATAGATTCAGAAAATGAAGAGACAACAAAATCTTCTTCTAAACAAAATCAAAATACAGAAAATGATTTACAAGCAATTAAGATAATTTCATTATTAGGAGAAAAGGATAACATAGAAGATATAGATGCATGTATGACAAGATTGAGAGTTACTGTTAAAGATATAAAATTAGTAGCTGATGAAAAAGAATGGAAGAAGAATGGGGCATTAGGGCTTATATTAAGAGATAATGGAGTTCAAGCTATATATGGGCCAAAGGCAGATGTGTTAAAATCAAATATACAAGATATATTAGGAGTTTAAGATGAAATTATTAACACTTAATTGTCATTCATGGATGGAAGAAAATCAAGTAGAGAAAATCAAGTATTTAGCAAAAATAATAAAGGAAAATCAATATGACGTTATAGCCCTTCAAGAAGTTAGTCAAAGTATAAAAGAAGATATAATTAAAGGAATTATAAAAAAAGATAATTTTGTTCATTTATTAAATGAAGAACTTAAGGAATTAGGAGAAAGTAAATATAATTATATTTGGGATTTTTCACATATAGGTTATGATATATATGAAGAGGGATTATCTATATTAACTAAACATAAAATAGAAGGTTCAGAAGCTTTCTATATAACTGAAAGTAGTGATAAAACTTTTTATAAAAGTAGAAAAATAATTAAATGTACTATAAATATAAATAATAATACAATTAACTTTTTCACATGTCATTTGGGCTGGTGGAATGATGAAGAGGAATCCTTCAGATACCAAGTGAAAAATCTTATTAATAAAGTTGATGGATTAAGCTTTATTATGGGGGATTTTAATAATGATGCTATGATTAAAAAAGAAGGATATGATTATTTATTAAATAGTGGGTTGATTGATACTTATACGATAGCAGTTGAGAAAGATGATGGTATAACAGTAAAGGGTGAAATTGCAGGTTGGGAAGGTAAAAAGGAGAATAAAAGACTAGATATAATATTTACCAATAGAATTGTTAATGTAAAAAAGTCTAATGTAATATTTAATAATATAAACAAAAATGTTATTTCTGATCACTATGGAGTAGAAGTATATATTTCAGAGTAATATGAAAATTAAGGGTTCAATTTTTAATTGAACTCTTTTTTTTACTATAACAATAGATTTATAATAAAGTATACAAAGGTTTATTTTATAGTATAAACTTTACTTAGGGAGATGGCATTATGATATACGGAGAAAATATATATTTAAGAGATCCAGTAAGAGAAGATATAGATACTTTATATGATATTTGTGCAGATAAAGAGGTACTTAAGTATAATGGTTTATCTACAGGAATTATGACTAAGGAATATATAAGAAGCCAATTCCATCACTTTACGAAGCCAAATAAAAAGGAATTGGTTATAGTAACCAAAGATAGTGATTTAATAGGATATGTTTATTATAAAGAAAATAGTTATACAAGAGATGTATATTCAATAGGTATAACTATAGGTAAGGGATATTGGGGAAATGGATATGGTAAAGATTCAATAAGAACGTTATGCAATTATTTATTTAATAAGAGAAAAGCTCATAAGATAGAACTAGAAGTTGTTAAGGAAAATATTAGAGCTATAAATTGTTATAGAAAATGTGGATTTAAGGAAGAAGGAGTAAGAAGAAGTAAGTACTATATATGCGGAAAATATCTTGATACCATAGTAATGGGCTTATTTAAAGAAGAATTTATTTAAGGCTGAGGGGAATAATTAAGATAGAATATTATTAGGAGTGTGTTTATGGGAATAAGGTTTATTTTTGGAAGGGCAGGTACAGGAAAAAGTAGATTCTGTCTTGAACAAATAAAAAAGAAAATGGAAAACAATGATAATAAAAATAAGTTAATTTTAATAGTTCCAGAACAATACACCTTCGATACAGAAAAGAAATTCCTAGACATAGTAACTGAAAGGGGACTATTAAGGGGGGAAGTATTAAGCTTTAAAAGAATGGCTCATAGAGTATCAGAAGAATGTGGAGGAAGAACAGAGGTTAGAATGAGCGATTCTGGAAAGAATATGCTTATTTATAAATTATTAAAAGATAAAGGGGAAGACTTGCAATACTTTAACAGAATGTCTAAGCAACAAGGCTTCTCATCAATAGTATCAAAAGTAATTACAGAATTTAAAAAATATAATATTTCCACGGAAATATTAAATATAAAAGAAGAAGAAATAAATGATGATGAACTTAAAAAGAAAATGAATGATTTGAAACTAATTTTTGATAATTTTAATGAGGTTCTTCATAAGAGGTTTATTGATTCAGATGATGAATTAACTTTATTAGCAAAGAGATTAAAAGATTGCACTATATATGATGATTCTGAAATATGGATAGACGAATTTACTACTTTCACACCTCAACAGTTAGAGGTTATAAAGGTACTTGCAAAGAAGGCAAAGGTTGTAAATATAACTTTATGTAGTGATTCTTTAAGTGGTGGTGCCAATATAGATTATACTGATATATTTGATGCAATAAAGAATACTGAAAACTCTATATTAAGAATTATGCAAGAAGGAAATATATCATATTTAGAGCCTATTAATTTAAATAAAGGATATTCATATAGATTTTTAAATAGTGAAGATTTGCAACATTTAGAACGTCACTTTTTTACTTATCCATTCAAAGAATATAAAGGTAAAGCAAATAATGTAAGAGTATATAAAGCAAACAATAGCTATGATGAAATTGAGGTTGTAGCTAAAGATATTTTAAGAATGGTTAGAGATAATGGCTATAGATTTAAGGACATAGCAGTTGTATGTAGAAATATAGATGAGTATGAAAAGATATCTACAGTTATTTTTAATGAATATAACATTCCATTCTTTATAGATAAAAAAAGAGAAATACTTAATAATCCATTAGTTGTAGTTATTATTTCATCATTAGAGATATTATCAAGCAATTGGTCATATGAAAGTGTATTTAAATATTTAAAAAGTGGATTAGTAAATGTTGAAAGAGATTATATCGATATACTAGAAAATTATATATTATCTAATGGCATAAAGGGGTATAAATGGACTAAGGATCTTTATGATAAAGAGAATATTTCTGAAGAAGAAAATATAATTCTTGAGATTATGGAAGAAATAAGAGCACCTTTAATTAAGTTACATAATAAGATAAAGGGAAAGCATAGGGTAAAGGATTTTGCTATAAACATATATGAATTTATGAATGAACTAGGCGTATTTAAAACTCTAGAAACTTGGTTAGAAGAATTTGATACCTTAGGACTTCAAGATAAAATAAAAGAATATATACAAGTTCCTGAGATGGTAATAGAAATTCTAGATCAAGTTGTAGAAGTTTTAGGAGACGAAGTTTTAGAAATAAAAGAATTTACTAAAATACTTATATCAGGATTTGAGGAGAAAGAAATAGGGGTAATTCCTATGTCTTTAGATCAAGTGAATATAGGTGATATATCAAGAATTAAAGGTAGAGAAGTAAAAGCACTGTATTTAATAGGAGTAAATGATGGCATATTACCAGCTTCAAATAAGGACGAAGGAATTATAAGTGATAGAGAAAGAGATGTTTTAAGGAATATAGGAATAAAATTAGCATCAGATACTAAAAGTAGAGCTTTTGAAGAACAGTTTATTGTTTATACAGCATTAACAATTCCTTCTGAGTATTTAATGGTAACCTTCCCTATGGCAGATTTTGAAGGAAAATCATTAAGACCATCTATAATTATTCCAAGACTTAAAAAGATTCTATCAAATGTAACAGAGGAAAGTGAAATATATAATAAGAGAGATAAAGAAGATAAATTTAATAAAATAACGGCTCCTACACCAACTTTTAATGAACTTATATCGGCTCTAAGAATGGAGTTTGAAAAGGAGAAGATAGATGATTATTGGGCTCAAGCATTTAAGTGGTTTGAAAATAGTGAGGAATTTAAAAATAAATCAAGTAGAATGTTTAAAGGATTAACATATACAAATCTAGTTGAGAAGGTTCCTAGAGAAAAAATAAAGAGATTATATGAGTCAGAAAATAAGAAGCTAATATTTAATGTATCTAGAATAGAAAAGTATGCGCAGTGTCCTTTTTCATACTATGTACAATATGGATTAAAGGCAAAGGATAGAAAAGTATATGAATTTTCTGCTCCAGACTTAGGGTCATTTATGCATAACGTATTAGATGATTTTACAAATACCATAAGAGATGAAAGAATAGCATGGTCTGATTTAAATAAAGAAAGATGTAAGTTAATAGTAAATGAACTGGTTGATAAAAGGTTAGAGAATGATTCTAATTCAATATTAAATAGTACAAAAAAATATAAATATTTTGCAGATAGATTTAAGAGAACTATAACTAAGTCAGTAATGGTTATATCAGAGCAAATGAGAAAAGGAAAATTTGAAGTATTTAAAAATGAGTTTGCTTTTGGAGGATTTAAAGATGGTGAAGCAATTAAGATAGACCTACCATCAAATGAAACAGTATATTTAGTTGGAAGAGTAGATAGAATTGATACCTTAGATTTAGATGGAAACACATATATAAAGATAGTTGATTATAAATCAGGAGCTAAAAAGTTCAATTTAACAGAAGTTTATTATGGTCTCCAAATACAGTTATTAGTTTACTTAGATGCTCTTATAAAAAATTCAAAGTATATATTGCACAAGCAAGCAATGCCAGGAGCAATATTATATTTCAGAATAGATGATCCAATAATAAAATCTAAAAAACAACTTACAGAGGAAGAAATAAAAGACAATATATTAAAAGAATTAAAGATGAGTGGATTACTTCTTAAAGATATAAATGTTGTTAAGGCTATGGATAATGATATGGAATCATATTCACTAATAATACCAGCGGCGATAAAGAAAGACGGTGATTTTACATCCAGTAGTTCAGTAATTACAGAAGAGCAATTTGATATATTACGAAAATATGTTAATGATAAAATGGCAGAAATATGTGAAGATATGTTAAGTGGTGATATAAAAATAGAGCCTTGTAAAAATAATAGTACTCCATATTGTAATTATTGTGACTACTCATCAGTATGTCAATTTGATACAACAATAGAAAATAATAAATATAGAGTGGTTTTAAAGAAGAGTAACGATGAAGCTTGGAAGTTAATAAAGGATGAGGTAGAGAAGGGAGGTAATAACTAATTATGGGAGATACAAAATGGACAGAGGATCAGCTTAAGGCAATAACTACAAGAGGATGCAATTTGCTAGTAGCTGCCGCTGCTGGTTCAGGTAAAACAGCAGTATTAGTAGAAAGAATTATAAGAATAATAACTAATGAAAATAATCCAGTTGATATAGATAGATTATTAGTTGTTACATTTACTTCAGCAGCAGCAGCAGAAATGAGAGAAAGAATAGCAGCCGCAATATCAAAGGCTCTAGAAGTAAATCCTAATTCTAAGGTTTTACAAAGACAATTAACACTTTTAAGTAGATCAAATATAACAACAATGCATTCATTTTGTTTAGATGTTATAAAAAATTATTATCATGTTATAGATTTGGATCCTACATTTAGAATTTCTGATGAAACAGAAAATACCTTATTAAAGTTAGAAGTTATAAATGATATATTCGAGGATTACTATGAAGATGAAAATCAAGAATTTAGAAATTTAATAGAAGCTTATAGTGGTTCAAGAGATGATCAAAGATTAAAAGATATAATACTTGATTTATATAGGTTCTCAATGAGTGGACCATGGCCGGAAAAGTGGTTAACTAAAAATGCAGAAAGTTTTAATATAGAAAACATAGATGATTTAAACAAAACCATATGGATAGATATATTAAAGGAAACTATAAAAATTGAGGTTTCTGGATATATAAAAATGTTAGAAAAAGCTATAGGAATTATAAAAGATACTGAAGGGTTAGATCCATATGAAATTACTTTCTTAGATGATTTAAATATGTTTAAAAATATTGAAGAGTCATTAAATTACGGTATAGCGGAACTTTATTCATCTATTAGCAATATAAGTTTTTCTAGATTAAAATCAGTAAAAAAAGATAAAGTATCAAATGAAGAAAGTTTAGAAGTAGTTAAGAGTATAAGAGATAGCATTAAAAAGAAAACGTCAAAGTTAATTGAAGATAGTTTTTCTATGACAATAGATGATGCTCTAAATGGAATAAAAAGCTCTTATCCCTATATGAAGATGATAAGCCATTTAACTTTAGAGTTTATAAATAGATTTAAAGAAAAGAAAAGGGAAAGAAATATATTAGACTTTAATGACTTAGAGCATTTGTGCTTAAAGATACTTATAAATGAAGAAAATTATAGTTTAATACCATCTAGTGTAGCAAAAGGTTTTAGAGAATATTTTAATGAAGTATTAGTGGATGAATATCAAGACTCTAACAACGTTCAAGAAGCTATAATAGAATTAGTATCTAGAAAAAATTTAGAAAATCCAAATGTATTCATGGTTGGAGATGTTAAACAAAGTATATATAGATTTAGGCAAGCAAAGCCGGAGTTGTTTTTAGATAAGTATAATAAATATCCTTTAGAAGCTGGTGATTTAAATAGAAAAATACAATTATATAAAAATTTTAGAAGTAGAGAAGAAGTAATTAGTGGTGTAAATTATATATTTAAGGAAGTAATGTCTAAAACAGTAGGAGAGCTTGAGTATAATGATGATGAAGCACTTAATCTTGGAGCTAATTATAAAGAAAATAATGATGAAGATACAATTATAGCAGGTCCAATAGAACTTCATATTCTTGATAAGTCAGGGGAATACACTACTGAGGTAGAGGATGATTATGACGGTGAAGGTGTGACTGAAGAGGAAGAAGATATTGATTCAATAGGCTTAGAGGCAAGAATAGTTGCTAGAAGAATCAAAGAACTTTTAAATCCGGATCCTAAAACAGGAAAAATATATAAAGTTTTAGATAAAGAAACAGGAGATTACAGACCTTTAAAGTATAAGGATATAGTTATATTACTAAGAGCAACTAGAAATTGGTCAGAAATATTTTTAGAAGAGCTTGGTTCAGAAGGAATACCTGTTTATGCTGATACAGGTACAGGATATTTTGAAACTATAGAAATAAGAACAATGATGGCTCTATTAAAAATTATAGATAATCCAATGCAAGATGTTCCTATGATTTCAGTATTACGATCTCCTTTAGTAGGCTTTAGTGCAGAGGAGCTCGGTGATATAAGGTTATTGGATAAAGAAAAATATTTCTACGAGATAATAAAAGAAGTTGCAAATGATATCTATGAAGTAAATGAAAATCTTAGAGAAAAATGTACTGTATTTGTAAATAGTTTAAGTAAGTGGAGAAATAAATCAATATATACTCCTATAGATGAATTTATTTGGTATCTTTATATGGATACAGCTTATTATGGATATGTTGGAGCTATGCCAAATGGTAAGCTAAGACAGGCAAATTTAAAAATATTATTCCAAAGAGCAAAGCAATTTGAACAAACTAGCTTTAAGGGATTATTTAATTTTATAAACTTTATAAATAAAATTAGAAATTCATCAGGGGATATGGGAAGTGCAAAAATACTTGGTGAAAATGAAGATGTTGTTAGAATAATGAGTATTCATAAAAGTAAAGGTCTAGAATTTCCTGTAGTATTTACATCAGGATTTGGTAAGCAGTTTAATTTAATGGATTTAAATAAATCTATTTTATATCATGATGAGTTAGGGTTAGGACCAGATTATGTTGATTTAGAAAGAAGAAATTCCTACAGTACATTAGCTAAGGAAGCAATAAAGAAAAAAATACTATTTGAAACTCTCTCAGAAGAAATGAGAATACTATATGTCGCATTTACAAGAGCAAAAGAAAAACTTATTATTACAGGTGCAACAAAAAATCTAGAAAAATCAATATCAAAGTGGGCTTCAGCAGCGGCTTTAGACGATTATATAATCCCACCATCAGAAGTTTTAAAAGGAAAAAGTTATTTAGATTGGGTTGGAATGGCTATATGTAAGCATAGAGATGGAGAAAAGCTTAGAAAGTATATAGGAGTAAATAATAGCTCAGTAATAAATGATTTTTCAACATGGAATATACAAATGTGGACTAAAAATTTATTAACTGTGGAAAAAAGTGAAGTGGCTGTGGATGAAAATGGTGAGTCTGATTTATTTATAAACTCAGATATAAATTATATAGATAAGGAAATTGAAAGAAGATTAAATTATAGATATAAGTATAGTTTATCAGGGGGATTGCCTAGTAATGTTTCAGTCTCTGATTTAAAAAGATCTCTTTATAATAATGAGGATGATAATGTTATTACATTAAATATATTTAGTGATAAAGAAGTGTTAAGGCCAAAGTTTTTACAAGAGAAAAAGGGATTATCAGCATCAGAAAAAGGAACTATAGCCCACTTTATAATGCAAAAACTAGATTTAAATAAAGTAAGTAGTAAAGAAGAAATAGACGCTCAAATAAATTCTATGGAAGATAAAAATCTACTGACAGAAGAAGAAATCAAAGCAGTACAAAAAATTAGTTTTATAAGCTTTTTTGAAAGTAATCTAGGAAAAAGATTACTAAATGCATTTAATGAAGGAAAGTTATTAAAAAGGGAGTTACCTTTCTATACCGAAATTAGTAGTTTAAACATAGACAATACATTACCTAAAGAGATATATGAAAATGAAAATGTAAGACTTCAAGGAATAATAGATTGCATATTTGAAGAAGATGATTGTATTGTTTTATTAGATTATAAAACTGATTATGTTGAGTATGGCAAAGAGAATGAAATTTTAGATAAATATAGAATTCAAATTAAATATTATAAAGATGCAGTAGAAAGAATTACAGGAAAGAAAGTAAAAGAAAGCTATCTATATTTATTTGGATTAAACAAAGAGTTTAGAATGAATCTATAATGAAAAGATTATGATTTACAAATATAAAGTTAAAGGTTAATAATTTTATAAGTATGAAATAGCAAAGGGGTGGATTAAAATTAAACCACCTCTTTGCTTGCTAATAATACAATTTATTTATAGATAAACTCTTTAGCTAGTTTAAATAATGACTCTTCATCATTTAAACTAGGATTTTCTAAAACTTTATTTAGTAAAAAGCTTAATGTATCGCCAATTAATTTACCAGGTTTTAAATTAAAGTTTTTAATTAGTATTTCACCACTAGTATGAAGATCTTTTATTGAAAGCGGTTCATTATTGTTTAATATTTCATCTACTAAATTATCCATATAATCAACCTTAGCTAAAAATATTTTAGGATTATCTAAGGAGTTTATATCTGCTCGTTGCAAATCAAATAAAAGACCTATATTGTCTTTACCAATAACATTTAATAGCTTTTTAACTTCAAATTTGGTTGGAAGATAATTAACATCTAAAACTAAGTGATGTTCTATTAATTTACAAACTATATTTATAGTATTATTATCAAATCTTAATTTAGATAATATATTTCTGGCCATTATTGAACTTTCTATATTGTGATTAGGAAAATAATAAGATCCATTTCCATTAAATGTGAGTGTGTTTAATTTTCCTACATCATGAAGTAATGCTGATAATCTTAATAAAAGATTATTATAGGTATTATCAATAACTTTAAGGGTATGGCTAAATACATCTTTATTATGATTATTACATTTTGGAGTAAAGTTAGTTAAACTATGAATTTCTGGAAGAATTATTTCTAGTAATCCTGTATTTTTTAATAAAATAAGACCTTTTGATGAATTATTAGAAATTAAAATTTTACATAGCTCATCTCTTACTCTTTCATGACTTATATTACTTACTAACTTATTATTATTTATTATAGCCTTATAAGTAATCTCATCTATATTAAAGTCTAATTGACAACTAAATCTAATTGCACGAAGCATTCTGAGGGAATCCTCTTTAAAACGTTCATCAGGATTACCTACGCAACGAATTATTTTATTATTAATATCATCAATTCCACCAAAATAATCGATAAGTCCAATAGACTTATTGTAAGCTAAAGCGTTTATAGTGAAATCTCTTCTAGATAAATCCTCTTTTATATCAGAAACAAATTCGACTGATGATGGTCTTCTATTGTCTAGATAGGTTCCTTCTGTTCTAAATGTAGTTACCTCATATTGATTATTACTTATAATAACTGTTACTGTTCCATGTTTTAAACCTGTTGGAATAGTTTTTTCAAATAGAGATAAGGTGGTGTCAGGTTTTGCAGAAGTAGTTATGTCATAATCTTTAGGGGAAATTCCTAGTAAGCTATCTCTAACGCACCCACCTACCATAAATGCTTTAAAGTTATTTCTATAAAATGTATCTATAATAAAATCAACTTCATTTGGAATAAATATATGCATTATTTGTCCTACTTTCAAAATATTATATAAATATAATAGCATAATTAAATATTTATAAGAAATGGTAAAATAACCTTAATCATTACATAAATAGTGATTAAGGTTATTTTAATTATATGTTAATTTATTATTATCTTAGTATCATTTGCAATATTGTCATATAACCATTTGGCGTCTTCTACCTTTAACCTTATGCAACCATGAGAGGCTGGAGTACCAAGAGTATCGTCTAATACAACAGTTTGAGTTTTATCAAAGGGAATAGAGTGAAATAAGTAATCTCCCATAAATTGAACCCAATACTTTCCACCTTGACCGAATTCCTCTGCGAAGAACCAATCTCCTCTATTAGTAACGGCAAATATGCCCTTAGGAGTTTCTTTTCCAGATATTCCTGTGGAGCAAGGGAAATTTTTAATCAACTCCCAATTATTTGTTGAACCTTTATATACATACGTCATTTGCTCAGCTAAATTTAAATAAACAAAATAAGATGTTTTACTACTAATAGATAAGGTATTAACATTCTGAGTCGTTATTGCTTGAAGAATTGCATTAGATGTATACTCCGAGTCATCTCCTTGATATTCTTCTCTAAATAATTTTATAGAACTAATTTTATTATTTATTTCTGTTATATCATTTTTACTTAATAAGTTTGAATCATACTCAGACAAAAGATTAATTGCTTTAGTATAATATTTATTTGCAACTAGTTTATCAGAAGTTTCAAGAAGATAGCCCTTATAATTTACTGTACAATCCTTTATATATTCTTGTGCCATTGAATAATCTTCAGCTAATGATTTTGGAACTAGATTAAAGTATTTTATCGCCTTAGAATAATCTTTTGAATTAAAAGCTGAAATTCCTAAATTTAGATAATTATCTTTTTTTGATGAATTAGTGCTTGAATTATTAGATTTTGAAGATATACTATTTGAAGCACTGTTTTCAATAGGAGAATTTTCTAATGCCAAAATTAATTTATCTAATGAAGAATTTAATACATTATAGCTTTTAATTTCAGATAAAACAGCTAGTGCTTGTTTATTACTAATTTCATTATTCTTTAAAGAAACACATAACTTATTAACAATTTCTGTAAAGTATGTTTTTAAGTCTGAATTAATTTGATTTTTTTTAAAAGATATAATTTTTTTGTTCAAAGTATCTTTTGCATCTGAAAACTCACAATTATTAAATGATTTATAGAAACTAGAAGTTACTTGCTTGTATTGATAGTTTAAATAAATATTTACTCCAAACCATAATAAAATAAATAAAGTTAAAATAGAAAGAAGCTTAAAAATAGAAAATTTATTTTTAGGTTTGGGCTTATTATTAAACATTAGTACCCCTCCTTATAATTCATACTATAATCATTAACCAAAAGAGGGAATTTTAATCTGAAAAAAATATTTTTATAAAAATAGCTATTATATATGAATATTGCTATAAAAAACAACTATTGTTTATAAAATTAAATATATATGGTAAAATATTTAGTAAGCGTTTAATCCAGATATTTGGAGGTATTTATGGAAGAAAACATAAGTTTTGTAAATAAAGTTAAAATTAGTGTATTAAATATAGGAAAATATAAGGAGCTATTAAGATTAAGCTTTTCTAAAGCCTTAATTTATTCTATTTTATTAAGCATTTTAGTTGGGGTAGTAACTGGAATTGCTCAGTTTGCAGCAATAAATTTAGTGCAAAAAGCTAGTAGAAATGCATTAACAGATGATAAATTTAGTTTTGAAATGGAGGATGGTGTACTAAATTTTAATGAGTCTCCTATAATAAAGGAAAAAGGAAAGTTAATATTACTTATAGATACTAATAAGTCTTTAGAAGATGAAGAAAGTGTAAGAAAAATAGTAATACACAAGGATATTTCCACAGTAATATTTAAAGATGGAATATCTGTAAGAAATAATGATCAAAAAGTAACCTATAAGTATAAAGAACTTCCATTACCACAAAATTTTGATAATGAACTAATTATTAAAGCTATAGATGCTATGAAACCACTTAAATATATAGTATTTATAGTGAATATTTTTTTAGTTTATTTAACACTCTTATTTTATGCATTTATAATTTCCTTAGGAGGAGCAATTATTAACAAAACTCAAGGTATAAATTTAGATTATGGAGATATATTTAAATTATCTTTATATGCAATGACTTTACCTACATTAATTAAATTAATTTATCCAATAGGACCACTTAGCATATTAGTATCGGGATTTTATCTAATGATAGCTATAAGTAAAATTAAGCTAGAAGCAAATATTTAATTATAAATTTAAAATCCTAAAAAATAATATTAGATTGATTTCATGTATCTTTTTACTAATGAAAATGAAGATTAACATAATAGAAAGAATTATTATACAAAAAAGTGTAATAATAATGTATTAAAAATACCACTAGATAATTAATAATTAAATAAACAAAAGGGAAATTGGAAAAAAACAACAAAAAGCATTGTTGGAAAAATGTGTATATGTTAAACTGTTTATATGGTATTTATGTAAATAAATCTAAATCTGTTATGAAAGGAATTATTATCATGATTATTAGTGAAGTTATAGAATTATTAGATAATAAAAGAGATATAAGTGAGATTATATTAAATGAAAATTTTAATTTTAAAAATGAAGAATTAATTAATGTCATAACAGAGTTAATAGGAAAGGGGATTAATCAAGAAAATTTTTTGCTTAATATTTCTCATGACCTAAGAGGTCATTTAAATGTTATATTAAGTATTATGCAATGTATTGATTATGGTAGCGTAAATATAAAAGATAAAAAAGCATTAGAATATATGAAAATTGTGAAGAGAAATAGCTTAAAAATGTTAAAGTTAATAAATAATTTAATAGATACAACAAAACTAGAAAATAATTACTATGTTCTAAATAAGAAAAACATAGATATAATATCTATGATAGAAAGCACTATAAGTTGTATAGATAAATATGCGAAGCAAAAAGAAATTCAATTAATATTTGATACAAATGAAGAAGAATGTATCATGGCAGTTGATCCAGAGGTTATAGATAGAATTATTATGAACTTACTATCTAATTCTATTAAATTTTCTTATAGTAGTACTAATATATATATAAATATATTAGTACTAAAAGAAGCTATAAAAATTTCTATAAAGGATGAAGGTCCAGGAATATCAAAAGAATATCAAGAAAAAATATTTAATAGATTTTATCAAATATCAAGCAAGAAAGAAAGAGAAAATTCAGGAAGTGGCATAGGGTTGGATTTAGTAAATTACTTAGTAAAGTCACTTGATGGAAATATAGAGTTAAATAGTGAAGAAGGAAATGGATGTGAATTTATAGTAACATTACCAATAACTATTGTAGAAGAAAGTGAAGATTTCTGCATAAGAGGCGATAGTAATAAAATTCAAATGTTAGAAGTAGAATTCTCTGATATATATAATAATTAGTTTGCTATAAGCTAATTAGTTGCTTGATTTATTTCAGTAATTATGATAATATAATTATTGTTAAAATTTTATATGCGGTGGTAGCTCAGTTGGATAGAGTAGCTGGCTACGAACCAGTTGGTCGGGGGTTCGAATCCTCTCCGCCGTACCATAACCTGTAACTTAAGTTGCAGGTTTTTTTACTTTTAGATAAATATTATATAGTAATAATGTACTATTAATTATTTTTAAAATAAAATTTGATTCCTTTGGGTAAATTAGAATCATATAAATTAAAAAAGAAGGAATTTAATTATGAGCGTAGATATATTAGTAAATCAACTAGATGAACATAATCAATCAAGTATTTTAGTAGCTAAAAAATTTAAGCCTAAAGAAGTTTTATTTATATATGATAAAAAAGATGAAGATTTAATGAATTCATTACAGGACTACTATTTAAAGTATGAACCACTAGTAATATTTGAAAGAAGATGTATTAGCGAAGGAAATATAGAGGAGTTAGAAAAAGTTATAAACATAAATAAAAATAAAGATATCTTAATTAATTTAACAGGAGGAAGTAGAATAAATTCATTAATACTTTTGGATATATGTAATAAAAATTCATTAGAATCAATATATGTAGATATAAGAAAAAAGATTTTGTATAAGATAGGTAATGAAATAGAGTTATTAAAAGAAGAGTTTGATGATATGAACTTAGATAGCCTTATAAAGTCTGCAGGAGGAAAACTTATATCTGACTCTACTAGACTTTGTGATAAAGAGGAGCTTATATATTTAACAAAGAAAATATATAAGAACTTAAATCTATGGCATAAATATAAGCAAAAGCTATATGATATGAATATATTTGTGCATGATTATCAAGATTCTGAAAAGGTTATAATTAAAAAAGAAAATTTAAATAGAGAAGAAATACAATTATTAAACAAAATACTTAGTGAGTTAAAAAAGCTTAATGGAATAGACTATTTAGAAATCGATAAAAACCAAATAGAAGTAAATTTTAAAAATGAATATTTAAAGTCTTTTATTTTTAAAAGTGGTACATGGCTTGAAATAGCAACAGATATTATAATACGCGAAATAAAAGAAATGGATGAAGTGAAAAGTGGAGTTATGTTCTTCTGGAATGATAAGAGCAAAATAGTAAGAAATGAAGTCGATGTAGTTGCAGTAAAAGATTCAATTCCCATATGTATATCTTGTAAAGATAGCGATAAATACAATGAAGACGCATTAAATGAATTAGATGTATATAGTAAACAAATTGGTGGAGACAAGGCATATAAGATATTAGTTGCAACAAAAAATCCAATAAAATCTGCAGTAATTGAAAGAGCAAAGGAAATGGACATAGATATTGTTATATTTGATGGAGATGAAGAAAAGTTTAAAGATAAGATACAGAAAATTATTAGAAGGAATTAATTTAATGTAATAAGGATTTTCAAATTTTGAAATTGTTTAAAGGTTTATATATGTATAATTAAGATATAGAAAATAATTTAAACATTATGGGGGGTTGGCATATGGCTAAAAAAGGAATAAAAATAGTTACTATAGGTGGAGGATCAAGCTATACACCTGAATTAGTAGAAGGATTAATTAAAAGATATGATGAGATGCCTGTAAGCGATTACTGGTTAGTTGATATTGAAGAAGGTAAAGAAAAACTAGAAATAGTAGGAGCACTAGCTAAGAGAATGGTTGAAAAAGCTGGCGTTCCAATGAATATACACTTAACGTTAGATAGAAGAGAAGCATTAAAAGATGCAGACTTTGTAACTACTCAATTAAGAGTAGGATTATTGCCTGCAAGAGTAAAAGATGAAAGAATTCCACTAAGTCATGGATTTTTAGGACAAGAAACTAATGGAGCTGGTGGATTATTTAAAGCTTTAAGAACAGTTCCAGTTATATTAGATATAGCTAAGGATATAAGTGAGTTATGTCCAAATGCATGGCTTATAAACTTTACAAATCCAGCAGGTATAGTTACTGAAGCATTATTAAGATATGGAGTTCATAAAAAGGTAATTGGCGTTTGTAATGTTCCTGTAGGCTTACAATATTCATTTGCTGATATATTAGGAGTAGATAAGGATAAGGTAACTGTTGATTTTGCAGGATTAAACCATATGGTTTATGCAGAAAGAGTTTATTTAGAAGGAAAAGATGTTACAGCAGATATAATAAAAGAGTTAACATCAGGTAATGCTAAGTCACAAACTATGGCAAATATCAAAGGATTTAATTGGGATGTAGCAACTATAAAAGCTTTAGGAGTTATACTATGTCCATATCATAGATATTATTACAAAACTAGAGATATGCTTAATAGCGAGTTAGAAGAATTCAAAACAGGAAAAACTAGAGCAGAAGTAGTAATGGAAGTTGAAAAGAAATTATTTGAAATGTATAAGGATGTTAATTTACAAGAAAAGCCAGAAGAGTTGGCTAAGCGTGGTGGAGCTCACTATTCAGATGTAGCATGTAATGTTATAAATGGAATATACAATGATAAAAATACAATTATTGCAGTAAATACTAAAAATAATGGAACTTTAAAGCAATTTGAAGATGATTCAGCTATAGAAGTAAGTTGTTATGTAGGAAAAAATGGTCCTGTACCAGTTGAAACAGTTACAGAATTGCCAGTATTTGCTCAAGGCTTAGTTGCACAAATAAAGTCATTTGAAAGATTAGCAGCTGAAGCGGCTTATACAGGAGATTATAATACAGCATTATTAGCAATGGTAACAAATCCATTAATATCAGATGATATAAGAGGAAGAAAATTATTAAATGAAATGTTAGTTGCTCATAAAGATTATCTACCGCAATTTAAAGATGTTATAGAAAAGATTGAAAAGGTTGAAAGAGCAGAATTTTAATATAGTGATTACTAATTTAGGAGATTAACTTTTATAGTTAATCTCCTTTTATGTGTAATTAATTTTTATTTTATAAAGTGGTATAATTATTATTTATGTAAAGTATAGCATAATTAAGAGAAATTCAAATAAAATTAATTAAGAAATAAATAAAATCAATTAATTTAAAGTATAAAATTAAAAATATTAATTGTGAAATAATTAAATTCAATATTTTCGTTGACAAATATAAGGGGGAGGCATAATATATAATTAACAGGAGGGATAATGGAATGTATAAAGTAATAACTTCTTGTCCAGTATGTAATAAAAAAATGAAGGCTACTAGATTAAACTGTTCTTCATGTAAGACTGTTATTGAAAATGAATTTGAGTTTTCTAAGTTTGATTATTTATCTAAAGAGCAATTAAAATTTATAGAAGTTTTTATTATGTGTAGAGGAAATATTAAAGATGTAGAGAGAGAACTTGGAATTTCATATCCAACAGTTAGAGCAAAGCTAGATGAGGTAATTAATTCCTTAGGTTATAAAAATAGTTCAAAACCTTTAAAAACATCAACAAGTGATGTTATCAATGCATTAGAAAAAGGAGAGATTTCTCCGCAAGAAGCCATAGAGAGAATGAAAGAATAATAAGTATTTGGAGGGAAAAGGAATGAGAGAGGATTTAGTAAAAGTATTAACAATGCTATCAGAGGGAAAGCTTAATGTGGAAAAAAGCGCAGAATTAATTGAGGCAATGTATAAGAAGGAAGAAAAGGAAATACAAGTAGTAGATAAGAACTATGACAAGAGAATGCTCAAGGTCTTTGTAGATTCAGCACAAGGAGATAATGTAAAGGTTAATTTGCCGATAGTTGTTATAACATCAATACTTAAGGCAACAGGAAAATTACCAATTAAAAGTGCAGAGATGGAAGGCATTGACTTTGAAGTGTTAAGTGAATCAATAATTGCAGCTTTAGATAATGAAATGCTTGGAGAGATAGTAACTGTAGATTCAAGTAAGGGCGACGTTGTTAGAGTTGTTGTTGAATAGGTAGAAAAATGAAAATAGTAGTAAAATCAAAGGAAACTAATTTTACATTATATATACCTATGTTTATATTAACTAGTGGTATAAAGCTTACGAGTTATATTAGTACAAAATATCACAAGCATAACAATTCAGATAAAGATTTACAAAATTTTATTAAATATATAGACTATATAGATATGGAATCTATTATGCTAGGGATGAAAGAACTAAAGAAGTATAAGGGTTTAACATTAGTCGAGATTAATACTAATGATGGAGATTATGTGTTAGTACGTGTTTAAAAAATTACGCAAATTTATCTAATGTCTCCTATTGCTTCAAATAGTATTATAAAAATAAAGTAATATATTTGTTTTATATAAACATATTACTTTATTTTTATAATTTATATTCTAGAAAATTTAAGAATTAGAACTATATAAACTTCCGTATCTAACATAAATATATTCAATAAGATAACTTAAGTCATATCTATGATTCTGAACATATTCATTGGAGTCATTTCTTGGTGGAAGGTAAATTATATAATCACTTCTCTTTATATATTCAGGCTTTTCTTTTTCTGTAATTACAACTACTGTAGATGAACTATTCTCAATTTTTTTCCAAAGCCTTTCATGATATAGAGTAAATCTTCCAGTTGGAGAAATTAGAATAGCTAAAGAATTTTCATCTAATTCATCGGCTAACCTTTCTTGTTCTTGAACATCGTTAGCATGGTAAATTAATTTAGATAAATTAACTAGCTTACGCTGTAACTCTTGAGCCATAAGCTGAGAAAATTGAGTTCCAAATATACATACATTAGTACTATTAAATATAAGCTCTACAACCCTATCTACAACTTTTAAATCAACAAAGGATTTAAAAGTTGTAATTTCATTCATTATTTCTAAAGACATATTATTTAGAATATCTTCTCTAGAAAGATTATAATGTATAGCTTTTGGCTTCATAAGACCAACATTATAATAACCTATATTTATTTTTATACTTTCTTTAAACTCAATTAAGTTAGAATAACCTAGCTTATGACAAAATCTTGTTATAGCAGCTGGAGATGTATAACATAAATCAGCTAATTTATTTATAGACATATCTGGAATTACTCTGATATTTCTAAGCATAGTTATTGCTATATTATAGTTAATATCATTTTCTTTACTGCTATTTAAAAATAATAATAATCTATATATTAAATCCCCCATAAAATACCTCTAAGAATTAAATTTTTTACCTATTACTTCACCCATTAAAACCTTACATTCAAATCCAAGTTCTGTTTGACATAGTATATCATCATCAATTTTAATACTATTCTTTTTAAATAAAAGTATAGTTGTTGAGCCACCAAACTTAAAGTAGCCTTTTTCCTCTCCCTTTATAACTCTTTTATTAGGAGTATAAGTTTGAACTATTGTACCGACACAGGTAGCCCCAACTTCAATATGAATTATATCTCCAAAATTATCAGATTTAAAGATACTCCATTCTCTTTTATTTTGACAATATAACTTAGGGATTCTCTCTAAGGCAACAGGATTAACAGAATAGTAATTACCAGCTATGAAACTACTTTCCAATGGAACTCCATTATCAACAAAGTGAAATCTATGATAATCTGTAGGGCAAAGCCTTAACACTAAGCAAACGCCACCTTCATAATCTTTAGCTATAGAAGCATCACCTATTAATTCAGATAAACTGTAGTGAATACCTTTAACTTGTATTAGTTTGTCAGTAGAGATATTTTCAAAAGCAAATAACCTACCATCTCCAGGTGAAGTTAGCAAACTATCGTCAGTTGGAACAGGTCTTGAATCTTTACTTAATGTCCTAATAAAGAATTCATTAAAGTTATTAAACTCAGAAACGTTCATTGAGCTTATGTTCATGTCTATATCGAAATCTTTTATAAATTTATCTATTTTCTTTTTGCTAAGTGAAGTATTGCAATAAGACCCATAAAGCTTAGAAAACAACTTTTTCTTTAATAAAAGCTCTGTGAAGCTTTTCCCTACAGGTGATTCATAAGACCATTTTATATAGTTTTCTCCTGCTACTTTTTCTGTCTCATAATTATTAGTTTTTCTATTATATATTTGTATCATAAGTTACCTCGAATAAAAAAATTTTATATTATTATATTAACATAAAAACGCAATAAAAATTCTAAAAAATATATAAAGTTCCTTTACATATATTTTATTATACAAGATAATTAAGGTTGGGAATAAATTTTTGGAGGGATAGTTTTGTTAAATCATTTTGTGGAGACTATAACTCCCATAGCTATACATCTGTTAGAGTCTATGGGAATATTAATAATAATTGTAGGAGCAATTAAAGCTTTCTATAAATTTGTATTAAATATTGTAACTAAAAATAATTTTCCAATAAAAGTAGAGTTTGCACAGTCACTAACTCTTGCACTGGAATTTAAGTTAGGAGCAGAGATATTAAAAACAGTAATTGTGAGGTCTTTAGATGAAATGTACATATTAGCTGCAATAATAGTTTTAAGAGCAATATTAGCCTTTGTTATTCATTGGGAGATGAAGGAAGACTCACATTAATTAATATAATAGTAAAAAGTATGCATATTTGACTACAATTTAGCATTGTCCGTTATATAAATTTGTCGTACAATCATATATGGAGAATATATTAAAATAATAATAATTAAAAGATAGTAATTATTGGAGAAATAGTGTAAAATAGAGTTTGTTAATAAAATATCAATTACAAAAGATGTTTATATAAAGCAATACAGGGGGAAGTTAAATGAAAAACATAACTATAAATGGAAATAAAATCGTAGTTAATGAGGATAAAAGTATAATAAAAATAGCTAAAGATAACGGGATAGATATTCCAGCTTTATGTTTTTTAGAGGATTGTAGTAATGTTGGACAGTGTGGAGTATGTTTAGTTGAAGTAGAGGGACAAGAAGAGCTAGTTAAAGCATGTTGCGTTATTCCAGAAGATGAAATGGTTATTAATACAAATACAGAAAGAGTTCAAGAAGAAGTTAAAAAAACTGTTTCTTCATTATTAGATAAGCATGAATTTAAGTGTGGACCTTGTAAAAGAAGAGAAAACTGTGAATTCTTAAAGTTAGTAATAAAAACTAAAGCAAGAGCTTCTAAGCCTTTTATTGTTGCAGATAAATCAGAATATGTGGATGATAGAAGTAAATCAATAGTTTTAGATAGAACAAAATGTGTTACATGTGGCAGATGTGTTGCAGCATGTAAAACTAAGACTGGAACAGAATCAATAAAATTCATAGAAGTAGACGGAGAAAAAATAGTTGGACCAGAAAACTTAAAATGTTTTGATGATACTAACTGTTTATTATGTGGACAATGTGTTGTTGCATGTCCTGTAGATGCTTTATCAGAAAAATCTCATATGGATAGAGTAAAAGAAGCTTTAGCAGATGAAGAAAAGCATGTTATAGTTGCAATGGCACCATCAGTTAGAACATCTATGGGTGAATTATTCAAAATGGGATATGGGGTAGATGTTACAGGAAAAATATATACTGCTCTTAGACAACTTGGCTTTGATAAAATATTTGATATAAACTTTGGAGCTGACATGACAATAATGGAGGAAGCTACAGAATTAGTTCAAAGAATTAAAAAAGGTGGTCCATTCCCAATGTTTACATCTTGTTGTCCTGCATGGGTTAGACAAGTTGAAAATTATTATCCAGAGTTTATAGACAATCTATCAAGTGCTAAATCACCACAACAAATATTTGGTGCAGCAAGTAAAACTTATTATCCACAAGTTGCTGATATAGATCCAAAGAGAGTATTTACAGTAACTATAATGCCATGTACAGCTAAGAAGTATGAGGCAGATAGACCTGAAATGGAGAATGAAGATTTAAGAAATATAGATGCTGTAATAACAACAAGAGAATTAGCAAAAATGATTAAAGATGCTAAGATAGATTTTGCCAAATTAGAAGATAGCGAAGTAGATCCAGCGATGGGAGAATACACCGGAGCAGGTGCTATATTTGGAGCAACAGGTGGTGTTATGGAAGCAGCTTTAAGAAGTGCTAAGGATTTTGTTGAAGGTAAGGATTTAGGAAATATAGAATATGAACAAGTAAGAGGATTAGCAGGAATAAAGGAAGCTACAGTTGAAATAGGTGGACAAGAATGTAATGTTGCTGTTATAAATGGATCTTCAAATGTATTTGAATTTATGAAGAGCGGTAAAATTAATGATAAGAAGTATCATTTTATAGAAGTAATGGCATGTCCAGGTGGATGTGTAAATGGTGGTGGACAACCTCATGTAAATGCTTCAGATAGATTAGATATGGATATTAGAAGTATAAGAGCATCTGTATTATATAATCAAGATAAAAACTTAAAGAAGAGAAAATCACATGAAAATGGTTCTTTAAATAAAATGTATGAAACATTTATGGGAGAGCCTGGTACAGGGAAAGCTCACGAGTTACTTCATATAAAATATAAAAAATAAATTTTAATTATAAATAGAGGAGGTCGTATAGGCATCCTCTATTTTAATTTATTAGTAATTTAGTGTATAGAAAAAATGCTTAAATAGTAAAATACCCCTATGGTACAGGAACTTCTACATTGACAATATTAGTATATTGTAATAAAATTATTTCAATTAAATAGTTTTTGAGTGATTATGTCGCCGGACATAATATTCGTATAACAAGCATTAGGGATTCATACCATTAGGCCTTTGGGTATGAACCACCTAATGCTTTTTTATTTATAGGAGGAATCAATTATGAGAGTAGAATTAAGT
Source organism: Clostridium sp. CTA-7 (assembly GCF_054768095.1). Taxonomy (NCBI): domain Bacteria; kingdom Bacillati; phylum Bacillota; class Clostridia; order Eubacteriales; family Clostridiaceae; genus Clostridium; species Clostridium sp. CTA-7. Next base: position 183,378 of record NZ_BAAAAV010000006.1, on the reverse strand, counting down.
AATAATATCTTTAAAAGTTTTATTAAATATGTATCATTCAATGTTATTAGTATGATAGGACTATCATGTTATATATTAGCTGATACATTTTTTGTTGCTAATGGAGTTGGGAGTGTTGGACTTACAGCTTTAAATTTAGTTTTACCTGTTTATAGCTTAGTTAGTGGGGTAGGACTAATGATAGGTATGGGGGCTGGAACAAAATACTCTATATTAAGAGGAAGAAACAATAATAAAGGTGCAAATGAAGTATTTACCCATGCTATTATTATGGGATTTTTAATTGGTGTTATATTAACCATTATAGGGATATTTTTCTCTTATGATATTGCAGCATTACTTGGTGCTGATGAAAATGTAAATCCTTTAGCCGGAATGTATTTAAAAACTATTTTAATGTTTTCCTGTGCTTTTATAATAAATAATATAATGATTTGCTTTATAAGAAATGATAATGATCCTAATTTACCTATGATAGCAATGCTTTTAGGAAGTTTTAGTAATATAATTCTAGATTATGTTTTTATATTTCCATTGAAGCTTGGTATGTTTGGTGCAGCCTTTGCAACGGGACTTGCTCCAATATTTAGCTTAATAGTTTTATCAATACACTTAATTAAGAAAAAAAATAATTTCAAGTTTATAAAATGTAAAATTAATAGAAGGTATATAAAAAACATAATTTCATTAGGAGTTCCATCTTTTATTACAGAATTTTCTTCTGGAATAATAATGCTTGTTTTTAACTTTACAATTTTAAATATTGCTGAAAATATTGGAGTAGCAGCCTATGGAATAATTGCAAATTTAGCACTAATAGTAGTTGCTATTTTTACTGGTATAGCACAGGGCATACAGCCTATAATAAGTAAAAATTATGGACAAGGTAAAGGTGGTAATGTTAAAAAACTATATCATTATGCATTAATAACAGCAATAATACTTGGAACTATTTGTTATTTAATGGGGATTATATTCTCTAATCAAATAATTGCTGTATTTAATAAAGAACAAAATCAAATGTTATTAAGTATAGCAGATCAAGGAATTAAAATTTATTTCATTGCTTTCTTCATAATGGGAGTAAACATTGTAACAACATCATTATTTTCATCAATCAATAAACCGCGAGAGTCATTTATTATATCTATTATGAGAGGATGTATTGCTATAATACCTTTAATACTTATATTACCTAGAATGTGGGGAATGAAAGGGGTCTGGATAACTATCCCTCTAGCTGAATTAATAACATTAATTATAAGTATTAGATTTTATACTAAAAACAAGAAAATACTTATCTAAGTAATGTAAAAAAAAGACTATTTCATTTAAAAATATGAGATGGCATTTCATTATAGTTGACTCATTTATTGAGCTAAGGTTAGAGAAAGGATTATTAAAAATAGAAGCTGTACTAAGGAGTAAAATACCCTTTAGTACAGCTTTTTATAAAGATATTACTTAGTTTTTCCAGCGAACTCTAAGTATTCATCATATGTCATAGTTCTATCTACTATTGAACCATCTTTTTTAATATCTACTATTCTATTAGCAATAGTTTGTATAAATTGGTGGTCATGAGAAGCGAATAGTATAACGCTCTTATAATCATTAAGTCCATTATTAACAGCTGTTATAGATTCAAGGTCTAAATGGTTTGTAGGTTGATCTAGTACTAATACATTAGCATTTGTAAGCATCATTCTAGATAACATACATCTAACCTTTTCTCCTCCTGATAAAACGCTAGCATTCTTTAAAGCTTCTTCTCCAGAGAATAACATTCTGCCTAAGAATCCTCTTAAGTAAGATTCTGATTGTTCTTCAACAGTGTTACCTGAATATTGTCTTAGCCAATCTACAAGGCTTAGATCACAGTTATCAAAGAATTCATTATTATCTTTAGGGAAGTAAGATTTTGTTATAGTTATTCCCCATTTGAATTCTCCACTATCTGCTTCCATTTCGCCATTTATTATTTTAAACAAAGTTGTTATAGCAATATCATTATCTCCAATGAAAGCTATCTTATCATCTTTATTAACTCTAAAGCTAACATTATCTAAAACTTTAACTCCATCAATTGTTTTAGTTAATCCTTCAACAGTTAAAATTTCGTTACCAACTTCTCTTTCAGGCTTAAAACCAATGAAAGGATATCTTCTGCTTGAAGGTTGAATATCATCTAAAGTAATTTTATCTAAAAGTTTTTTACGAGATGTTGCTTGCTTAGATTTTGAAGCGTTAGCACTAAATCTAGCAATGAAATCTTGTAATTCCTTAATTTTTTCTTCTTTTTTCTTGTTTTGATCCTTAGACATTTGTAGTGCTAATTGGCTTGATTCATACCAGAAATCATAGTTACCAACATATAACTTGATTTTGCTAAAGTCAACATCAGCCATTACAGTACATACTGTATTCAAGAAGTGTCTATCATGGGATACAACTATTACAGTTCCTTCAAATCTTAAAAGGAAATCTTCTAACCAGTTAATTGATTGTATATCTAAGTGGTTAGTAGGCTCATCTAGAATTAGTATTCCAGGGTTACCAAATAAGGCTTGAGCTAAAAGAACCTTAACCTTTTCGCCCCCAACAAGTTCTGACATCTTCTTGTAGTGCATATCAGTTCCGATTCCTAATCCTTGAAGTAATGAAGAAGCATCTGATTCAGCTTCCCAACCATTCATATCAGCAAATTCACCTTCTAATTCTGAAGCTCTTATACCATCTTCATCAGAAAAGTCTGGCTTTGCATATAAGGAATCCTTTTCTTCCATTATTTCATATAATCTTTTGTTTCCCATTATAACTGTTTGTAAAACTTCAAATTCATCATATTCATAATGATCTTGTTTTAAAACAGACATTCTTGTATTTGGAGCAATAGAAACATCTCCTGTGTTTGGCTCAATCTCTCCAGATAATATTTTTAAGAATGTACTTTTACCAGCACCGTTAGCACCGATAACACCATAGCAGTTACCAGGAGTAAATTTTATATTTACATCTTCAAAAAGCTTACGAGCACCAAATCTTAAACTTACGTTTGATACAGTTATCACTAAAAACCGACCTCATTTCTAATCTTATTCATTTCGTTATTATATCATAAACTTAACATATTTTCATTTAAAGGTAAAATAATATTTAGAAAACTTAATGGAAAAGAAGTAAATTATTAAAATTTTGAAAAAATTAAAGATTGACACTTATATAGGGGGGTGATATTATGTATTAAAATGGAAGTTTTAGGAGAATAGAAATGGGCAGTAATATTAACTTAAAAAAAATAAAAGTTAATATAGAATATTATTATAACTATTATAGATAGGTCTTGTATTTATAAAAACAATTATAGATACAGACCGTTAAGAAGATTCGGGGTTTGTATCTATGATGGTTATTATTGTTAGTTGTGCTCAAATTCACAGAGTTAATTTAGCCACATAGATAAATGCTATGTGGCTTTAATTTTTAAAGTTGCTTATTTACCACATAGCGTAGTCTATGTGGTTTTTTTTATAAAACAAGGAGGAATGTAGGTTATGAAGAAAAGAGAACATTTTACAAGCAGAGCAGGATTTATAATATCCTGTATAGGAGCAGCTGTAGGTCTAGGAAATATTTGGATGTTTCCTTATAGACTGGGGCAAAATGGAGGAGCAGTATTTTTAATACCATACTTTATATTTGTTTTATTACTTGGTTCTACAGGGCTTATTACAGAGTTTGCATTTGGAAGAGCATCACAAGGAGGATCATTAACAGGGATAAAGAGGGCCTTTGAAAAAAAAGGTAAGAAGGGTGGAATATTATTAGGAGTAATACCAGCAGTAGGATTAGCAGGAGTTTTTATGTTTTATAATGTAGTGGTAGGCTGGATTATTAAATATTTTACCTTAAGTGTAACAGGAGAAATAAATACAATAGAAATAAACAGTTATTTTAATAATTTTTCAGGGAGTACAGAAACTATACTTTGGAATGCGATTGCTATATTTATAGCTCTTATTATAGTTATTATAGGTGTAACAAAGGGTATAGAAAAAATAAATAAAATAATAATGCCTTTATTATTTATAATTTTTATATTATTAGCAGTTAGATCATTAACATTACCAGGAGCAATGGAAGGCGTTAAATACTTATTAACACCTAAGTGGGAATACTTATTTAAAGTAGATACGTGGGTAATGGCTTTAGGACAAGCATTTTTTACAGTATCATTAAATGGGTGTGGAATGGTTGTATATGGTAGTTATATAGGAAAGGATATGGATATACCAACGGCAGCAATAAGTACAGCAATATTAGATATAATATCAGCACTATTAGCTTCATTTGTTATAATGCCAGCAGTATTTGCATTCGGACTTGATCCAATGTCAGGTCCGCCTTTATTATTTATAACATTACCAACAATATTTAAATCAATGCCAGCAGGTCAAATACTATCTATATTATTCTTTTTAAGTGTGATATTTGCAGCTGTAAGTTCATCTATAAATATGCTAGAGGGTCCGGTAGAAGCATTGATGTCTCAAACAAGGTTAAATAGGAAGAAAGCAACTACTTTGATTGTTGGAATACTATTTATACTTTCAATACCGTTAAATTTAAATATGGACTTATTTAATGGATTTTCAGATTTAATGACAATAATTATATCTCCAATTGGTGCATTGATAGTACTTATCGTATTTTACTTTATGAGAGATAAAGAAGATATTTTAAGTGAAATTAATATGGGAGCAAGTAAGAAGGTTGGAGATAAATTTATAATGTTTTCTAAGTATGGTTTTACGACTATAACTGTTTTAGTTATAGTACTTGGAATAATATATGGTGGAATATAATAATTAAAATTTTTAATATAATAATGTATAGAGATTTGAGATAACTCAGGTCTCTATTTTTATATCATTTATTAAACAAAATATAGGATAAATATTTATATGTATAAATTTACAAAAAACTTATCAAACATATTGACAAAATATTTCAATAGTCATATAGTTAATTACAACAGTAATGAACCAAATGACTAAAGTCGAATATAATATAGTATAAAACTCTACAAGGAGGCTTAATATGAAGTTAGATTTTACAAGTGAAATTCCTATATATATTCAAATAGCTCAATCTATAGAGGATAGTATTTTAAAGGGAATATTTAGGGAGGATGAAGTAATACCATCTACTACAGAGATATCAGTAAAATTCAAAATAAATCCAGCTACAGTGGCTAAAGGATTTAATTTATTAGTAGATGAAGGAATTATATATAAAAGAAGAGGTGTTGGGATGTTTGTTTTAAGTGGTAGCAAAGAAATACTAATACAAAAGAGAAAAGATAGTTTCTATAAAAATTATATAGTTGCATTAATAGAAGAAGCTAAAAAGTTAAATATATCAACAGAAGATATTATAGATATGATAGAAAAGGGGGAATAGTATATGGGCTTAATAAAGATATCTAACTTAACAAAGACGTACGGCAATAGTAAGGTGTTAAACAATGTTTCTTTAACAATTGAAGAAAATAAGATTTATGGTTTATTAGGCAGAAATGGGGCAGGAAAGACAACACTATTAAATCTTATAACAAATAGAATATTTCCAAGTGAAGGAATTATAACTATAGATAATGAAAGTGTTATTGAATCAGATGAACCTATAGGAAAGATATACTTTATGACAGAACAGGATTTATATCCTCAAGGATTAAAAGTAAAAGAACTATTTAAATGGACATCTGAATTCTATGAAAGCTTTAATATGGAGTATGCTTTAAATCTTTGTAAGAAGTTTGGGTTAGATACTAATAAGAAGTTTAAAGAGCTTTCAACTGGATATTCATCAATATGCAAAATAATTATTACGCTTTCATCAGGAGCAGAAATACTGATATTTGATGAGCCAGTTTTAGGTTTAGATGCAAATCATAGAGATTTATTTTATAAAGAGTTAGTTGCTAATTATATAGATGAGCCTAAAACTATTATTCTTTCAACTCATATAATTGAAGAAGTTGCAGAGATTCTAGAAAAAGTAATAATAATAAAAGAAGGAAAGCTTTTAAGTGATAAAGAAGTTGAAAATCTTTTAAGTGAAGCTTATATAGTTTCAGGAGCTTCAGAAAGTATAGATAAATATATTAAAAATAAAAAATGTATAAATATTAATACTATCTCTGGATTTAAGGAAGCAACTATAGTTGAAATATTAAGTAAAGAAGATAAAAGGGATATAGAAAGGTTAGGGATAGAAGTTTCAAAAGTTGAACTTCAAAAGCTGTTTATACATTTAACTGGAGAGGAGGGTATTAAATAATGAAAGCTTATAAGATTGCTAAATATAATATTAATAGTTTAAAAAAGTCATTATTTGTATATTATTTAATATTTATTGCTGTATGTATGTTTTTAGTTATACTTAGTAAAATATATTATGGTAATTTTGGAACCTCAGGAATAGAATTATCTTCAGCGATATTTATATTTATTGTAGGATTAAATATGTTTAAGGAAAACTTCTATTTTATGAAGAGTAATAATATATCAAGAAAAAGCTGTTTTTTAGGAACAGTTTTATCAATGTTACCTATAGCAGCCTTAATGTCTGTTATAGATATAATAATAAATAGAGTATATAGTTTATTCTCTAAATGCCCTACGAACTATGATATGATTTTTACTGATTTCTCCAATAATGTTGATATTACAACGGCAACTTCTAACTGGATTCAAGGAAATGATATAGTAACACTTTTTAATACTTTCTTATTTCAAGCAGCATTGTATTTAATGTTATTTGCATTAGGATTTGTAATAACAATGGTTTATTATAAATGTAATAAGCTTATGAAAACAGTAATATCTATTTCTCCAATAATGTTATTTATACTTTTTGGTGCGCTTGTATCTATTTTTCCTTATGCAGCACAAAAAGTACTTGAATTCTTATTTTATATATTTGGAATTACTCCTAGAAATGTATATACAGCAATATTGACGTTCATTATTTTATTCATAGCATTAATTATAGCTGCATATTTATTGATAAGAAAAATGATAATTAAAGAAAAATAATTAGATTCTATAGATTAAAAAAACAGAAGGTTTTAATTAGAGCCTTCTGTTTTTGATTTTATATTAAATATATGAAAACACATATAAAGTGGCTTAAGCTACCTAAAATGATGAATATATGAAATATCTCATGAAAACCAAATTTACCAAGTTGGAATTTCTTTGGCTTTAATCCATATATAACTCCACCAATAGTATAAAGAATTCCTCCAAATACTAGTAAAAATAAACTAGTAGGACTAAGAACTGCTGATAGAGGTTTAATCATAAATATAGCAGCCCAGCCTAAGCCTATATAAAGAGAAGTTTGTAACCATCTAGGGCAGTTAAACCAAAGCATCCTAAATAATATGCCAGCAATTGCTATGGATGCTATAGTTGCAAAGAATACAGTTCCCTTAAAGCCACTAATGCCTATTAGGCAAAATGGTGCATAAGACCCAGCTATTAAGATAAAAATCATAGAATGATCTAGCTTTCTAAGTCTAAATATTATTTTTTCGCTTGTTATTACACCGTGATAAGTTGCAGAAACACTATATAGTAATATTAGACTAATACCAAATATTACTACAGAAACTATTGCTATACTAGATGAGTCATTTACTAAGCCTTTTGTTAGCATTGCAATTAAAGCAAAAAGAGAAAGAATTGCACCAATCCAATGAGTTAAGCTATTTATAGGTTCTCTTAAATATTTTTCCAAAAATAAACACTCCTTTACAAGTAGTTTTAAAAACTATGTATTGTTATAATTATATTATTAAAATAAACTTTGAAAGTCAAAGGTTATAATAGACGAAATAGTTAGAAATATTAATATATTTTTTGATTTCCTTGAAATATCTCTTTATTACTAGTATATTTAAATATATATATATTAATAAGTAGTTTACGAAACTACATGGAGGTACATATGGATTTAAATGAATTAAAAGAAAAATTTAATGAATTAAACTTACAAAATCAATTAACTTTAGAAGAGATACCAGAAATAGATTTATATATGGATCAAGTAACTCAACTTTTTGATAATAAGTTTAATGATTCAAAAAGAACGGAAGAAGATAAAGCTTTAACTAAAACAATGGTTAATAATTATGCTAAAGGTAAGCTTTTAATGTCTGTTAAAAATAAAAAATATAGTAAAGAACACTTAATTTTAATGAGTCTTATATACAATTTAAAGGGAGCCTTATCGATAAGTGATATAAAAAGCTCACTAAATAAGATAGTTACATCTTTAGAAAATAAAGAGAACTATGCATTAAGGGATTTATATAAACTTTATTTAGAACAATATCAAAATGACTTAATTGATGTAGAAAAGTCGATGGAGTATAAATTAAATGATATACAGAATATGCTTTTAAAAGAAGAAGGGTTAAAATCTGATGAATTTGAAAAAAACTTTTTATTGTTAAGTTCTTTTATAAATATGAGCAATATGTATAGAAAAATGGGTGAAAAGCTAATAGATGAGTATTTTAACAAGTTATAAGAGGTAAAGATATGAAAAATTCTATTATTTTAAAAAATGAATTAAATAAAATAGATGGTAAAGGATATAAGTTATATAAAAATCTACAAGGTGAATATCACTTTAAAGACTATACTTTATGTATAGATTATGTTCAAGGAGATCCATTTGCTTCTCCATCAAGGTTAAGAGTGGTTGTAGATAAAAATATATCTAATTTCCCAGAAAATTTATTAGATAAAAAGTACAAAAAAATAGCAGTTTCAGATTTTCTAACTAGATTATTTTATTTTAATATAAATAAATATGGAGAAAAAATATTTGGATCAGGTAAAAGTGGTTTGGTAACTATAAGTAAATGTCCTCAAGAAATCTTAGAAAGAACATCTATAGTAATAAATAATGATAATATAGAGGCTAGGTTTTATGTAGGATTTCCAGCTAGGGGAAGAAGTGTTTTAGCTAAAGAGTTAGAAAAGATATTATACAGTGTTATTCCTAGCATAATAGAAAATACTTTAATTTATCAAAATATAAATAAAGAAAAACTTATAGAAAGAATAAATTTAGTAGAAGATCAAGAATATATAAGAAGTGAACTTAAAAATAAGGGGTTAATTGCCTTTGTAGCCAATGGATCTATACTTCCAAGAGAAAGTGGAGTATCTTCAAAACCTTTAAGAAGTGGAAAGAAGTTTAAATCTCCTAAGAATTTAGAGCTAGAATTTAATCTTCCTAATAAAGGTTTAATTAAGGGAATGGGAGTAAAGGAAGGAATAACATTAATAGTAGGTGGAGGGTATCACGGAAAATCTACTATTTTAAACGCTATTGAACTAGGTGTTTATAATCATATAGAAGGTGATGGTAGGGAGTTTGTTATTACAGACAATACCGCTGTGAAAGTTAGAGCAGAAGATGGAAGAAGTATTAAAAATACTGATATATCATTATTTATAGATAACCTGCCTAATGGAAAAGATACAGTAAAGTTTACAACAGAAAATGCTAGTGGAAGTACATCACAGGCAGCAAATATAGTTGAAGCTATAGAAAGTAAAACAAACCTTTTACTTATAGATGAAGATACATCTGCAACTAATTTTATGATTAGAGATGAATTAATGCAAAAGTTAGTTTCAAGAGAAAAAGAGCCAATAACACCATTTATAGAAATAGTTAAACCTCTTTATGAGCAAAATAATATATCCACAATAATAGTTGTGGGAAGCTCTGGGGACTTTTTTGATGTAGCAGACTACGTAATTCAAATGGATAATTATGAAGCAAAAGATGTTACAAAAGAAGCAAAATACCTTATGAGAGGTGAAATAAATAAGAGGATAAAAGAAAAAGATATAGAGGTAAATATAAAATTTGATAGAAAAATTAAAAAAGGAACTATAGAAAGCACATACAAAGGTGTAAAAATTAAAGCTATGGGATTAAGCTCAATTAGTATAAATAAAGAAAATATAGATTTAAGAGCTGTTGAGCAAATAGTTGATACAGAACAATTAAATTCAATAGGTGCTATTATGAAATGGGCAGAGAACAATATGATGAATAAATCATTACCTTTCGAAGAAATGATTAATGAGATATATAGTGAAATAAATAAAAATGGATTAATTCCTATAGATAAAATATATGGAGGGTCAGGAAGCTTAGCTATGCCAAGGAAGCAAGAAGTTATGGCTACCTATAACAGATATAGAAAATTAATTTTATAGTTTATTAATATCTAAAGAATGGAGATGAATTTAAACTGTATTATATATACGATATATTATTTCAAGTTGTAGATAGAGCTACATTACTGGTTATATGTTTATTTATTATAACTAGGTTACAAAGTTTTAGAGAAATATTTTTAAAGGAGAATTATGAAAGAAAGGATTATGCTATTATTTGCATAGTATTTAGTATATTTGCTGTATTTGCAAATTATACAGGGGTAGATGTAGAAGGATCGTTAGTAAATGTTAGAACAATTACTATAGTTTCTGGAGGCGTAATATTTGGACCACTTGTAGGAATAGTAACAGGAGTAGTATCTGGGCTACATAGATATTTAATAGACATAAATGGAATAACATCAATACCATGTCTTATTAGTAGTATAATTTCAGGAATTGTATCTGGATATATAAATAAAAAGATTAAGAGGAAGTATAGGTGGATAGCAGGTATAGCTGCAGGAATGCTAAGTGAAACAATAACAATGATACTAATACTTATATTAAGTAAACCTCATTTATTAGGAGTTGATATAGTATCTAAAATTGCTATACCAATGATACTTGGGCAAATTAGTGTAGGATTTATTGTTTTGTTAGTTCAAAGTGTAGCAGATGATAAAGAAAAGATAGCTGCAAAACAAGCAAAATTAGCCCTTGATATTGCAAACAAAACGCTACCATACTTTAGAAATATAAATAGTGATTCTTTAAATAAGATATGCAATATTATAATGGATGATATAGAAGCTGATGCAGTATCCATAACAGATAAAAAAAATATATTAGCTTATGTTGGAGTTGGAGAAGAAAACTATAATATAGGTCATGAAATAATAACTGAAGTAACTAAAGAAGCAATAAAGAGTGGTAGAATAGTTATAAAAAATGATAACCTAGAGGATAAAGGCGCAATGCTAAAGTCAGCTATTGTAATCCCTCTTGAGGAAAAAAATGAAGTTATAGGAGCTTTAAAAATATACTATAGAAAAGAGCACAAAATAACTTATTCATTGCAAAGTCTTGCAGTGGGACTTTCACAAATTATTTCTACTTTGATGGAAATATCAAAAATTGAGCAAATAAAAGAAATGGCAAATAAATCTGAAATTAAGGCTCTTCAAACTCAAATAAATCCACATTTTTTATTTAATGCACTAAATGCTATAACTTCATCTATACGAATAGACCCTGATAAAGCAAGGGACCTTATAATAAATTTAGCTAGCTATTTAAGATATAACTTGGAATTAAATGGTGAGTTTATAGATATAAAAAAAGAACTTAAACAAGTTAAAGATTATATAGAGATAGAGAAAGCTAGGTTTGGAAATAAATTAAATATAATTTATGATATAGATGACGTAGATATTAAAATTCCAAGTCTTTCAATACAACCTTTAGTTGAGAATGCTATAGTCCATGGTATTTTAAAAGATAAAGGTACGGGAACTATAAGTATTAGTGTAAAGAAGTGTGATGAAAGGGTGAAAATATCTATAACTGATAGTGGGATCGGTATAAGTGAAGGTATAATAGAGAGAATTTATAGTGATACTATGCCTGAAAATAAAATTGGTCTTTATAATGTACATTTAAGACTTAAACTTATTTATGGGGAAGGACTTATAATAAAAAGGCTTGATAAAGGAACTAAAATAGAATTCTATGTAAAGAGGTGAGATTATGAAAGCTATAATAGTTGAAGATGAATTTCTAGCAAGAGAAGAACTTAAATATTTTATTGAAAATTATAGTAGTATAGAGATAGTAGATGAATTTGAAGATGGAATAGAGGTACTTAAATTTATTCAAGAAAATCAAGTTGATGCTATATTCTTAGATATAAATATACCATCGCTTGATGGAGTTCTACTTGCAAAGAATATAAGTAATTTTTCTAAAAGGCCTTATATAGTGTTTATAACAGCTTATAAAGAGCATGCCGTAGAGGCTTTTGAAATAGAGGCTTTCGATTACATATTAAAGCCATACCATGAATCTAGAATTATATCTATGTTAAAGAAGTTAGAAAGTAGCTATATCCAGGAAAAACATAATTCACATAAAAACAGTATACCTAACAAAATGAATTTATGGAAGAATGAAAAGATAAGAGTAGTAGATTTAGATGATATATACTATTGTGTTGCTAAAGAAAGAATAACTCATGTTTTTACAAAGGATGAAGAATACTCAGTAGGTATGAGTATAACTGAATTCTATAATAGTTTGCCAAAAGATAAGTTTTTTAGGTCTCATAGGTCTTATATTGTTAACATAAATAAAATAAGAGAAATAATACCTTGGTTTAATAATACATATAATTTAAGACTTCAAGATATAGATTATGAAGTACCAGTAAGCAGAAGTAATTTAAAGGAATTTAAACAACTAATGAATATATAATTCAAGTTTTCAATAAGATAATTAAGTACTATGACGTCTTAGTTCTTAGAGTTAAGAGTATTAATAGTATTTAGTTATCTTATTTATGCATTTAATGTAGATTTCTTTGCATCTCATTCAATAATTAATAATTTTATGGAGTGCTACTATATAATTTAAAATAAGTAAAGGGAATAAATCGGAAAAGGTTTACGAAGGGATAAAGATTTTACTTATTTATTATAGTATAAAACTAAAATTAAAGAGTGAGTGAAGGGAGATTTTCAAAATGAAAAGTAAACAAGAACGTAATTGGTTAATAGTATTAGGTACAATAATTACTCAATTAGGATTAGGGACAATATACACTTGGAGTTTATTTAATCAGCCTCTTGTAAATAAATTTGGCTGGGAATTAAGTAAAGTAGCTCTTACTTTTTCAATTACAAGTTTTGCTTTAGCATTTTCAACATTATTTGCAGGTAAACTTCAAGAGAAACTAGGAATAAGAAAGCTTATATCAATAGTTGGAATAATAATGGGAGCTGGGTTAATGTTAACATCTAGGGTAACATCAGTATCTATGTTGTATGTTATGGTTGGTTTAATTGTTGGAGCTGCAGATGGTATTGCATATATTACTACTCTTTCTAATTGTATAAAGTGGTTTCCTGAGAAAAAAGGCCTTATATCTGGTATTTCAGTAGGAGCCTATGGAGCTGGAAGCTTGGTATTTAAATATATTAATGGAAGTTTAATAAATTCAAAAGGTGTTTCTGTAGCCTTTTTGTATTGGGGAATTATAGTAATGATTTTAGTATTTACTGGTGCTCAATTATTAAAAGATGCCACATCTGAAGGGGTAAGTGTCAATAATACTACAAATGAAAATAACTTTACAGTAAGTGAAATGTTAAAAACCAGACAAGCTTATCTTTTATTTACAGTATTCTTTACAGCATGTATGAGTGGGCTTTATTTAATAGGAATTGTTAAAGATATAGGTGTTCAATTAGCTGGACTTGAACCTACTGTAGCAGCAAGTGCAGTAGCTATGGTTGCAATATTTAATACTTCTGGAAGAATTATATTAGGAGCCTTATCAGATAAAGTAGGTAGATTAAAAGTATTAGTGTTTACACTTACAGTTACTGCTATCGCAGTGTTCGTATTAAGCTTTGTACATTTAAACTTTGGAATTTTCTTTGCCTGTGTTGCTGGAATTGCGTTTTGTTTTGGTGGAAACATTACAGTTTTCCCAGCTATAGTAGGAGACTTTTTCGGTTTAAAGAATCATAGTAAAAATTATGGAATTATATATCAAGGTTTCGGACTTGGAGCTCTTTCAGGATCAGTTATTGCTACACTAGTAGGAGGATTTAAACCTACATTTATAGTCGTTGGAGTATTGTGTATTGCTTCAGTTGTAATAGTAGCTACAATAAAACCTCCTAAAAAGGCTGAAGCTACTAATAAAAATTTAAAAATACTTACAAATGCTGCTTAAAAATTTATTAATATATTTAACCTCTCAACAAATGTTGAGGGGTTTTTAACTATTTATAAATAACTTTAGAATTATATGCAAAGAGCTGTATTGTACATATAGCATGTCTATTTTATATTAATGTGAATCACCAATAGCCCAAGATTACGAAAATCATAATTACCCTAGTAATCACATAAAGAATTGTATTTTTAACTTGGATATTATACCGTAATTATGTAAAATAAAGATAAGATATAAATGGGAAAATATCACTTTAAGTATCTGTTTGGAGTTATACAACAAGTAAATTGTTTATAATATAATTTTATAGATGTAAAACGGAAGGGGGAACTTCGGTGTGGAGGTATATAATTTACTTCCAGACTAAAGAAAGTTTATGGATAATAATGTGAATATATTAGTTGTAGAAGATGATTTAGATATAAATAATCTTCTGTGCAAGATATTAATTAAAGAAGGATATAATGTAAGAGCTGCATATTCAGGGACAGAAGCTAAAATGTGTATGGAGCAGTATGATTTTCACCTTATTTTACTTGATTTAATGTTACCAGGAATAAATGGAGAGGATATTATTAAATTTGTAAGAAAACTGAAAATAATGCCTATAATAGTTATATCTGCAAAGGCTGACCAAGGTGTTAAAGTGGAAGCGCTTAACCTTGGAGCTGATGATTTTATATCAAAGCCTTTTGATACTAATGAGGTTATAGCAAGAGTTCAGTCGCAATTGAGACGCTATATGGTATTTTCTAAACCTAAAGAAGAAGAAAGAATATTAAGACATAAGGATTTAGTATTAAATAGGGATACTGTAGAGGTTACCTTAGATGGGAAACATGTTATTCTTACAGCAAGAGAATTTTGTATATTAGAGCTTTTAATGGCTAATCCAAATAAGGTATTCACAAAGTCAAATTTATTTGAACATGTTTGGAATGAGGAATTCTTAGGAGACGACAATACAATAAATGTTCATATAAGTAATCTGCGCTCAAAGCTTTCTAAAATAAAACCAAATGATGAGTATATTCATACAGTATGGGGAATCGGATTTAAAATAAGTCAGAGAAATTAATACTTTCTTAAGTTTTTCTTTAAGGTATCTTGTTGATTATGCTTTAATATATAGTTATACAAGAAAAGGAGGATAATTTAAGTTATGGACACAATACTTAAAACAAAAAATTTAACTAAGAAGTATCATAATCAATTAGCAGTAAATAATGTTAATATGGAAATAAAACAAGGGGATATATATGGACTTGTTGGGAAAAATGGTGCAGGAAAAACAACTCTTCTTAGAATGATAAGTGGGCTTACAATGCCATCTACTGGGGAAATTGACTTGTTTAATGAAACCTCACCTCAAGGGTTAAATAAATCAAGAATGAGAACTGGAGCTATAATTGAAACTCCTAGCTTTTTCCCTTATTTATCTGCAAGAAAAAATCTTGAATATTATAGGATTCAAAGAGGGATAGCAGAAAAAGATTCCATAGATTATGCGCTTAAAATTGTAGGGCTACATGATACAGGAAGTAAAAAATTCAAGAATTTTTCTTTAGGTATGAAGCAAAGATTAGGATTAGCACTTACAATAATGTCTAGTCCAGATATACTTATTTTAGATGAGCCGATAAATGGTCTTGATCCTACTGGAATAGTAGAATTTAGAGAAATATTATTAAAGCTTAATAGAGAAAGAAATACTACAATACTTATATCAAGTCATATATTAAGTGAACTTTCTCAACTTGCAACTACTTATGGCTTCATTCATAATGGTGTATTTTTAGAACAATTATCTTCCGAGGAGTTAAGTGACAATTGTAGAAAAGCTTTGGCCATAAAGGTAAATGATACAGCAAAAGCAGCTGCTATAATTGAGAGAGAACTTGGAAGTAGTGAATATGAAGTTTTAAATGATAATGAAATAAAATTGTATGATCTTATGGATGTTCCAGAGAAGGTGTCTAAAGTTCTTATAAATAATAATATTATGTTATACTCCATGAGCTCAGAGGGAGTAAACCTAGAAAATTACTTTATAAATTTAATTGGGGGTGGACATAATGCTTAATTATATAAGAGCAGATATTTACAGAAATCTTAATAGAAAATATTTTTGGATTTATACAGGAATAATAGCTGCAATGGCAGTATTAGTTACAGTACTTTTTTATATTTCAAATGGAATTCCAGATAAAGATTTTAATTTAGTACTTAATATAGCTACTCAAGCATTTACTCTTCCTATATATTTAGTAGGAGCATTTGTTGAAATGGCAACTAGTGATGAGCAAAAGAATCAAACCTTTAAAAATGTAGTATCTTTTGGAGTTACAAGAAATACAATAGCTATTTCTAAAGTTATTACTGCAGTTATTCTTTCAATATTATCAGCATTTATTATATTAACTGCATTTTCAATAAGTGGTTTAATACTTTTAGGGGGACCAAGTGACTTCTTATCAGAATTTCTTATAAGATTTTCACTAGCAAGTGTATTATGGATAGCAGCAATATCTATAGGTACATTTATAGCATTAGTTTTTAATAGTAGTAATATTTCTGCCATTGTATATTTTGGAATATTTTTAATGACGAAAAATATTATATCTTTAGTATCATTACTTGTTTGGGATAAATTTAGTTATTTAAATAAGCTTCTTATTTCTACTAAGTTAAATATTTTAGCAAAAGAACCTTTAATTATGGAGAATATAGGACCAGCAATACTAGTAGGAGTTATATACACTATAGTATTTACAGGATTAAGTATGCTATATTTAAGGAAGAAAGAAATTAAATAGATATTTATTAATTTAATTCTAAAGATTAAATAGAAAGGTGTGACCTATATGATTTTTATAATAGTTATTTGTCTTACCATTATATTGAGTATAGTTGTCACACTTTACATCTTATTAAGAAAAGAAATAAAAAGTGTGGAGAATCAACTTAGGTATATAAATAAAAATAAAACAAATTCAAGGGTATTATTGAAGACAGGGAATAAGAATGTTGAGAGGTTAATCTTAGAAATAAATAATACTATAGATTTGAAACAGAAAACAGAAGTTGATTACAGAAAGATGGATTCAGAAATTAAAGAATCAATTTCCAATATATCACATGATCTTAGAACACCGCTTACATCAGTAATGGGATATTTACAGCTTATGGAGGATCCTAATATAAGCCAGTTAGAAAGAAACGAGTATATGAATATAATAAAGGACAGAACAAAATCCTTACAGATGTTAATAACTAGTTTCTATGATTTATCAAGGCTTGAGGGAAGGGAATATAAATTTAATTTCGAATTAATTAATTTATCTAATTTAATTTGTGATTCAATAGCTTCATTTTATAACGATTTTATAAATAAAGGTATAGAGCCTTATATTGATATAGATGAAAATGCACCTAGTATTATTGGAGATGAAAATGCTGTAAAGAGAATATTATTTAATTTAATACAGAATGCATTGAAGTATGGAGAAAGCTTTATATCAATAAGTTTAAAGCATATAGATGACTATATAATTACAACTTTTACAAATGAGGCTAAAAACTTAAGCGAAGAAGATTCAAAGTGCTTGTTTCAAAGGTTTTTTACAGCAGATCGTACTAGAAGTGGTAAGAGCACCGGCATTGGTCTTGCTATAACAAAAGAATTAGTAGAGCAAATGGGACATGAAATTTCATCAGAACTAAAAGATGGTAAACTTAGTATAATAATAATATGGAAAATAAAAAACATATAATTGAATAAGAAAAGCTTAGCAATCTATTTTAAGGATTGTTAAGCTTTTCTTTATTAAGATATTAGTCTTTTTTTCATAATACTATTTAATTTTTAGAAAATTTATAAATATTTTAATTTAGCAATTTAGGAGCAATTTAACCTTAAGTTTATTGATAAAATATAATTACCACGTGGAAAAAGGTTGGTGATAATTTGAACTATAGCAGCACTATATTACAATGCATTGAGTATATCGAAGAAAATATAAAGGTGAATTTAACACCAGAATTAATAGCCAGAGAATGTGGATATTCAACTTTTCATTTTTGTAGGATATTTAGCATACATCAAGGTATGACTTTAATGGATTATGTTAAGAAGAGAAGGCTTTCATTAGCAGCAATAGACTTATTTAATGGAAATAGAATAATAGATATTGCAGTAGAATATGGATTTAATACACATAATGGATTTTCAAAGGCATTTAAAAAGGAGTATGGCTTTACTCCCACACAATATCTAAAACGTATGAATGGTTATTTTGGTGAAAAATCAAAATTAAAAGTTGGAGGTTATATAATGAATCCTATTATTGTTAAAAAGTCAGCGTTTAAAGTTGCTGGTTATGGTATTAAGACTAATGTTTCTAATGGGAATTATACAAAAGATGTCGCTTCATTTTGGAATAGTTATGATGGTGAAAATCTAGAAAGCAAAATGTATAAAATTTTAGAACCACCAAAACATGGTGAAGTTGGTTTATGTGTATCATCTAGCAAAGGAGATGGAGATGCAATATATCTTCTTGGTGTTATAGTTAATGATTTTACAAAGGTTACAGATGATATGATAACTATAGAAGTACCAGAGGCAACTTATGCAGTATTCACAACTCCACCAGTAGATACAACAAATGATTCAGAGCAAAATGACTTTGCTGATATAATAAAACAAACTTGGAAATATATATTTGAAGAATGGTTTAAAGATAGTGAATATAGTTTTGATGAAAGTAAGCTAGATTTTGAATTTTATGATGAAAGGTGTCATGGGAGAAAAGATACTGTAATGGATATTTATATACCAGTAGTAAAAAAATAGTTTGCAATTTTAGTTGTTAATTAGCTTATACTAATATGGAGAAGAAAGATAAATTTGCGTAGTTTATTTATTTAATATATTAATATTACTGGAAATTTCCATTTCCAGTAATATTTTTGTACCTTTTAAGTATCTTAATAAAATAAAACATTATTCATGAAAATTATAAAAAGTGTAAGCTATTAAACTAATTCGTTTTTAGTTAATCTTCAAATATGACAATGAAGCCGCTATTTTTTTAATATTTTAGGGAGTTCCATTAAACTAGAAATTTCATAAGTTGGTTTAATTTCAGCTTTATTTAAAATTCCATTAGGATTGTACCAACAAGTATCTATACCAAAATTTATACCACCTTGTATATCAGAGGTTAAGCTATCTCCTACCATCAATACTTTACTTTTATCGGTATGATTTATATTTTTTAAAGCAATCTCAAATATTTTGGGGTCTGGTTTTGCTACTTGTACTACCTCAGATATAACTATATCTTCGAAGTATTTAGATATAATAGATTTTCTTATTCTATTATCTTGAACATCATTAAGACCATTAGTAATTATAGAAAGTCTGTAATCTTTATTTAAGCTTTCTATAAGTTTCATACTATCATCATATAAAAAGGATGCATTAGATAAATGTTTTAAATATGATTTTGAAAATTTAACTTCATCAAAATGTATATTTAATTTATCTGACAGTCTTTTAAATCTTTCTGTTTTTAACTTTTCTTGAGAAATAAGACCTTCCTCAAACTCTCTCCAAATAGCTCTGTTTATATCAGAATAAATTTTTAAATGATAATTCTCATCATAGTCTATATTAAATTCAATCATAGCATTTTCAAAAGCATACTTTTCAGATTTTCTAAAATCAAATAATGTTTCATCTGCATCAAATATTATAATTTCATATTTCATAATAATCCTCCATATATAGTTAATTTTATAATTATAACATATAAATTTATATAAGCATTAATAAATAGTTATATATTATTTTGTAATTTAGTTTTTGGGGGTTCATATTTATTATCGACTTTTGCATTAATTATAAGCCCTATAAGAAATAAGAAGCCTCCTACTACCTTTCCTTTAGAAAATATACCTAAGTATAAATAGTCTATAAGTGCACTTGTAAACATTTGACCTATAAAACGAAGTATAACTATATATACTGCAGGTACTTTAGGAACAATAATATTAAAAATATAAGTAGTTAAAACACCTATAATGCCACCTAATAAATAAAATAGAGGAATAGATTTTATAGAAGCATATGAAGGTAGAGATCTTATCATAATAATACAAAGAAGAATTGATGATATTGTGGCCATTAAATAGTTTATAATAACTCCATTTATCTTACCTTCGTTTTGTGCAAGTTTTCCATTTAACATCATGTTTATAACTATAGTTATTCCAGTTATAAATGATAAAAATATATATATCATTTTATTTCTCCTTATACAGCAATCATAAAGATCATCCCAATAGAAATTATAGATAACCCCAATAATTTTTCTTTTTTAAATTTATTAATAGGCATTCCAAATAATCCAAAGTGCTCTACAAAACTAGACATTATAATTTGGCCGAATAAAGTAATACCAATAGTAAGAGTTAATCCTATTTTAGGTATGCAGATATTATTTAAAAATATAGTTATAACACTTAGAATTCCTGGTATAAAAAGTAGAAGAGGTATCTTCTTTAAATTGGGAAATTTATTTTTCTTTATTATTGATATAATTATAATTAATATAAGTCCTAGCAAGTGAAATACTAAGGTACTCATATAAGGGCCTATTATATTTGCTAGCATTCCATTAAGGAAAATCATTATAGCAAGTATAATTCCATTTACAAAAGCTAAATTAGTGTACATATATAAACTCCTCCTAAACTTTACAATCTTTTATAAATAAATTACACTATCTATATTAATCTAGACATGACATATGTCATGATGGGAGGAATTATGAAAAGAATTTCTGATGATAAACTTTTAAATTATTATATTCACAAACATAATATAGAAAATATATTAGATAAAGAAATTTTAAAATATGCTCAGCTTCATTTTTATGAAAAAGAAGAATACATATTAGAAGCGGAAGATAGTCTTGAGTATTATTATTTACTTGTAGATGGAAAAGTTAAAATTTTTTATCCTTTTGAAAATGGGAAATCTATGCTTTTAAAGTTTTATAGAGACTTTAATACTATAGGAGATTTAGAGCTTTTAAAGAATATTCCTATACTTTGTAATATTGATGCAGTTGAAGATACTTATTTGCTAGCAATACCGTCAGATATACTTAGAAAAAAGTATTTTAATAATACAAAGCTTTTACACCATTTAGTAGATTCTTTAAGTGATAAGCTTTATGCGACTATTAATAATAGTTCATATAACTTTGTATATCCACTTATAAATAGATTAGCAACATATTTAGTTGAGCATATAACAGATAAAGACTATATAATTTTAAGTTCATCATTTTTAGAAATTGCTCAATTTTTAGGAACGACATATAGGCATTTAAATAGAACACTTAAAGAAATGGAATCAAAATCAATTATAAGATTTGAGGATAAAAAAATATATATACTAGATGAAGAAAAGCTTAGAGAATTATCTAAAAATGTATTTATAAAAACTTTGTAATAAAAAACTAAATATAATAATAAGTAAAAAAATTTAGTTGTATAAAGTAAAAAAAGCTTAGTTTTTATATTACTAAGCTTTTTTAATTATGTATTAAGGTTTATATTTTTTCGGCATTTAACATATTAGTTAAATCATCAAGCATTAAATTAGCAGCTTTTATACCACCAGCAGTATTCCATATAATATCGTCAACTTTATAAGCTTTATTATTTTTTACAACATTTAGAGATTTAAACATAGGATCATTTAACCACTCTTCTTCCCTAGCTAATCCCTTACCATCTCCTAATTCATAAGTAAAGTAGAACATTACATCTCCATCAGCTTCATTTAATCTTTCTTTACCAATTTCATTAACGAACTCTGTTCCTTGTTGTGCTGCAGGTCTTTTAAATCCTATTTCCTTAAGAATAGTTCCTGCAAAAGTATCTCCAAGATATATTCTAGTCTTTCCATCCATGAATCTAACAAGTGATATCTCCGTATCTAATTTATCTTTAAAATTTTCTTGTATATAAGCAACTTTATTTTCATATTCCTTTATAGCCTTATTTCCTTCAGTTTCTTTGTTTAAAACCTTAGCATAGAAGTTAAAATTATCTTTCCATGCTCCTCTTATTGTATCTGAAAAAACAGTTGGTGCTATTGATTTTAATTGATCATATATTTTCTCATGTCTCATTTTATTACCAATTATTAAATCAGGTTTTAATGCAGCGACAGCTTCTATATTTACAGAAGTTTCTTTTCCAAGAGGCTTTACACCTTCAAGTTCACCTTTAGTATGTTCATACCATTCGCCAGCAACACCGGTTACAGCACCAACTGGTTTTATACCAAGAGTAAGAAGTGCTTCTAAACCTTCATTAGTTAATACGACAACTTTCTTTGGGTTTGTAGGAATTTCAGCTTTTCCCATTGCATCTTCTATAGTTATAGTACTGGAGTTTGTTGCTGTATCTTCTTTTTTATTAGAGCAACCTACAAATATACTTACAGCTAAAACACTTGATAAAATTACAGATAATAATTTCTTTTGCATAATTATGCCTCCTATATAATTTATTAAATAATACAAAATTAAATTTAATATGGATTTTAATACGTGTTTATGATATCATAACTGATAGAGATTATCAATAACAAATGATAATATTTTTCAGATGTAGGCGGAGGAATTTATATGAAAAATATACTAAAAAGTAATAGTAGTAAATTGATACTTTTTTTATTGCTCATAATAACAACTGTTATATTGTGCTACTTAAGCATTACTAAAGGATTCATACATACTTCTTATGATACGTTAATAGATGCATACAAGAATTTTAACAATTCTCAAGAACATATAATCATAAAAGCTTCTAGGGTGCCAAGAACATTAAATTCTCTTCTTGTGGGGGGAGCTCTTGGCGTATCAGGACTTTTAACCCAAGGGTTAACTAGAAATAAATTAGCATCACCAAGTATATTGGGTATAAACTCAGGAGCAGTACTTACCTTAGTTATAGCCCTTACATACTTTCCTAATATCTCTTCTTTAGGCATTGCATGGTTAGCATTCTTAGGTGCATTAGGGGCATCTATATTAGTTTATTTATTATGTGGAGGCCTTTCAGGAGATATAAAGCCTATGGATTTAACATTAGGTGGGACAGCATTAGGTGCATTGTTTTTTTCCTTAGCACAAGGAATTTTATATAAAAATGAAGTTGCTTTAGAGCAAGTTATTTATTGGATGACAGGCTCTGTTGAAGGTAAAAAGTTAGAGATAATTATTGAATTTATGCCAGTAATACTTGTAGTAATGATAGCTACATTATTTATTGGAAAAAAACTTAATGTATTTTCATTAGGAGAAGAAATGGCAAGATCACTAGGGATGAAAACAATGTATTTAAAGATAGCCATAATAGCTATAGTTGCAGTTTTATCTGGGGTATCTGTAGCTTTAGCAGGCCCAATTGCATTTATTGGGCTTATAACTCCACATATAGTACATAAGTTTGTTGGAACGGATTATAGATGGTTAATACCATTTTCAATATTAACAGGAGCATCTATATTATTGCTTGCAGATATAATGTCAAGATTTATAGTATATCCTAAAGAGGTTCCAGTAGGTGCTTTAACCGCACTTATAGGAGGACCATTCTTCATATACATTGCAAAAAGGAGGAATAGATAATGATAAATGTAAGCAAAAAGACTATCAAATTAAGTATAATTTTATTAATTGTTACTATTCTAATATTTATATTTTCTTTATGTATAGGTGAAGTAATGGTAAGCCCACTAGATGCTTTAAAAAGTATATTAGGTATGAATACTGGGTTTTCATCTGTTTTAGTAATGAATATAAGGTTACCGAGAATACTTGTTGCATTTTTTGTAGGTGCATCTTTAGCATTATCAGGAGCTATACTTCAGGGAGTAGTTAAAAATGATTTAGCATCTCCTGACATATTAGGAGTAGTTAATGGCGGATCCGTTGGAGCATTAGTATTTTTAACTATTTTTACAGATCCTAAGAATAATTCATTAACAACATCTATATTTTATATGCCAATCTTTACTTTTGCATTTTCGTTTATAGCTTTAATATCTATTTTACTTATAATTGGGAAATCTTCTTCGACAAATAAGTTAATTATAATAGGAATTGGGATTTCCGCTATTTGTAAGGCTATAACTAATATTCTTATAGTAAATGGACCAGTAGTTTTTATAAAGGAAGCTACTACATGGATAACTGGAAGTATATATGGTGCCAATTGGACTCATGCAGCAATAATTATAGTTATATTCAGTATTTTTACAATATTAACTGTAATATTTATTAAGGATTTAAATCTTCATCAGCTTGAAGATGATGTTATAACAGTACTTGGTAATAGTGTACATAAAAGTAGGATAATACTGTTAGGTCTTTCTGCTGCATTAGCTGCTGGAGCTGTAACTATTGGAGGAGGTATATCTTTCGTAGGTTTAATAGCTCCACATATTGCAAGAAAGTTGGTAGATTCTAAATTTGAAAATATAATACCTCTTTCAATATTCATAGGTGGAATAATAACATTACTAGCTGATTTTGCATCTAAATGGTTATTTTATCCACAGGATTTACCTATAGGTATATTTACAGCCTTTATAGGAGCACCTTACTTTATATACCTTTTAATTAAGAAAAGAAATTATAAGAGAGGATGATAGAGATGATAAAAGCAAAAGATTTGAAGTTATGTTATGACGAAAAAATTATATTAGATAATATTAATTTAGATATAGAAAAAGGAAAGATTACGGCGTTAATAGGTTCAAACGGATGTGGAAAATCTACATTAATAAAGGCTATAGCAAGAATACTTGCTCCTAAAAGTGGTACCATATCAATGGAGGATAGGGATATACTTAAAATGCCTTCAAAAGAAGTGGCTAAGTTATTAGCAATGCTTCCTCAAAGCAGTAATGCCCCAGAAGATATTACTATTTATGATTTAGTAAAGCAAGGAAGATACCCGTATCATACATTACTATCATTTTGGAGCAAAAAAGATGAGGATATAGTTTTAGAGTCTATAAAAAAAGTAGGACTTATAGATGAAAAGGACAGAACATTAAATAATTTATCTGGAGGACAAAAACAAAGAGCATGGATTGCATTAGCTCTAGCACAAGATACAGATATCATACTTCTAGATGAACCTACAAATCACCTAGATATAAAGTATCAGTTAGAAATTTTAAATATTTTGAAAGATTTAAATGAAAAAGAAAATAGAACAATAGTAATGGTTATTCATGATATAAATCATGCATTAAAATATGCTGATAATATTGTTGCTATAAAGGATGGCAATATATTAACTCAAGGATCAAAAGATGAGATAATAAATGAAGAGCTTATAAAAAATGTATTTGATGTTGAGTGTAAACTTATTGACTCTCCTATAGATAATTGTAAATTGTGTATACCATTTATATAAATTTTATAGAGAAATAGTAGCTTCCTATTATGCAGGAAGCTACTATTTTTGCTGTCTAATAAACGCTAACTAATATAAAATTAAAATTAGAATAGCTTTAGTAGTTAGTAGAAGATTTTAATTTAAGTGAGACATTAAATCTTAATGGAGAAACAAAATTAAAGACCAAGGATGGAAATGATTATAGTACAATTACAAGAATAGAAATTAGTGATGGAAAAACTAAATTATATTTTAAATCTAATTATGGGTTATTAGCAGCTCCAAGAGAAATTGTGGATAAAAGCACTAATGAAGTAATATCATCTGTGGATACTTTAAATTTTATTGAAGTAACTACAGCAAGATATTTAAATGAAACAGGCGAAGTTATGGTAGAGTTTAATGGTGAGTTGGCTGGAGAAAATTATGAGGTGAAATATTATGATATATCAGAAAAAGTAACTGTATATAATGATAATGCCTTTACTGTTAATTTAAATAAATAGTATTATATAAGGAGCTGCCTCCACGGATGATTAAAAATCATTTGTGGAGGCATTTCTCTTTATAGTAAATAAATTATATAATATTAAATTTATTTTAAGATAATGTACTGGGTTTAAATTCAAATAAATTCATATAATATAATGTTAATCTTTTAAGTAGAGGGTATTAAATGGAAACAGGTGTGTACTGTAAAACTTACTTCGATGAAAATGCTGCAGGATATGTAGTTGAATATAGAGGTGATTTTAAGGGTGAGATAGATAAGGTAAATTATGCATGTGGTGATATTATCACTGATAAATTAGCTGTAGTTTCAGTTGAAGAAAAAGACATGGACAGATTAAGAAAAGATGTACCATCAATAGTTTTTATAGAGCCGAGGGGAATATATGTGCTACAAAATACATCTCCTTTAAATGTAGATAATATAAATGAGATGAAAATAAATCCATACCTGAATTTAACTGGTAGAGGTGTATTGGTAGGTATGATAGATACAGGAATAGATTATCTAAATCAAGAATTTATAAGAGAAGATGATACATCTAGAATTATGAGGATATGGGATCAAACTATACAAGGAAAACACAATCAGAGGCTTTATATAGGAAAGGAATATTCTAATGATGATATAAATGAAGCAATTAAAGCAGATAGGGAGGGAAAAAATCCTTATGATATAGTAGCTAGTAAGGATGAAGTAGGTCATGGAACTAGTATGGCTGGAATAATAGGGGCCAGGGGATATAACGCCCAAGTAGAAGGTATAGCAAATGAATGTGAATTCATAATTGTCAAGCTTTTACCATCACTCAATTATACAAAGGTATTAAGAGAAAATAATATTCCTATTGTTCCTGTTTATAATAATTCTGAGGTTATAGCAGCAATTGAATACTTAAGAGTAACTGCAGAAAAGTTGAGAAAGCCTATAATCATATATCTAGGTGTTGGTAGTTATAATGGAAGTCGCGATGGATACAACATTACAGATAGATTTATAACATCAGTTGCTAGCAAAAGAGGAGTGGTTTTTGTAATAGGAACAGGAAACTCTGGAAATGATGATGGGCATGTTACTGATTTTATATTAAATCAAGGTGATAGCCATGAAGTGGAGCTATTAATATCCAGAGAAATAAAAATATTTAAGTTATATATATGGATTCAGAAACCAAATAGAATGTCATTAAATATATTAGCTCCAACAGGAGAAGAGACTGGTATTATACATCCTAATATATATTCATTGGATGAAAGGACATTTTACTTAGTTGATACTAAGCTTAAAATTAGATGTTATGATCCGGAGAACTTTACTGGTCACCAAGTTTATGAATTAGATTTTACAGGAATAAAGATAGGGCTTTGGAAGTTTAGATTAATAGGAAACTATATTACAAATGGAAGATATGATATTTGGCTTCAGAGTAAGAATACTTTACCGGATGGAACAAAGTTTCTTAATCCTAATCCATATAATACACTAACCATCCCATCTGCCGCAAAAAGTGTAATAACAGTATGTTATTATGATAATAAAAATAATGCTATAGTGGCATCTTCAGGAAAAGGATTTAATACAAATGGACTAATTAATCCAGATATAGCCACAGTTGGTATAGGAATTTTAGCTATATCTAATGAAAAAAATAAAGTTACAAGTGTGAGCGGGAGTTCAGCGGCAACTGCTATTGTAGTAGGTGTATGTGCACTACTTCTTCAATGGGGAATTATTGATGGAAATGACCCTACAATGTATTCTACTAAAATTAGAAGTTTGTTAATATATGCTGCAGATAGAGATGAAATATATGAATATCCTAATGAAAGTCAAGGATATGGAAGATTAAATTTTGCAGAAGTATTTAGGGTGTTAGGAGGAAACTATAGAAGTAAAATTTATATAGATAAAATTGAATTTATTGAATACTATGTGGGAAATTTATATGTTAGAGCTGCAAGTGAAATGATTAGTAAATAAAGGGGGGAAGACTAAGTGGAAAATGTTAATTTTACAACTCCAGAATATGTTTTCAGTAATCCAAGCTATATGCATTACTTAGTTCAGTATGAAGGCAATAAATATAATAAGTTAGATAACACCCCTGGAGTATATGTAACTGTTATTGATGATAATTATGCTGTAGTATCGATTCTTTCAGGAATGTTAGAAGATATTGAAAATACTAAATCAGTATTAGATTTAGTTAATAATCTGTATAATTCTGAGGACTTCATGATAGTTTATGTATTACCTCCAGAAATTTATACTTTACAAGAAATATCAGCTGTCGAAGCTTCTGATGTGAGTTATTTGCAGGAAGAATTACCTTTAAAACTAACTGGTAAAGGGGTAGTTGTTGGGATAATTGATACTGGAATAGATTATTTAAATGAAGAGTTTATGGATAGTGAAGGTAAGACAAGAATAAATGCTATATGGGATCAAACTATAAGTTCGAATAAAGAAAATAAAATTGTACCTTTTGGAACAATTTATACTAAAGATGAAATAGATAGTGCAATAAATATATATAGAAATGGTGGAAATCCATATGATGTGGTCGCAAGTAAAGACGAAATTGGCCATGGAACCAATATAGCAGGAATAGTTGGTGCATCAGGCAAAAATAAAGATATAAAGGGGGTAGCACCAGATTGTGAATTTGTTGTAATAAAGCTAATAGAAGCTCAATTTTATAAATATAATTATGAGCCAAGTGTACCTGTATTTAATGCACCAGCAATTTTTGGAGCCATAGAATTTTTAAGAGACTATTTAGTTAGAGAAAAGAAACCTGTAGTTGTATTATTACCTTTAGGAAGTAATAATGGTAATCATAAAGGAAATCACATTTTAGATAATTATATAGCGACAGTATCTAGTAATATAGGCATTGTAATAGTTACAGGCAGTGGTAATCAAGGAATACAAGATGGACATGTTTCAGGAATAATTAAAAATAAGGGTGATTATGATTCTATAGAGTTAATTGTAGCTAAGAGCCAAAAGCTTTTTTTTATGGATGTATGGGTTGACTTGCCTAATATAATGGAGATAAACTTAGTAGCTCCATCTGGTGAGTCTACAGGAATTATTCCTGCTATACTTAATATAAATAAAAAGTATTCTTTTGTATTTGAACAAACAAAAACTAATATATATTATTATTTACCGGAAGAATATACAGGAGATCAGCTAATAAGATTATATTTCTGGGATATTCAACCTGGAATGTGGAGATTAACAATTAGGCTTAGCTCAGGTAAAATGGCTAAATATAATGCATGGTTATTACAGAAAGGTTTGGTTGCTGAAGGTACTAGATTTACCCCAAGTGATCCATATGGAACGTTAACAATTCCAGGAGACTCGGATTATGTAGTTACGGTAGCTGCATATAATCAAAATAATAATAATTTATTAGCTTATTCAGGGGCAGCATTTATTGAGGAATCACTTAATAGGATTGACTTTGCAGCTGGTGGAGTTAATACAAAGACAACAGGTTTAGGAAATAGTGTAGATATAGTAAATGGCACTAGTGTAGCAGCAGCAGTTGGAGCTGGTGCCTGCATTTTATTATTTCAGTGGGGAATAGTTAAAGGAAATTATCCATATATGTATTCACAAAGTATAAAGACCTTTTTAAATAGAGGAACAATAAAAAGAAGAGGGGATATATATCCAAATCCTCAATTAGGGTATGGTATTATAAATTTCTATAAAATATTTGAAAATATGATATAATCAATTAAATTAATTATAAAAAACAAAGCTTAAACATTTGTTTATAACTGTTTAAGCTTTGTTTATAGTATAGAAAATTATAAAATCTTATGTATTATCATTTTATTAAATAATGTCTAAAATAATATGTTAGCAACAATAACAATTACAGGTAATGTAATTAAGGTTCTCTCTACAAAGATTATTAATAGTTGCTTTAGAGATACAGGGATTTTTGATCCAAGCAATACACCACCTACTTCAGACATATATATTAGCTGAGAAACAGAAGTACAAGCAACTATAAATTTTGTCATGTCACTAGTTATAGTGTTAGCAGCTAAAACAGATGGAAGTAGCATATCGGCAAACCCAACAACTAAAGTTTGAGATGCTGCAACAGCTTCTGGAACTTGTAATAGCTTAAGGTATGGAATGAAAGGTAGCCCTAAAATTTGAAATACAGATGTGTACTCAGCTATCATTAAAGCTGTAGTAGCAAGTGCCATAACAACAGGAAGCACACCTAACCACATATCTACTACATTTTTAATTCCATCTATTAAAAATTGTTTTATATCAGAGTTCTCAGAAGCCTTAATTAAGGCCTTTTTATATCCCCAAGAAAGAGGGGTATATCCTTCTGGTATTGATTCATTATCTTTATTTTCTTGATTGTTATAATATGTATCTGGAACTTTGCATAATGGATAAATTCTAGGAATTATAATTGCTGCAATTACTCCAGATAGACTAACTGTTAAGTAGAATGGAATAAATAAATGCGATAGCCCTACAGTATCTATTACTATCAAACTAAAAGTTATTGAAACAGCTGAGAATGTTGTACTTATTATGGCTGCCTCTCTTTTAGAGTAAAACCCTTCTTCGTATTGTTTGTTTGTTAACATTACTCCAAGTGTGCCGTCTCCAAGCCAAGAAGTTATACAATCTATGGATGAACGACCTGGCAATGTGAAAATAGGTCTCATTACTTTAGTTAGTAAGGCACCAAAAAACTCTAAAAGACCAAAGTTTAACAATAAAGGCAATAATAATCCTGCAAAAAAGAATATAGTAAATAAAATTGTTAGCAGACCATTTAATACAAAAGCTCCAGTTGAGTCACTTATTATAGCCTCAGGTCCAACTTTAAATAGTGCTAAAACACAAAACACAGCACCTATAATTCTAGTAACAAACCATATTGGCTTTATATTGAATAAAGTATTTAAAAATTCATTATTTATAATAAAATTGGGTTTAAATACTTTTGTTATTATGCTTATTATTACTGATATACAAACAGAGGTAGCTATTATTGGTGTTAGCCATTCTCCAAGAGCTTTAGCTAGAAACTTAGATAATATAGCTACGGGTATTGTTATTTCTCCATTAAAATTAACAGGAATCATGAATAAAAGTATTCCTATTAACGATGGAATAATAAAGAATAATGATGATTTTATTGAAAAGTCACCTTTTTTTAATTTATTCATTCCGATCTCCTTTATGTCCAAAATTTTAATATTTATACAGCGAATTTTATTTTAATACATTTTCATACATAAAATCAATAGAATTTTATACAAAAACAATTATATTTTATGCATAATATTAAATATTAGGTAGTAATTCTATATTTTATAAATATAATAAAAAGTATCTTAGAGGATAAACTAACTTTAATTAATTTAATAAGAGGAGTAAGTTTATGCATAAGAAAAATGTAATTACATATCTAATAATCTTCAATCTTTTAGCAGTACTAATAATATTGTTAGGAAGAATATCAATATTAAAAAATTTTATAGGTGTAGTGTTTGCTGTTGTTATTGTTCCTATAATATTTGGAGTATTCTTGTTTTATATATTAAAACCTTTAAATAACATATTTATAAAGAAAAAAATAGAAGGAGGTAAAGCAGCTGCTTTAACTTTATTAATATTTTTCTTTATTGCTTCTGGAGTAGCTAAATACTTTGGAGATTATTTTATTGAACAATTTACTAATTTAAAATCAATCTTTCTTACGATAATAAAATATAGGGGAATAGATGATGGAATAAGAGATATATTTAATGGAAGTTTGTTTAAATTAGATTATTATAATAAGTTTTTATTTGACATACAGAAGTATTCAAATTTATTAGTAACTATTTTAAGAGGCGCCTTTGATAAGGGAATGCAATTATTTTCTAATATACTACTTGTTGTTTTGATAGTTTTTTATTTACTTAGAGATGAAAAGGAAATAAAAGAAAATATAGTTAATATATTTCCTAGGAAATATAAAAATAAGATAAATTGCATTATAAAAGAAGGTGATGAAGTTCTATCATCATATATTTTAGGGCAAGCTAAAGTGGCTTTTTCTCTAGCTTTAATGGTATATATAGGATATAAAATTATAGGAATGGCAACACCAATATTGTTAGCGTCTTTTACATTCGTACTTGCATTTATACCATTTGTAGGTTTTTTTATATCAATGATAATTCCTTTTATAATAGCAATAGCGTTAGGTTGGAATATGATAATAAAATTATCTATATTAATTGTTATAGCTCAAACACTTAAAGGAAGGTTTATAGTTCCGTTAATAATGGGAAAAACGATGAAGATACATCCTATTACAGACATATTTTTAGTTGTTGGAGCAGCTAGTCTAGTTGGACCTATAGGCGCATTTGTTGTTGTACCTACGTATGCTTTACTAAAAGTGGTTTTCAAATATTTTGATGAAGAACTAGAAGAAAAATTAAGAGAGTTTAAGGAATAAAAAGAAATAGTGTAGAAAAAATATATAAAAAAAATTATAATTAAAAAAGAATTAATAAACTGGGAGGATAGCAGGGTGAGTTTTAGATGTAAAATAAAAGATTCTAAGAGAATAGTAGTTAAGGTAGGAACTTCAACATTAACTTATGAAAATGGGAGTATTAACTTAACGAGAATTGAAAAACTAACTAGAATATTATCAGATGTAATGAATTCAGGAAAAGAAGTTGTTCTAGTGACCTCAGGAGCAATCGGAGTTGGAGTATCAAAATTAAAATTAAAAGAAAAGCCTAAAACTATAAGGGAAAAACAAGCTGTTGCTGCAGTTGGGCAATGTGAATTAATGCACATATATAGCAAGTTTTTTGGAGAGTATAGTCATACTGTTGGGCAAGTTCTTTTAACTAGAGATGTAGTTGAGGATGATCATATAAGAGAAAATGTATGTAACACCTTTGAAACTTTAATGGAAAATAAAATAATACCTATAGTTAATGAGAATGATACAGTATCAATAGATGAAATAGAAAATATAGTTAGATTTGGAGACAACGATAACTTGTCAGCTATAGTAGCTAAATTAGTTAAAGCTGATCTTTTAATAATATTATCCGATATAGATGGGTTCTATGACTCAGATCCTAGGAAAAATCCACATTCAAAATTAATAAGAGAAATAAAAGAAATAACTCCAGAGCTTGAAGAGTGTTGTGGAGGTGCTGGAAGTAATCTAGGCACTGGTGGTATGATAACTAAACTTACAGCTGCAAAAACTTCTACTGAATCTGGTGTGGATATGGTGTTAGCTAATGGAGAGGATCCAAGAATAATTTTAAATATATTAAACGGAGAAGAAATAGGGACTTTATTTATTTCAAATAATTAAATTGAATCAAAAGGAGTGGAACTTTAATGGAGGGCCTAGAAGTTTTAGGTAAAAGAGCTAAAGAAGCATCTTATGATTTAGGAATAGCTTCAACTACAGAAAAGAACAAAGCATTGGATTCAATGGCAAATGCTTTAATTTATAATAAAGATGAAATATTAAAAGCAAATCAAGAAGATTTAAAATTAGCAGAAGAAAAAGGAACTTCTAAAGCCATGCTAGATAGATTATCATTAAATGATACAAGAATAGAGGATATGGCAAAGGGATTAAGAGATCTTATAATGTTAGAAGATCCTATTGGTGAAGTTGTTGAAATGTGGAAAAGACCAAACGGACTTCAAATAGGAAAACAAAGAGTTCCTATGGGAGTAATAGGTATAATATATGAAGCAAGACCAAATGTTACTTGTGATGCTGCTGGTCTATGCTTAAAAACAGGAAATGCTGTAATACTTAGAGGTGGAAGTGAAGCAATAAATTCAAACAAGGCAATAGTAAAAATATTATCTAATGCAGTAAAAGAGTCTGGATTACCTGAGTTTTCTATACAGTTAGTCGAAGATACAAGTAGAGAAATTGCATTAGAAATGATGAAATTAAATGAGTTTATTGATGTTTTAATTCCAAGAGGGGGAGCAGGGCTTATTCAAACAGTAGTGAAAAATGCAACTGTTCCTGTAATAGAAACTGGAGTTGGAAACTGTCATATATACGTTGACGAAGATTGCGACTTTGATATGGCTAAGAATATAATAATAAATGCTAAGACTTCAAGACCAGCAGTTTGTAATGCAGCAGAAAAGATGATTATAAATGAAAATGTAGCTGAGGAGTTTTTACCTAGTATAGTAAAGGCTTTAAGAGAAAAGGATGTTGAAATTAGAGGAGATGAAAAAGTAAAATATCTAATAGAAGACATTAAGGAAGCTAATGAGGAAGATTGGAGCAAGGAATACTTAGATTATATAATAAGTGCTAAAATAGTTAAAAATGTTGATGAAGCAATAAATCATATAAATAAGTATGGATCAGGGCACTCAGAAGCAATAGTTACAAATAGCTATAAAAATTCTCAAAAGTTTTTAAATAAAGTAAATGCAGCTGCAGTTTATGTAAATGCATCAACAAGATTTACTGATGGTAGTGAATTTGGATTTGGAGCAGAAATAGGAATAAGCACTCAAAAACTACATGCAAGGGGTCCTATGGGGCTTAAGGAGCTTACTACTATAAAATATATAATTTATGGTAATGGACAAATTAGATAGTATTAAAAGGTCGTAGAATTAAAATCTACGACCTTTTAATTTTTTTGTATTATGCTCTATTCTTTAATCTATAAGATGATAATCCAAGAAGTATTACAGCAATACTAATTAATAAAGAAATTGTTGTAATTGCTTCACTTAATGGAGCACCATATAAGATATTATTATTAGCTACATTTATCCAAGTTGTTGGCACAAACTCAGATATAGTTTTTAATATGCTAGGCATAATATCTCTTGGCCAGAAACAACCACCAAGCATTGCAAAAGGTAAAATTATAAGTGTACTTATTGTTCCAGAAATTCTTAAATCCTTTGAGTGAGTAGTAATAAATACTCCAAGTGAAACTGTAAATACACCAAAGATTAAGAATAATAAGTAAAGATTTAATGGGTTATCTCCTAAGTTAAATTTAAATATAAATTTGAACATTAAGAAGTATAAAGTTACTTGAGTAAAAGTAATTACTAAAAATGATGCTAAACTTTGAAGTATATATTTAAATCTGCTTAAAGGAGTAGTGAATAGTCTAGTAAATATGTTTTTCTCTTTATCTTTTAAAATAATGTTAGTAGCTGATGTTGCTGAGAATAGCATATTTAAAACTATAAATCCCATAGCTGCAGAAGTCTTAGCCTTATTTCCTTCACCCCTATCTACACTAACATATGAAACTTTATATGAGCCTTCAGAATAATAATTTAAAGCTTTATAAAATTCATCTTCATTTCCATTAGCATTTTTAGCAAAGGATTTTAGGGTGTTAATATAACTATCTAAAGAAGTTTTAATTGCCATAGAGCTGTTACCTTCTTTAGCTTCAAAACTTGTTATTTCAGGGTTCTTACCTGCTATTAAATCATTAGTATAGCCTTCAGGTATAATAATAGCATAATCAATTTCATTGTTTATTAGAGCGCTTTGTATTGTATCTTCATCATTAAAATTAACTTCTGCTTTAGAGGTAATATTATTAATAATACCTTCTGTAACAGCTGTCTTATCATTATCTATTACAGTAACTTTTAATGGAGGTGTTCCATTTGATCCTGAAAAGGCAATTAACATAAATATAAGAGGTAATAATATTAAAAATAATATATTAGATTTTGCTCTAAATAGCCTTTTCAATGTTGTCTTAAAAATTGTCATATTCTTTCCCTCCTTCCGATTACATTCGCACCGAAGAATAATAATGCAGCTATAATCCAAAGACCAAGGATACTTAAGTACACTTCTTTAGCAGCTCCACCATATATATCTTTGAATATAGCATTTGTAGCTAAATAGTTAGGAGTTAATTTTGATAAGAAACCTAATACTCCACTAAAGTTTACCTTAACAAAACCTCCACTTAAAAAAGTAAATATAGGAACTAGTACATTTAAAAGTGCAAGTCCTATTAGACCTTTTTTAGTAGCCATACATGCAAATATTCCAAGAATTGTTGATACAACAGAAAGAGAGAAAGCTGTTAATAGTATAACAGGTATGCTACTACCAAAATTAACACCAAAGGCAAAGTTAGAAACTAAAAGCAATATTATAACTTGTAGCATTATGGTAATAACTACACCAATTCCTTCTCCAATAAACATATCTGCAAGTCTTACAGGAGATGACTTTATCTTATTTCCTACTGTACTGTAGTAGGATTTATCTATAGCAAAGTTAGCATAAATTGAACCATACATTATTATCATAACTAGCATAGTAACTGAATAATAATCTATAGCAGAAGGTTTTTTACCTGATACAGTAATAATCTCTTCCTTTAAATTATCATACTTTGTAAATGAAAAGTCTTTAGCATGTATCTTTCCTAAAGCTTCAAAAGAGTTAGCAGAAGAACTATAAGTATCTATAATACTTTTAACTATAGATACACCTAGTTGGTTATAATCAGATCCAACAACTTGAAGTTTTCCATCTAATTCTTCATCATATATAACCAATGCATCATATTTTCTATTTTGAATTAACTTTTTACCTTCATCTACAGTATCTATTTTTTTAGGTTCTATAATATCATTAAGCTCTTTTCGATTTATGAAGTCTTCAAAAGCAACTCCTCCTTGGGAAGCTTCATTATTTACATATAGAACATTGACCTTATCTATTGTTCTAGCTGAAAAATCTTCATTATTTTTCAATGCATTTCCAAGAATTAATATTAAAAATATAGGTATTAAAGTCATAAAAACAAGACTTTGTTTATCCCTCCAAGATTGTAGTAATCTATATTTGGCTATTGTTAGGAATTTCATAACACAT
This sequence comes from Clostridium sp. CTA-7, assembly GCF_054768095.1. Taxonomy (NCBI): domain Bacteria; kingdom Bacillati; phylum Bacillota; class Clostridia; order Eubacteriales; family Clostridiaceae; genus Clostridium; species Clostridium sp. CTA-7. The sequence goes on along the minus strand of NZ_BAAAAV010000006.1, from coordinate 146,212 downwards.
CCCCCTTAATCTCTAAGGCTTCTGCCAGTTAATTGAAGGAATACTTCTTCTAGGGATGCTCTTCTGCCATCTTCAGTTTTTACTAAATCCTTAAGTTCTTCCTTAGTACCTCTTGCGATAATATTACCATGATCTACTATACAGATATCAGTACAGATGGCTTCAACTTCTTCCATATAATGAGAAGTATATATAACTGTTGAGCCTTGTTCATTTAATTTCTTAATTGTTTCAAGTATATTGTTTCTTGATTGTGGATCAATCCCAACTGTTGGTTCATCAAATATAATTAATTTAGGTTTATGAACAATAGCACAAGCTATGTTTAGTCTTCTTTTCATTCCACCAGAAAATTTAGGTGGGAAATCCTTCTTTCTATCCCATAAACCAACGAATTCTAAGGTTTCTTGTACAGCATCCTTAAGTTTCTGACCCTTTAAACCATATAATTCACCAAAGAACTTTACATTTTCTTCAGCTGTTAAATCATCTATAAGAGCTAAATCTTGAGGAACTACTCCCATATTCTTTTTTATAAAAATAGGATCATTTTTTATGCCTTTACCAAAAATTTTTACATCACCATCATATTTTGAATAAAGGCCACTTAGAATGCTAATAGTAGTTGTTTTACCAGCACCATTTGGTCCTAAAAAGCCAAAAATTTCCCCCTCTTTTATATTTAGAGAGTTAATATCTACAGCTTTAAAATCTTTATAGCTTTTTGTTAAATTTTTTATTTCAACTAACATAATTTAATCCTCCTTATGAACATTGTTCATTTAAAAATATATTAATACTATATTATAATTGTTACAAAGCTGAAAATTCATTAAAAATAAGAAATTTTCGCTATTAAAACAGTTACATGGCAGATTAGTGTCCATTTCCTTATAATATCTGATTTAGATTAATAACTATAATCAAAAGTGGGCTTAATTAAAATAAAAGTGTATAGATAAAGTGCTTTCTATAAAATATAGTTTTATAATATTATAATAGTATTATATAAAATTTTTATTAAAGGAGTTTATTATGAGAAAAAAATATTTATATAAATCAAAAAGATTCAGTGATCTTACTATAGAAGAGCTATACGAAATAGCTAAAGTTAGATATGAAGTATTTGCTTGTGAGCAAAAAATAACTTGTGAAAATGATTTTGATGATAAGGATAAAGAATGTGTACATTTATTTGCTATAGATAATGAAGGTAATAAGGAAAAGATAGTTGGGTATTGTAGGTTATTACCTCCAGGGTTGGCTTATAAAGAAGCTTCTATAGGAAGAGTATTAGTTTTAAAAGAATATAGAGGGAAGAATATTGGAGCTGAAATGATGAGAGTTGCAATTAAGGAAATAGAAACTCATTATGGTAAAGATAAAATAACTATATCGGCTCAGAGTTACATAAAAGGGATGTATGAGAGGGTAGGCTTTAAGCAAGTATCTGATGAGTATGATGAAGCAGGAATTTCTCACATAAAAATGAAGTTTGGAATATAATATTTTAGAGAGTAGTATGAGAAAATTTAAAAGAGGTAAATAGGTAAAAGTTATGATTACTATTTTAGTATTTATAATAATATGTATAATAACTACATTAGCTACCATTTTTAGAGTACGAAGTTATAAAAAGTATATATATAATATAGAAGACATTCCTAAGAAACATGATGTTATTATAGTTTTAGGAGCTGGAGTAAGAGCTGATGGTACTCCTTCAGATATACTAGCTGATAGATTGGAAACATCAGTGGATGTATATAGTAAAGATATGGATAAAATCTTACTTTTATCTGGAGACCATGAAGAAGACGGTTATAATGAAGTAAGAGTTATGAAAGATTATGTTATGAAGTATAATTTAGATGAAAAAAGAATATTTATGGATCATGCGGGCTTTAGCACATATGATACCATGTATAGAGCAAAGAAAATATTTAAAATAAATAAAGCAGTAATAGTAACTAATGAGTATCATTTGCCAAGAGCAATATATATAGCAAGAAAATTGGGGATAGATGCATATGGAGTGGCATCAGATATAAGAGAATATGAGTTAATGGATAAATATAGAAAAAGAGAATTACTAGCTCAATTAAAGGATTTTATTTATGTAAATATATTAAAGCCAAAGCCTAAATTTTTAGGAGAAGCTATACCTGTAAATAATTCTGATGGAAGAATTACTGATGATAACAAATAAACTCGGTAAGTATTTTTTACCGAGTTTATTCTTTATTATCTGTAATTAATAGGATCATTATTACTTATACGTGTAGCAGTAAATACTAACTGTCCATTTTCCTCAGTTATAGTGATAGTTATTGGTCTAATATTAGGGAACATTATGTTATTGTACACAACAGAGCTATAAGTTTTTCCATTTAAAACATAACTGAAAACTAAATTAGCTTTTTCTCTTAATGTTAAAACATACATTTCTTCACTAGTATCATTGCTCATTGCCTTTATAGTTCCTAACTTAATAGGATGCCCACCGTTACCAGTGTGCTTGATAGTTGCATTTTCTAAATTCTTTGAAGTATGATTTTTTACATAAATAAATAAGTTGCCAAAAATGATAGTCACCTCCTCTTAATTGACATCATTGTGAGTTATGCGTGTTGCAGTAAATACTAACTGTTCATTTTCTTCAGTTATATCAATAACTAAAGGTCTTATATCATCATAAATTATATTATCGTACACGATGGAACTATACATTGCTCCATTTAATATATAACTAAAAATTAAATCTGACTTTTCCATCTCTGGTGAAGGATAGACTTCTTCGCTAGTATCACTACTCATTGCCTTTATAGTTCCTAACTTAATAGGATGGCTACCTTTGCCAGTGCGTTCAATAGTTGATTCCTCCAAAGTGTAAGAAGTATGGTTCTTTATATAAACAATTGTGTTATACCAATTAAACCTACTTCCCAAAATTAAGTGAGGTGGTGGTATTTTGGGCATTTCTCGCGTCATAGTAATTCTCCTAATTAATTTTAATTAACATCATTGTGAGTTATACGTGTTGCAGTAAATATTAACTTTCCATTTTCTTCAGTTATATCAATAACTAAAGGTCTTATATCAGTACGAATTATGTTTCCGTATACAGTAGAGCTGTACTTTACTCCATTTAACATATAACTAAAAATTAAATCTGATTTTTCTATTACTGATAAAGGGCATATTTCTTCTTTAATGTCATTTTCCATTGTTTTTATAGTTCCTAACTTAATAGGATGACCTCCTGGACCTGTACGTTCAATAGTTGCTTCCTCCAAAGTATAAGAAGTATGATTTTTTACATAAACAATTGTGTTAAATGCATTGAACTTACTTGCAAAGAATAGTATTGGAAGTGGTATCTTTGGTATAGGTTTTGTCATAGAAATCCCTCCTAAATGGTAAAATATTTTACATTATATACATATTATACCATCTTAAAATTGTATTGCAAACATTATAATTAGATTTGAAATATTATATCGGAGGGTTATAGTTTTAATTTAAATTATAGTATTAAAAGTAGTATGTTGAATAGGTTTAAAAATTTAAAGACTCAACATAATATTCGTGTTTTTGGAAACGGAATTAAAAAGTAGCACATATATATAGCTTGAAAGTTTTTGTTAAGATAAAATTTTAGCGAAATTTATAAAAAACAAAAAATATAATTGTCAAAATACGAATAAAATGATATTATAATAATATAATATTCGAATAATGAATGGGGGCTCTTTATGGAAAAGTTTTTTAAATTAAAAGAAAATGGAACTGATGTAAAAACAGAATTAGTTGCTGGATTAACTACTTTTTTAACTATGGCATATATATTATTTGTAAATCCATCAATTCTATCTTTAACGGGAATGGATAAGGGAGCAGTTTTTGTAGCAACGATTATTGCAGCGGCTATAGGAACTTTAGTTATGGGGCTAGTAGCAAATGTTCCTTTTGCTCAAGCACCTGGAATGGGGTTAAATGCATTCTTTACATTTACTGTAGTATTAGGTCTTGGTTTCACATGGCAACAAGCTTTAGCTATGGTTTTTATTTGCGGAATTATAAATATAATAATTACTACTACTAAGATAAGAAAAATGATTATTCAAGCTATTCCAGAATCACTTCAATATGCCATATCAGGTGGAATAGGTTTATTTATTGCTTATATAGGAATTAAACAAGCTCATTTCTTAAACTTTACTGGCGAAGGTGTAAACCAAATATTTGCTTCTCCAAATTCATCAGGTTACAGCGATATATTACCATCATTAACTAGCTTTAAAGATCCAGTAGCTCAATTAGCATTAATTGGACTTATAATAACAATTGTTTTGATGCTATTAAAACTTAAAAGTGCAATTTTAGTAGGGATACTTTCAACAACGGTAATAGGTATATTTATGGGAGTTACTCAAGTTCCAGACTTTTCTCAAATTAGCTTCAGCATTCCAAGTATAGCACCAACATTTTTAAAACTAGATTTTGCAGGATTATTTAGTGATCCGTCTAAGACATTTTTAGTTTTTACAACTGTATTTGCTTTTTCTTTATCAGATACATTTGACACAATAGGAACATTCTTAGGAACAGGAAGAAAAGCAGGAATATTTGATGACAATGATGAAAAATTATTTGCAGAAGGAAATAATTTCTCATCAAAGCTTGAAAGAGCATTGTTTGCAGATGCAACTGCAACTTCAATTGGAGCATTATTGGGTACAAGTAATACAACAACTTATGTAGAAAGTGCATCAGGAATAAGTGAAGGTGGAAGAACTGGATTAACATCAGTTACAGTTGCAATTCTTTTCTTATTATCATTATTTATAGCTCCAATAATGGGTATGGTTCCTGCTGCAGCAACAGCACCAGCTTTAATAGTTGTTGGGATATTAATGATGGAATCATTCAAAAATATTGATTGGAGTATATTTGAGGTAGCTATGCCAGCATTCTTTATAGTAACATTTATGCCATTTACTTATAGTATATCAAATGGGGTGGCAGCTGGATTTGTATCTTATTGCATAGCTAAAATAGTAAAAAAGGAAATGAAAGATGTTCATCCAATAATGTATATTGTAAGTGCATTATTCTTAATAAACTTTGTAATAAATGGTATAAAATAAATATTATTTTGATAATATGTTAGATAAACTTAGTAAAACAGAGAAAGGATAACCTTTCTCTGTTTTTTTGTATGAAATAGTTAATTCTATAATATATTCTCCTTTTATTTAATATTTATATATTGGAAACTATATGGTATATTTAAATATAAATTTTAATAAATTTTATGGAGGATTTTTTATGGGTAAGCCGTATGGTAGGAGCTGCGTATTAATAACAGGAGCTACTGCTGGGATTGGATATGAGTTAGCAAAGTTATATGCTAATGATGGAAACAACTTAATTCTAGTTGCAAGAGATGAGGAGAGGCTAGAGGTAGTTAAAGAGGAATTAATATTATTATATAATGTTAATGTTTATAGTATATCTTTAGATTTAGCTGAGGATAACTCTTGTGAAAAACTATTAAATTTTGTTGATAAAAAAAATTTAACTGTGGATATTTTAATTAATAATGCAGGATTAGGGTCCTTTGGTTACCTAAGTGAAATAGAAATTGAAAAAGAACTTAAATTAATAGATTTAAATATAAGAGCTTTAACAGAGTTAACCAAATTATTTTTACCAATAATGATAAGCCATGGAGAAGGTTCAATAATGAATGTTTCATCTACAGCAGCTTTTTGTGCAGGACCTAAAATGGCAAATTATTATGCATCTAAAGCATATGTACTTAATTTCACAGAGGCTATATATGAAGAGCTTAAAGGAACTGGAATAAAAATTAGCTGTTTATGTCCAGGCCCTGTAAGTACTGCTTTTCAAGATAAAGCTGGAATAAGAAAAAAAGAAAGTGCTAAAAAAGCTTTAATGACACCAAGAAAGGTAGCAGAAATTGCTTATAAGGACTTTAAAAGGGGAAAGTTAATAATAATTCCTGGTTTTAAAAATAAGTTAATAGTTACCTTAAATAAGGTTATACCTAGAAGCTTATCGAGAAAGATAATTTTAATGATGAATAAGGGATAGGTGAATTAATTTTTATGTATAAAAAACACAAAGAAGAAATTTTAAGTTTATACGAAACACTTATAGAAAATGGAGTTGTATTTTACTATGGAAGCGAAGTTATACCTACAGGAGAGATAGCAAGCTTTGACATAAATGATGAAGGAATCATTAATATAGAAGTAGATGGATTTGAAACATATGAAATTACACTAGATGAATTTCAAGAATGCCATTCAAAGGAAGGCGCGAATTATCATAATTGGCCTGATATAAGAAAGTTTGATTTGAAAATACAAGAGATAAATAATTAAAAATTAATAATAAGAGAATTTTAAAAAAGATTAAGTAAAATCAATTAAAAAATGCTAAAAACTATCTAAGTTTTTAGCATTTTTTAATTTTATAACAATTTTATAATTAACTAATATATTTTTCTAATTTCTAAAGATAACTTCTTCTTTAGAGAACATAAACTTAGCAAATAATATAGATGCTACTATATAGACTATATGCCAAGCAACAACTATAGCTATATGTTTAATATCAAATATTCCAACGGTAAATTCCTTCATTAAACAAATTGCATTTGTTATAGGTATATTGAAAAATGCTGGATTTATTCCCTTAGCGTCCATCATATAAGGCAAGAAGGCTAAAATCATAGTTGGCATAGTAATAGCAGCTAAATATGAGTTTGCTTCTTTAGTTGATCTTGCATATATACTTACTGAAATTTGTAATGCAGCTAAAGTAACTAAAACTAAAGCTCCAACTATAAGCATTCCAAGTACAGTTTTTGGAGTAATCGTAAAGTTAACCTCTTCACCAAATGTCATAAATTTTTGCATTGAAATAACCATTGCTGTAAGGTTTGCCATTAAAGCTATAAAGGAAACTGTACATAAAGCTGCTATTTTACCCCAAAGTAAAGAATATCTCTTAGCGGAGGTTGAAAGAAGTGGTTCAAAAGTAAATCTTTCCTTTTCACCAGCACCAAGGTCAGCAGCCATACCAACAGTAGAAGATACCATAAGAATTACTATTAAAGTTGGAATCATTGTAAGAAGCATTGCAGCCCCACCATTAACATCTTCACTATCAGTGTTTATTCCAGATTTCACAGAGACTTCAAATGGAGTTAATATAGATGAATCTATGCCTTTATCTGATAATCTTTGTTCAACTATAGACTTTTTATAGCCTTCATAGACCTCACTTATCATGCCACTTGCAATCATAGATTTATTTGACTCTTCATCTATTAAAAGCTCTATAGTGTCATTTTTCCCTAAAGATATATTTTTATCAAAGTTTTCAGGTATTTTTACTATAATCTGAATATCTCCATTTTTTAGAGCTTCACTTGGTGAAGAAACTTCGGGAGTTTTGATATTATCTAATGATGTTATAGCCTTAGCCATAGATGAATTTTTATCACCATCTATGAATATATTAATTTCTTTTTGAACATCTGATTGAGTTTTTTCCATTGCAGAAGACATAAATTTGAACATTATAGGATAAATAAGAATAGGAAGTATTAGAGTAAATACTAATGTCTTTTTATCTCTTATAATGTCCGTCAATTCTTTCTTTAAAACTGTTAAAAAATTACTCATTAGATTTACCTCCTATAAGTTTTAAGAATGTTTCTTCTAAATCTTCATTATTATATTCTTCCTTTAAATGACTTAAAGTACAATTTTCTATTAACTTTCCTTTATTTATTATTACAACTCTATCACATAGCTTTTCAACTTCTTTCATTGAGTGACTGGAAAATAATATTATTTTATTTTCAGCTTTACATTGAAGTATAAAGTCTTGTACTATTCTAGCAGCACTAACATCTAAACCAGTAGTTGGTTCATCAAATAGCATAACTGATGGGTTATGAACTATTGAACGAGCAATTGATATTTTTTGTTTCATACCTCTAGAATATTTTCCAACAGGCTTGTCTATATATTCCTCCATACTAAAGCTTCTAGCCAGAGCATTTATTCTAGCATCAGCTTCTTTTTTATTCATTCCATAAAGATTAGCAAAGTATCTAATATTTTCTCTGCCACTTAATCTATCATACAAGCCTACATCTCCACCGAATAAAATACCTATTTCTTTTCTAACTTTTTCAGGATTTGATTTTACATCAATTTCATTTACTTTGATTTCTCCCTCTGTTATTTCTAACATAGTTGAAATCATTCTTAGTGTTGTTGTTTTCCCTGCTCCATTTTCTCCCAGTAAGCCGACAATTTCTCCTTTATCAACAGAAAAGGATAAACTATCAACTACCTTAGACTTCTTAAATTTCTTACTAACATTATTTAGTTTAAGCAAAATATTAACCTCCCCATAAGTTTGTGGTATTTTATATAACTTTAAGAGTTATAATGTACAATATTATAACACTGAGAATTATTGTTTTCAATATAAATATAGAATATTTTTACAAAAGGTATATTTAATGTTAGGTATAAGCAAAGCTATTAATATTTTAAAAAATATGTCTATAATAACCATATTAAATTTTCTTGACATATATTTATATAAAATATAGAATATTATCAAAAAGATAAATAAATTTTAAATAAAGTTAAAAAGTACACTTTAAATTGGTCCTGTGAGGCCAGAAAGGGAGTATATAATTATGTTATATTTATATTTACAAAATAATTGCATAGCTATGTCAGTAAGGACGTTTTCTAATGCTGATATTAAGTATATAAGGATAGTAGGGAGAAAATATAGTTAAATTTCTCCTTAGTATCCTTTTATTTTTAGATAAGTAGAGCTTTTGTAAAGTGTATTTTTAGCTAAACATATTTAATTTTGAGGAGGGCTAAATATGAAAGCAAAACTAATATTAGAGAATGGCATGACTTTTGAAGGTAAAGCCTTTGGACACTTAAAAGACAGTATAGGAGAAGTAGTATTTACTACAGGAATGACAGGCTATCAAGAGGTTTTAACAGACCCATCATATTATGGACAAATAGTTACAATGACTTATCCTCTTATAGGAAACTATGGAATCAACTTAGAGGATATGGAATCAAAATCCCCTAAGGTTAAAGGGTTTATAGTTAGAGAAAAATGTAATTTTCCAAATAACTTTAGATGTGAAATGGACCTTGAAAATTACTTAAAGCAAAATAAGATAATTGGATTAGAGGGCATAGATACTAGAGCATTAACAAAGGTATTAAGGAATTATGGAACTATGAAAGGGATGATTTCTTTAGAAGAGGTTACTTTAGAAGATGTAAAAGAAAGAATAACTTCTTTTTCAAATAAAGACGCTGTTAGTATAGTAAGCACTAAAGAAAAGTATTCAATAGAAGGTGAAGGAAAACATGTCGCAATAGTTGACTTTGGAATAAAAGAAAATATAATAAGAAATTTCAAAAATAGAGGCTGTAAATTAACAGTTTTTCCTATGAATGTAACAGCAGAAGAAATCTTAGAAGTAAATCCAGACTTAGTGTTTTTATCAAATGGACCAGGGGATCCAGAGGACTTAGGAGATGTAATAGAAAATATTAAGAAATTAGTAGGAAATAAACCTATAGTAGGTATATGTTTAGGACACCAGCTTTTAGCATTAACTTTAGGTGGTAAAACTACTAAATTGAAGTTTGGTCACAGAGGATGTAACCATCCAGTTAAAGATTTAGAAGAAAATAAAGTTCATATTACATCACAAAATCATGGATATGTAGTAGAGACTCTACCAAATGATGTTGTAGCGACACATTTAAATATAAATGATGGAACAATTGAAGGAATGAAGCATGCAACACTTCCAATATTCTCAGTTCAATTTCATCCAGAAGCTGCAGCGGGCCCAAAGGATAGCGAATATATATTTGATAAATTTATGAAATATGCATTATAGGAGGATTTAAGATATGCCATTAAATAAAGAGATAAAAAAAGTTTTAGTTATAGGATCAGGTCCAATAGTTATAGGTCAAGCTGCAGAGTTTGATTATTCAGGAACTCAAGCTTGCCAAGCACTTAAAGAGGAAGGAATAGAAGTAGTTTTAGTTAATTCAAACCCAGCGACTATTATGACTGATGCAGAAATTGCTGACAAGATATATATAGAACCATTAACTGTAGAATTTTTAGAAAAAGTTATAGATAAGGAAAGACCAGATAGTTTACTTACAGGAATGGGAGGTCAAACAGGACTTAACCTTTCAGTAGATTTACATGAAGCAGGAATACTTGAAAAGTATAATGTAAAAGTAATTGGTACATCTATTCAATCAATAAAAGAAGGCGAAGATAGAGAGCTTTTTAGAAATATGATGAATAGAATAAATGAACCAGTTATACAAAGTGAAATCATAACTGAAATGGAAGCAGGAGTAGCGTATGCTTCAATTATAGGATATCCAGTAATAGTTAGACCGGCTTATACGCTAGGGGGAACAGGTGGCGGAATAGCTGAAAATGAAGCAGAGATTAGAGAAATATTAGCTTCAGGATTACAATTAAGTACAATAGGACAAGTTCTTTTAGAAAAGTCAGTTAAGGGATGGAAAGAAGTAGAGTACGAAGTTATGAGAGACTCTTATGGAAACTGCATAACTGTATGTAACATGGAAAACATAGACCCAGTTGGAATACATACAGGAGATAGTATAGTAGTAGCACCATCGCAAACTTTATCAGATAAAGAATACCAAATGCTTAGAACATCAGCAATAAATATAATAAATGCAGTAGGAATAGAAGGTGGATGTAACGTACAGTTTGCATTAAATCCAAATTCATTTGAGTATGCAGTAATAGAAATAAATCCAAGAGTTTCAAGATCATCAGCTCTTGCATCTAAGGCAACAGGATATCCAATAGCAAAACTTGCAGCTAAAATAGCTTTAGGTTATGGATTAGATGAAATAAAAAATGCTGTAACTCAAAAAACATATGCTTGTTTTGAGCCAACATTAGATTACGTAGTAGTTAAAATTCCAAAATGGCCTTTTGATAAGTTCTTTACTGCTGATAGAGCCTTAGGAACTAAGATGATGGCAACTGGAGAAATAATGGCTATAGGCGCAAACCTAGAAGCAGCACTATTAAAAGGAATAAGAAGCTTAGAAATAGGAAAGTACTCTTTAGATCATCCAAAGTTTAAAGAATTAAGCATCCAAGAATTAAAATCAATAGTAGTTAAGCCAGACGATGAAAGATTATTTGCTTTATCAGAAATGATAAGAAGAGATTATAGAATCGAAAGTATAGCAAAAATTACAGGAATAGATATATTCTTCTTAGAAAAGTTTAAATGGATTGTTGAGGAAGAAACAAGATTAAAGTTAAGTAAGATAGAAGATTTAGATAAAGAATGGTTATTAAATTTAAAGAAAAAAGGATTCTCAGATAAAGCTATAGCAGATATGCTTAGAGTTAGTCCAGATGATGTATATAGATTAAGAAGCATTTGGAACATAAAGCCTGCATATAAGATGGTTGATACTTGTGGAGGAGAATTTGAAGCTTTATCACCATATTATTACTCAACATATGAGCAATTTGACGAAGTAGAAGTATCAGATAAAAAGAAGGTAATAGTTATAGGATCAGGTCCTATTAGAATAGGACAAGGAATAGAGTTTGACTATGCTTCAGTTCACTGTGTAATGGCATTAAAGAAGATGGGAATTGAAACTATAATAGTAAATAATAACCCAGAAACAGTGAGTACTGATTTTAATATTTCAGATAAGCTATACTTTGAACCACTAACAGAGGAAGATGTATTAAACATAATAGAAAAAGAAAATCCATATGGAGTTATACTTCAATTTGGTGGTCAAACAGCTATTAAGCTTGCTAATTTCTTAAAGGAAAAAGGAATTAAAACTTTAGGAACTACAGCAGATCAAATAGATATGGCTGAAGATAGAGAAAAATTTGATGCTTTATTAGAGGAGTTAGCAATTGACAGACCAAAAGGTAAGGGAGTTTGGACTATAGAAGAAGGATTAGAAGAAGCGAGAAGATTAGGATTCCCAGTACTAGTAAGACCTTCATATGTTTTAGGTGGTCAAGGGATGGAAATAACTTTTGATGAAGAAGAATTAACATACTATCTAAAAAATGCATTTATAAAAGATAGAAAAAATCCTATATTAGTAGATAAATACTTAATGGGCAGAGAAATTGAAGTAGATGCAATATCAGATGGAGAAGAAATACTAATACCTGGAGTAATGGAACACTTAGAAAGAGCAGGAGTTCACTCTGGAGACTCAGTTACAATGTACCCAAGTCAAAATATTAGTGATGATATAAAAGATAAGGTTTTAGATTACACAAAAAAATTAGCAGTAGCTATAGGAATTAAGGGTATGATAAATATTCAGTTCATCGAATTTGAAGGAGAGCTTTATATAATAGAAGTAAATCCAAGAGCTTCAAGAACAGTTCCATACATTAGCAAGGTAAGTAAGGTGCCAATAGTAGATTTAGCTACTAAGGTAATGCTTGGTAATAAATTAAGAGATTTAGGATACGGTGTTGATATATATCCAGAACCAGAATTAGTATCAGTTAAGGTTCCTGTATTCTCAACTCAAAAATTACCTAAGGTTGAAGTGTCATTAGGACCAGAAATGAAATCTACAGGAGAAGTTTTAGGTGTAGGTAGAGACGTATTAGAAGCACTTTATAAAGGTTTTGTAGGTGGAAGTATGTATCCTTCAAATAGAAAGGGTAAAATATTAGCAACTATAAACAAGCATGATAAAGAAGAATTTTTACCAATAGCTGAAATGTTATCAGATGTAGGATATAAATTTGTAGCAACAAAAGGAACAGCTAAGCTATTAAGAGATGCAGGAATAGATGCTGAAGAAGTTAGAAAGCTAAATGAAGAAACTCCAAATATACTGGATATGGTTAAGAATAAAGAGGTAGATTTAGTAGTTAATACACCTACAAAGGGAAATGACTCTAAGAGAGATGGATTCTTAATTAGAAGAGCTGCTGTGGAGCGTAATATAGGGGTTATAACAGCTTTAGATACTTTAAAAGCAATAGCTGAGGTTAAAGTAGCTGGAATTGATAAAAAGGACTTAGAAGTATTTAATATAGTAGAATAGTTAAAAGGTGGTGAATTTATTCACCACTTTTTTGTGTAAAATTATTATGAAATTAGTATCATAATTACAAAAAATAAAAATTTCGAAATTTATATAGAAAGTTTTCTACAAGTATTGACATAAAACGTACGTTCGTATAATATGATTATAGAACTTATGTTTGGTTGGAGGGTAATTATGAATAATGATATTTTTGTAAAATTAAATTATAAGACAATGGGAGAATTTAAGAGCTTAATTATAGATAGACAGCATATAGATAAAGAAAGTGCAAAGTACTTAATGTGCACAGGAAAATATGATAAAAATGGATGGACTTTTATATTCAAAGCAAATAGTATAAAAGAAGCTGAAGATTTTATAAATAATAATTCATTAAGAGCAAAAAGAAATAGTATTAAAAATGTTTTAAATAATAATATAACTATGATAGATAGAGAAAAAGTTCATATACCAGCATGGATATAAAAAATAAGGCAGAGTAAAACCTCTACCTTAATATGATTTTGATATGTTTTTTTCTACACCACATATAACTAAAGATAATTCATCTATTAAACTTATAGTAACTCCTTCTTTATCCTTTAGACTACTTTTTACTATTTTAACATTTGGTCTTAAAGGGAAATTACGGAAGGTTTGTTGAACTACACCTAAATCGCCATTACTTAATCTAATGACCGTTCCATTTGGAAATGGAACAATGACTCTAGAAAATACTTTAACCATTTCGAAATCAAATATTGTGTTAGCGTGACTCATTATATACTCTAGTGCATCACTAGCGCACATAGGTTGAATATAATATTTCTCAGATGTTAATGTGTCATACACATCAGCAATTGAAACTATTCTAGCTAATTTATTTATTTGATTTCCAATTAAGCCTTTAGGGTAGCCTAAACCATCGATTCTTTCGTGATGTTGTAAAATTATTATTTTACTATCATTATGCAAAAAATCTTTATCTTTTAAATAACAATAACCTTTTTCACAGTGACTTTTCATTAACTCAAATTCATCATAAGTCAAAGGATCTTCCTTGGCTACAATTTCTTTTTCTATAAAGGCCTTACCTATATCATGCAACAATGCTCCAATGCATAAATTTAAAAGCTCATCTCTATTTAGATTTAAACTTATTCCAACAACTAATGATATAAGAGCAACATTTATAGAATGCGAATAAGTATTTAAATGTAAGTTTTTAATATCTACTAAATAATATATTACATTTTCATTAGATAAAATACTGTTTAAAAGATCCTCAGCCAGTAGGTGAATAGATTTTAAATAAGAATCATCCTTTTCTGAATCAGCTTTTATGGAATCTATGCAACTAACATTATCAAAGGTGCTTTTTATTAGTTCTGAAGCCTTTTTTCTAAGTTCCGGTTTTATTATATTTTCTATTTCGTAATTACTTACATCATCAATAACATATAATGAAGTTATACTTAAGCTTCTGAGCTTTTTTATTAAACTATTCGTTAGTACAGATCCTGAATTTAATAAAACTCTTCCTTCAATATCATATAGAGTTTTACTAAGGTATGAATTAGCCCTAATACTTTCTAAAGGAATAAGCCTCATATTTTACACCTCTATTTTATATTTGTATATATTATATCAATTTTAGTGATATAATACTAGCATTTACATAATGATGTTACTGCATAAAAAAAAGTTAAGCAGTGAGCTTAACTTTTTTTATATTTATATATCCAATAAATTTTTTGTATAGTTATCATAAAGGTTTCTTAAATTTTTCATTTTATCATCTAGTTCAAGATATAAATCAGAAGCTAAAGAGTAGTTTTCATTAGCTAAGGATTCTTTTATACGAGAGAATAAGCTTTTATTTGTATAAGTATCCTTCATTATATAGTGTCTTAGATCATTTATAGTCATCCAATTTGATACATCTAAATCTAAAGCAGCATTAGAATGAAGTTTTTTAAAGTTCCGGATTTCAGATGAGTGGTTTAATATAACTCTATGAATTATGTCAGTCATCCATCTTTGAATTATAGCAAGCTTAAAGCTATTTATTAGTTTATCACTAAAAACATCATTTCTTTTTAATATATTTAACTTTTCACGATATTTATCTAATTGAAGTAAATTCTCATATACAGTAGCAGGTGCCTTACCAAAGTATTCATTTCTTTCCTCATCAGAATAGAATTCAAATACATCTTCCTCACTTCTATAAGCTCTAGATTTTTCTAGGTATTTAGCTTCTTCACCAGGTTTTTTAGATAATTCAGCTAAAAGTTCTTCTTCCGTTCTATCATTTTCAAGAGCATACATTATTCCATCAAGCATTGCCATATATGACACTGAAAGAGCAAGGTAAATATTTGTATGAGGATTAGGTGATCTAAGCTCAAATCTAGTTGCCAATGGGTTCATTAAATCTCTTATTAAACCTATTAATATAGTTCTATTTCTTGAAGGGTTATCAGGAGATACCCCAAGTGATGTTACTATACATATAGGAGCTTCAAAACCAGGCTTTAATCTTTTAAAGGCCCCATTAGTACAAGAAATAAATGGGTTCATAATTTCATAATTTTTTAATACTCCCATTATTGCTCCATAACCTATGCAGCTTAAGAAATCCTCCTTAGTCGCATGGAATAGGTTTATTCTCTTTCCATCCTTAAGTTTTAAACTAACTCCTAGGTGAATATGCATACCTGATCCTGCAACATCATCTATAGGTTTTGCTTTGAATGTAACATCTAATCCATGTCTTCTAAATGTTTCTTGAATAAGGATTTTAACAAATATTTCATTATCAGCAGCTTGAATAGCATCACTATACTTCCAGTCAACTTCAAGTTGCTCCATTATATGATTAAATTGTCCATTAGCATCAAGTTTGGATTTAACTCCACCAACTTCTTTATGACCCATTTCAGGTTCAAATCCGTATTCTTCCATAAGCAATAAGGTTTCTTCAAGAGCAGTTCTTACGGCTCCTTTAGTTCTAGTCCAATATTGTTCTTGTAATACTTGAGATGTAGATAGCTCCTCAATATGTGCTTTTTCATTTGGAGTATTAACCCAAAATTCCAATTCTGAAGCTGAAGTAATTACGATTTGATCAATATCATCAAATTTAATTTTAAATGGTTTCAAAGTTTCTGGTTTATTTTTAAAGATATCTAAAAGAGTTGATTTAAAGGTGTTTACTACTGAAGTAAGGGTGTTTCTTGAACATACTGCTTTATTATTATGAATTAGAAATGAAGGGATTCTAAGAGTACCAACAGGCTTGTTAGTAGAAGTGTCAATGTGATCGAAATTATAGTCAACAAACCAATTAGCATTAAGATCTGCAACCATATCTACTTTTGCATCATTTAGTGTTGCGATTCCAGGAAGTACAACTGAAGAACCATCCGTTTGAATTGCAACTCCGTTTAAAAATGAGTCAATGTCGTCTAAAAATAATCTTGCAGGAATTTTTTCGTCGGTATCGTTACCTGATAAATCTATTCCAACAATAGATACAAATTTTATTTCAGGATGGTCTTTAAAGATTTTAAATAAGTCTTCTTTATTGTGTTTTGATTTGGGAATTGTAAAAATTAAATCTTTCATAAAAAGCTTCCTTGCCGAAATATAACAAGGAAAATTCACTTCCTTTCTGTTTTAATTCGAATATTCAACTGGTATAGACATCATAACATTCGTGAATCTCTTTAATTTATAAAGAAATTCTATTATATACACCGTATGATGTCAATAATTAATTTTATAAAGTGAGCAAAAATATTTCGCTAAAAATAGAAAGAGAAATAGAGAGAGTTTTATGTTTAAAACTCTCTCTATTTCATTTATATTTTATTTAAAGAAATATTTTTAATTGAACTTTTTATTATTTCATCTGGATATCCTAAAAATTCTAATAATTTTATAGCATTGCCTGTATTACAAATACCTTCTTTTAGTTTAAAATCAAAAACCAAGCCTTCTTTTTTATCAACATTCTCACAGAAGTAATACCTTAAATACTTATCATCGCAAGTTTCAGCTAATTCTAAATCATGGGTTGCAACAATTGAAAGTGCATTTCTATTCATAATATATTTTAATATTTGCTTAGATGTTGCAATTCTTTCAATTGGATTTGTTCCTTTAAAAATTTCATCAATTATACAAAATGCAGGGATTTCATCTTCTAATGAATTTAGAATTCTAAGCACTGCATTACATTCTTCTAAATAGTAGCTAGTCCCTGATAAAACATCATCAGAAATACTAAGAGAAGACATTACTCTAAAGAAAGATGCTTTATATTCATCACATAAGCATGTATAAATAGATTGAGATAGTAGTATATTTAAGGCTAAAGTTCTCATAAATGTAGATTTACCTGACATATTAGAGCCAGTTAAAATTACCCCTTTTTTATTTAGATATATACTATTAGGCACTCCCTTCTCTAATAAAGGGTGAAGTGCATTTTTTACTTCAAAAAATCTATCTTCATTATTTACAAATGTAGGTAAACAATAATTTTTAACTCTACTTCTATATGAAGCTATAGAAATATAAGCTTCTATTTTTCCAACAAGTGCATAAATTTCTATTAAAGATTGTCTATTTTCTTTTATTATATTGATTATAGAGTAATAAGATCTTATTTTAGTTAAAAATAATGCATTTATAGTTTCAAGAAATATATCTAGTTCCCCTTGGGTATATATAAATAATGTTTTTCTATCTATTTTTGAAAAAGGAGCTAATTTTTCCTTTATTATATTTATATCTTCATTTAATGCAGAATCTTCTATTTTACATAGTTCTTTAGCAGTCCTAATAAAATTTCCTAAGTACTGAAGAGAGGTAAGCTCGTATTCTATTTCAGAAGCTGTCTTCATTGAAATTAACATGTACATAACAAATATACCAAAAAACATTGCAATCTTATCAGAGCCATCAATTAAAAACCAAATTAATACTGCAACAGCAGATAAGGCTATAAAATTGTACAATAATATTTTTAATCTATTAACAATTGCATCAGTATTAAATAGGTTGAAAATTTCACCTTTTTTTTGCCTTCCTAAGTTAGAGTATATTTGCTGAATATTACCCCTTAAATTTTTGTCATTTTTAAGTTTTTCGATTATTTTATTTCTTTTTTCTAATTCTTCTATATTTGTTTTAGGAGTTCTTAAGATGTAATATAACATTTGCTCACCAGGAGTAGATGAGCAGATACTTATATTTTTTATTAATTCATCTATATTTAAATCATGAGCTGTTTGATCATCTATATTATGAAAGTTAGACTCATTTAATGATTCTGGGCCGTATTCATCATAGAATTTATGTATTTTTTTAAAATCAAATTTAGCATCATAAGCATCTGGCCAAGAAGAAATTAAATAGTTTATTTCTTGCATCTTTTTTAACTTGTCAAAAAGTTTAGAGGATATGAGTACAAATATAATAAATAATATTATTCCTATTTGATATATTCGTCCACCTAAAAGAGACCCCATATTAAATGTAAAGTAAATTGTAAGTATCGATAAGAATATAAAAAAGTAAGTAAAAAGCCTGTAAATTAATAAATTTTTTTTCAAAATACCACCCCTATTACATAATTTGTATATTTTATTATAATATAACATAAAGCTAAAAAATAGATTTATAAGAATAATTTATTAATATTGACACCATACAAGTAACATTATAAATTTATGGACTTATACTAAAGAAAGGTATAAAATAAATTATAGAATTAAAGAAAATGGAGTGAGAGAGTTGGACAACAAAAATAGGCCAATAGGTTTTTTTGATTCAGGATTAGGCGGATTAAGTGTAATGAAAGAGGCAATAAAAATAATGCCTAATGAAAACTATATATATTTTGGAGATTCTAAAAATGTACCTTATGGTATGAAAAGTGTAGATGAAGTTAGAGATTTAACTTTTAAGGCAGTAGAATTTCTATTAAGTAAAGGGGTAAAGGGAATAGCAATTGCTTGCAACACAGCAACTAGTGCAGCTGTAGCCGACTTAAGAAAAGTATATCCAGATTTACCTTTAGTGGGGATAGAGCCTGCTTTAAAGCCAGCAGTTGAGTTAAATAATGAAGGAAATATATTAATTATGGCAACTGCAATGACGTTAAAAGAAGAGAAATTTAATAGATTAATGAATAAATACAGTGATAGATCATCTATAGTTCCTGTTCCATGTCCTGGACTCATGGAATTTATTGAAGAAGGTAAACTTGAAGGAGAAGAGGTTGAAGAGTACCTATTTAATAAGATAAATACATACAATAAGGGAAAGATAGCTTCTATTGTTTTAGGGTGCACACATTATCCATTTATAAAAGAAAGCTTAATTAAAGTTATAGGTAGTGATATTACTATAATAGATGGAAGTTTAGGAACAGTAAAAGAATTAAGACGAAGACTAAATGATAAAGGTTTATTAACAGGGTCCAATAAAAAGGGATCTATAGAAATTATTAATTCATCTAACAAAATAGAAGTTATAGAGTTAAGTAAAGAATTATTAGGTATACAATTAAATTGAGCTTAGAGGATTAAAGATCTTCTAAGCTTAATTTTTTATAAAAATATTTGTTAAATTGTTGACAAAAAATAGGTAAGTTGATATATTATAGTAAAGGGTAAATTTTCAGAAAATTCAAAAAGTGAAACGGAGGTATATTTATGGAAATTAAAATAAAAGAGGTATTTGGAGCAAATATGACTATAGAAGATGCTATTTTATTAAGAGAAATGATTAGGAATAATATAAACCTAGGTGTATCTCTTGATTTTGAGGGATTTAATAGAATTCCAACAACTTTTTTAAACTTGTTACTTGGAGACTTAATAAATAAGTTTGGAAGAGAACTTATTTTTAAACAAATAGATGTTAAAAATTTATCAAATAATACGGATTATTATAGAGTGGTACTAGGAACTACTTTTCAATAAAGCATAGAGAAATCTATGCTTTTTCTATTAAATAATATATAATTACCATAAGAAATAATTTAGTATTATAATATGATTTTGAATTCATAAATCAAAATATGATAATACTAATAAAAAATTAAATTTTGAAGGGAGATTTATTATGAAAAATCCAATAGTAACTATAAACATGGAAGATGGAGGAGTTATAAAAGCAGAATTATATCCGGAAATAGCACCAAATACAGTAAGAAATTTTATAGATTTAATTAACAGAGGTTTTTATGATGGAATTATATTTCATAGAGTAATACCAGGTTTTATGATACAAGGAGGCTGCCCAGAAGGTACTGGAATAGGAGGCCCTGGATATAGCATTAAGGGAGAGTTTAGTAGAAATGGCTTTAAGAATGATTTAAAGCATTCAAGAGGAGTACTTTCAATGGCTAGAACTATGATACCTGATTCAGCTGGAAGTCAAATCTTTATAATGGTTCAAGATTCACCACACTTAGATGGACAATATGCTTCTTTTGGAAAAGTTATAGAGGGAATGGAAGTTGCAGATAAGATAGTAAGCTCAAAAAGAGATTATAGTGATAGACCATACGAAGATCAAAAAATGCTAAAGGTAACAGTAGATACTTTTGGTGAAACTTATGATGCACCAGAAATAATAGAAGATTAATAAAGGGTTATTAGGAGGGGTTATAGTTATATGCTTGATAATAATAAGTGTATTTTAGCTTATAATATTCCAGAAAAAGAGTTAAATATATTAAAGGAAGAAGGATTTAAATTAATAGTTATTTCACATGACATGGTAGAAATGACTATTAGGGATATATTAAATGGATTAAAGTTTGAAACATTTAATCAAAATATAAGAATGGAATCTGTTATTCTTTTCAATAATTTTTCAGATGATGAACTTAACAAAACCATAAAAAGTATTAGACAAAAATTTAAAGGCGGAATATTAGCTACAGTAACACCAACTTCAATGGAGTGGAAATTTAATTATTTAGTTGAACACTTAGTTGAAGAAAGGGAATGGTATTTAAAACATCAGAAGGGAAGATCTCAAAATGAGTAGAGTTGGGGAAAAGATAAAAGAGGCAAGACTTAAAAGTGGTATGAGTCAAAAGATGCTAGCAAAAAAGCTAGGTGTAGCAGAGAAGTTTATAAATGAAGTTGAATTAGGGAGAAAGGTAGCTCAAGAGTCTTTTATAGATAAGGCAGCAAAAGTATTAAATACTGATTTTAATGATGTAAGTATGGTTGTTACAGATGAGGCTTTATTAGAAGAGAGAAAAGCTATAAAAGAATCATTAGCTAAAAAAACTAAGAACAAAATTGAAAATGATGAGGTTTGGACTAATGCTTTTTCATCAGTATTAAAGAATGTTCTTATTTTTGATTATTCACTTCAAAATAAAAAAGGATTTAAGGAATTGCCTATACATTCTAATAAAATAGAAGGTCATCCTCAAGATAAGGTTTTATACTTAGAAATTCAGGATGATGAAATGTCTGGGTTTAGAATTTTAAAAGGTGATTTAGCATTTGCTTATTTAGTTAAAGAAATAAGTAATAACGGAATATTTTTAGTTGAGTACAAAGGTAAAAGAGCTATAAGACAAATAAAGAGTCTAGGAAATTCAAAAATCCTATTAGTAAGCAATGGAGGAAGTTTATTAACAGAAACTATGGAGCTTAAGGAAGTAACTGTACTGGCTAAATTAGAAAAGTTAGAGATATCATTATAAAAGATAAAAGTTATTTTAAAATGTATTCATTTTAAAATAACTTTTTTTATATACAAAACAAATTTTAAATTAGGTTCTCACTTTTTTTAAAAGGTACATATATTAAATATAAACAAAGTACATGAGGTGATAACTATAGAAAACATAAATCCAAATAAAGTAGATGCCGGGTTAGGACTTATACAAAATGTACCAAAGAATATATTAAGCAAATTAGGAATAAACTATGGAACTAAATTTACAGAGACTAACTTAATAGAAGTTACTATAATATCTGGAGATACTCCTGAAAATGTTACAAAAATCGTAGAAAGTTTAGGTGGGAAATATGAAGATTTAGGTTTTGGATTTGGAATAGTTACTATACCCATAGGTAATTTAGGAAAATTAGCAAGTAGTGATTCAATACGATATATAGAGTTACCCAAAAGCCTATATACAACAGATTCTCAAAGTAATAGGGCAGCTTGTGTAACTACAGCTAGAGAAAATTTTAACCTTCTAGGTGAAGGTGTGTTAATAGGATTTATAGATTCAGGAATAGACTATACTCATCCAGGTTTTAGAAATCAAGACGGAACAACAAGAATAGATTATATATACGATTTAAGTGACAATGGTAAAATTTATAACAGAGAAACTATAAATACTGCACTCCAGAATCCAGATCCTTTTTCAGTAGTTCCTTCTTATGATAGTACTGAGCATGGAACACATGTGGCAGGAATTGCTTGTGCAGGAGGAAATATAAACCCGTCTTTCTATGGTGTTGCACCTAAAAGTTCTATTGCTATGGTTAAATGCACTAGAGGTCAATTTGCTCTTAGTACTAATATAATGAGAGGGCTTAAATTTTTAGTTGACAGAGGTAAAGAACTTAAAAAACCATTGGTAGTAAATATAAGCTTAAGTACAAATGATGGGGCACATAATGGAACAAGTCTTTTAGAGCAATATATATCAACCATTTCCACACTAGAGAGAATATCTATTGTTATTGCAGCTGGAAATGAGGGGGATGCGGCACATCATGTTGGTGGAGACTTAGAAGGAGAAAAAAGAATCGCTATAAATGTAGCTGAAGATGAGGCTATAGTAATATTAAATCTATATAAACCAGTGTTGTCTAATATATCTATAAGAATTACTACGCCTAGTGCATTTACCAGTGGTGAAATAGTAATAAGAGAAGGCTACACTGAAGGAATAATAGGAAGAGATAGATATCAAATTTTTTATACAGGGCCTAAGCCTTTTGATATAATAGGAGAAATATCAATTGCATTAATTACAAATGCTCAGTATATATCATCTGGACAATGGGAAATTAGATTATCTTTATTAAATGAATATAAAGGTATATTTGATATGTGGTTACCTATCTCAGAAGGATTAAATACAAATACTAAGTTTCTTCAGCCTACAGTTTTAAATACATTGGGTATACCTGCAACAGTTTATAATGTAATTGCAGTAGGAAGCTATAATTATGTTACAAATAATATATCATCCTTTAGTGGAAGAGGAAGGCCAGTTGTATTTCAAAGAATAAGACCAGATTTGGTTGCGCCAGGAGAAAATATATCTTCAACAACCCCTAATAGGTCTTTCGATACTAAAAGTGGTACATCTATGGCTACACCACATGTGTCAGGAATTGCTGGGTTAATGATGGAGTGGGGAATAGTTAAAAGAAATGATCCCTATTTATATGCGGAGAGACTAAAATATTATTTAGTTGTTTCAGCTAAAAGACCTAGAACAGATATAACCTACCCAGATCCTAGTTGGGGGTATGGAGAAGTATGTTTAAATAACGCAATAGAAAGCATTATAAGTAATATAGGATTTATTGGAATGAGAAATGATAGAAGTGAAGTTGAAAAATATAGAGTTGGAAACTTATTTATAAGTGAGCCAAAAGATATATGAAAGAACAAAATTCATATTAAAGACATATATTAATTAAAGGAAAAATATTAAAGGAGTATTATATGGCTCAAGGCAGATTAAAGGTTCAATGTTTTGTTAATGAAACGTATATACCTGTTGACAATACAAAAATAACTGTAAGACCGTCAACAGGTGGCCCAAGTGCGCAAGTAATATCATTATCTACAAATTCTATGGGGGAGTCTCAAATTGTTGATTTAGAAGCGCCACCACTAGAATATTCTCAACAGCCAACAGGACAAGTTCCTTATAGTATGTATGATGTAAGAGTTGAGAGAGAAGGGTTTCAAAGTATTTTAATAAATAGGTGTCAGGTTTTCCCAGATGAACTAGCAATACAACAGTGTAATCTTATAGAATCCTCAGGAATATTAACTAGAATGGAAAATATAAATATACCACCAAATACAGCTAATACACCACAAAATCAACAAGGTGGGAATGTAAATGAAATAATAAATGTTGGGCCTAACACATTAAATGGCAATTACCCAGAGAAAATTCCTGAAGAGGAAGATAAGCCACTACCACCACCAACAAGCGGAGTAGTTTTACCAAAGCCGGTAGTTCCTGAATTTATAATTGTACATGCAGGAGGACCCAATAATACATCAGCACCAAACTATAGAGTTTTATATAAGGATTATATAAAGAATGTTGCATCTTGCGAAATTTATTCAACTTGGTCAGAAAATACAATTAGAGCAAATATATATGCCATAATTTCATTTACCTTAAATAGAATATATACAGAATGGTATAGAGGAAAAGGCAAAAACTTTGACATAACTAACTCAACAGCTTATGATCATGCATTTACTTATGGAAGAAATATATTTGAAAGTATAAGTGCAGTAGTAGATGATATTTTTGCCACTTATATAAGAAGAGTTGGAAGAAAGCAGCCTTTATTAGCTCAATATTGCGATGGGAAAAATGTACAATGTCCAGGGTGGATGACTCAGTGGGGAAGTAAGTATTTAGGCGATCAAGGAAAGGCTCCATTCGAAATATTAAAAAACTTTTATGGTAGTGATTTAGAGCTAGTAACAGCAGAGCAAGTTAAAGGAATTCCTAAATCATATCCTGGATATGATTTAATAGTAGGATCAGCAGGGCCAGAAGTTAGAAGTATACAAGAATATTTAAATAGAATAGCTCAGAACTATCCATTAATTCCAAAAGTAGCACAAGATGGTGTGTATGGAACTAGCACTGCAGAAGCTGTTAAAGTATTTCAGGGAGTTTTCAATTTACCTCAAACAGGTATAGTTGATTATGCAACTTGGTATAAGATATCAGATGTTTATGTAGGAGTAACAAGAATAGCAGAACTAAGAGGTAGTGCTGAAACTGTACAAAGAATATTTATACCACCTAGGTCCTTTGACAATTACTATGATTCTACAGTTCCTAAATTTAATTATATAGATGATATACTATAATACAGATGGATTGGAAATTTTCCAATCCATCTATATTTTCTATGTTAATAGATATATAATATATGTGGCTATCTATATAAGTTATATTTTTTAGTATAAATATTAAAATTCAAAATAGGGGGAATAAAATATGAAAGGTACAGTTGTATCTACATGGATAAGAACTTGTAGAGATTTGTACGGAAATGAAGTTATAAACAAAAGCTTAAAATCAGTAAATTGGTCAGAAGACATAGTCTTTACACCTCTTGAAGATGTAGATGATAATCATATATTTAAGCTTATACAAATAATAGCAAACAATGTAAACACTTCAGTTAATGATTTGTGGCAAGTAATTGGAGAAAATAATTTAAATAAATTTGCAGAGGACTATCCAGTATTCTTTAAAAGAGTAAACTTATTTAAGTTTTTAAATTCCCTTAACTTTATACACTCAATAATAATGAAAAAAATAAAAGGTGCAAAGCCTCCTAAAATGGTTTTAGAGCCAATTTCAGAAGATAGTATTCATTTTACTTATAGATCTGAAAGAGAGTTATTTGATTATTTTTTAGGACTATTAAAGGGAAGTGCTAAGTATTTTGGTGAAAAAATAGAAATAAAAGAGGTAGAAAGAAAAAAAGGAGAATTAAAGGTACATATAAAATTTGAAAATACTATCCAGTATAGTAAGAAGTATATGCTAAGCAGAAGTTTATCTGTTGTAGGTTTGAGAAGCTTAGAATTAAAGATTTCAATACCTATATTTCTAATTATGACTTTAGTAGGGATACCTCTTGCAGGATTAACTAAGGGTTTGATAATTGGGGGAGTATCTGGGGTTATATCAGCTTTTATAACTTATATGACAATTAAGCCTTTAAATGACATAGTAGAAAATATAGAGAATAATAATTTTGAAGCGATAGATAAAAATATTTCTACTAATGATAAACTTGAGAAAATATACTTAGGGATATCAAAGCTTAAGGATAATATAGGTAAAGATTCAACATCTGCTAACCTTGCAATAAATGAATTAGCAGTGTTTACTCAGGCTATGTATAATACAACAGAAAAAATGAGAGAAACAACAGAAGAAATATCTAGCTACTCGGAACAAGTTTCTCAGCTTGCAACACAACAAGAAATAAGCACAGAAGTTCTTGTAAAACAAATAAATGAAAATATATTAGCATTAAAAGAACTTGTAAAGTCTGAAGATAGAAATAAAAATGAACTTGATAAGTCAGTAGAAAAAATTAATCAAAGTCATACTAATGTAGATAAATCAAGTGAGGCAATAAAAGAATCATTAAAATCATTTATGGATGTAAAAGAAAAAGGTAGAAATCTTCAAGATAAAGCTCAGGATATTACTAATATAGTATCATTAGTTTCAGGGATTTCTGAACAAACTAATCTTTTGGCACTAAATGCATCTATAGAAGCTGCGAGAGCTGGAGAACAAGGAAGAGGATTTGCAGTTGTTGCAGAAGAAGTTAGAAAGCTAGCTGAGCAATCTCAACAAGCAGTTAAGGATATTAATAGTAATTTATCATTCTTTGCAGGAGAAATAAATTCATTAGTTAAAAGTATAGAAAGTCAATACACTGTATTAGAGCTAGAAACAACTAATTTAGAAAATGTAAGAAATATAAGTTCAGAAGCAAATGACTTAATTGAAGTTGTGTCAAATGAAACTAATAAATCAATAGCTCAATTAAATAGTGAAGTTCAATCTGTGGAAGAAATGTTTAAAACAATAGATTCATTAGCAGCTATTGCAGCAGAAAATGCTGCATCATCACAACAAGTTAATCAGGATATAGAAGAATTTACTAGAAATATTCAAGATATGATAGAAACTCTTCAAAAGGTTAAAGCTGTTGGAGAAAATTTTGTAAATGATGTAAATTCTTAATTTATGTATAAAGATACCCCTATTGTAATATTTCAATAGGGGTATTTTTATAAGAAGAATTAATTTAACTCTTCTTTATGTTTAAAATAAAAGTAAATTGTTTGACCTATGAAAACTAGGCTAAGCAATCCAAAAAGAGGATATAGTGATCCGATAAGTTTTGAAAATCCTATTCTGGATATAGGCAGAGCTATAATAAGAACTATGAAAATTGCTTTTTTAAATTCTATATGAAAGTTATTGTCGAGAGTCTTACTTATAGAATAAACATCAGAAACTTCAGTTGAAAACATCTCTAGCCAAATTACAATCAACAATAATGCCTGTATTATATTTCCAAAACGTTGTGCTACAAATAATAAAGGTATTTCATATTGATGTATATAAGGTTGATTTATCATTAGCAAGAAGTTTATTGCAAAACTCAATAGAGCCAATCCTATTGCACCTAATGCAACACCATAAAACATAGTTTTAGGCTTTCCAACTTGGTTACTTAAAGGTACTAATACACCTAAGCAGCAAAGAGTGTTATATCCTGCATACAATGTTGTTGATAAGGCTATACCTGTTTTTTTGGGTTCAAATTTAGTTAAAAATTCTAATGACATCATATCTTTACAAAACATAAAGTACAGTATGGTTATTGTAGTAATAGTTATTACTAGAGTTGGAACTATAAATGAGTTTACCTCAATTAAACCATCAGT
The DNA here is from genome assembly GCF_054768095.1 of Clostridium sp. CTA-7. NCBI lineage: Bacteria > Bacillati > Bacillota > Clostridia > Eubacteriales > Clostridiaceae > Clostridium > Clostridium sp. CTA-7. The sequence continues at coordinate 118,247 of NZ_BAAAAV010000006.1, read as the reverse complement.
ATCTTTTAAAAGGAAGAACACAGCTAAGACTATCATTATAATAGAACCGATTATTTTAGGAACTCCGAAAAATTGATTTATTAAAGCACCACTACCTGCCAAGATTATTGATGCACTGGATATAAGATATAATGTTGTGATTATACCTGTGATTTTACCAAGAATATTTGGACTAACTACTTTTATTACATCACCATAAGAGTTTAGTTTATACTTAATACTAATTTTTGAAACTATAGAACCCATAATTATATAAAATATACCACAGGCTATAACTCCTATAAAACTTGATATTCCGTAAGATGTAAAAAACTCTTTAATTTCTTGTCCAGAAGCTAGTCCAGCACCAACAATTGTTCCAATAAAAACAACTGCTATCTGAAAAATTTTAGAAAGTTCACGTTTCATTTTTATATCCCCCTATATTCTCTCTATTAACAAATATATATATGTTAAATTACTTTTATTCTTTAAAAATGAATAAGGTATATATTCTTAGGGAAAATAAGCTTAAGGAATATATATTAGGAGGTAATAAAAGTGATGAGAAGAAAGTTAACAATATGCTTTTTATTAATAATTATGAGTTTTTATTTATTATCTGCATGTACAAAAAAAGAAAATAATAGAGAAGCTAAGATAGATTTATTTAGCCCTAAAACTGCAGTTGATGTTGCAGAAACCTATTTAAATTTTGTTAAGGAAAATAATATGGATATGGCAAATAGCTTATGTACAGATAGTTTATTAAGCAGAAATAAGGAAATAACTACTGGAACATCAAGAATTGTATCTTATGAACCAGATAACTTAATAGAATCAACAGGATCAGCATATGCTACATTTAATGTTGTTAGAAATTCACCAACAGAGGCAAAGTGTGATTTAGATAATTATGCTATAAAAGTAGTTAAAGTGGGTAATGAATATAAAATTGATGAAATTAAATCAATGAATAAAAAACAAGTTTTTGTTAGAAATAACTCCTTAAGGATTATAGGTGAAGAAGGAGGAAAGAGTGATTTAATATTAAATTTAAATAACTTGCCTAAAGATGTGTATATAAAGGAAAATAGAATAATGTTATATAAAGAAAAAGCACCAGTAGAAGCTTTTGGACCTATATCAGTGGGATATAAAGGTCAAAAGGTAGCGTTATCAACAATAGGAAATAACAAAACATTTTTATCAATTGCATATATAGAAGAAAGTAAAGCAACTCAAGCAGCTCAACCATCTCAGGCAGATCAAGGAAGTAGTAAAGCTGGAGGAGCAGATGCAAGTAAATCAATAGAAGAAGTATTAGATAAACCTATAGTAAAGAAGGTTGTTCCTTTAGATATATTAGATAATGCAATAGTAAAAAATTTAGTTTTTTCAAAAGAAGAAGGATATTTAATAGTAGAATATTTAAATTCTAATAAATTAAATAGAATAAATATATATAATAGCGCTCAAGGAGATCTTGTTAAAATAAAATTTAATGAAATGTTTCCAGAAGACAAGTATAATGTAGAATTAAAGAGCTTCGATAAAAATACTATTACAGTTAAAGTTAGTGGCAAAGAGGGCAGAAATGATATAAACAGTGATGTTACAGGCGAATATAAGGTAAATATGGAAGCAGAGGAAGTTAAAAAAAATATTTAAAAGACTTAACATATAAAAATATTGTAGTAGAATAAAAGTACAACTTAAATAAAGTGGTACTTTTATTTTTTTAGGAGGAAGCATGAAAGAATGGAATGGAAAAAGATATCATAGTTTAAACTATTATCTTAGAAATAAATTTAATGAAAAAGTATATAAAATATCTTTAGATGGAGGGTTTACATGTCCAAATAGAGACGGAAAGGTCGCAAAAGGAGGATGCACATTTTGCAGTGCAAGAGGATCTGGGGATTTTGCGGGTAGTAGAACATTATCTATAACAAAGCAATTTGAAGATAGAAAAGATATGATGGAGAAAAAATGGAAAGATGGAAAACTAATTGCATATTTTCAAGCCTACACTAATACCTATGCTCCAGTAGAAGAACTTAGGAGAAAGTATAGGGAAGCTTTAGAGCAAAAAAATGTAGTAGCTATATCAATAGCAACAAGGCCAGATTGTATTGATGATGATGTTTTAGACTTCTTAACAGAATTAAATAAAGAAACATATTTAATAGTTGAGCTGGGGCTTCAAACAATAAATGATGAAACGGCGAGAGATTTTAATAGAGGATATGATTTTGAAGTTTTTGATAATACATTAAAAAGACTATTGGAAAGAAACATTGAAGTAGTAGCTCACACTATATTTGGACTACCAGGTGAAACAGAAGAAGATATGTTAAAAACTGTTGATTATATAGCGCACTCAGGGGCAACGGGAATAAAGTTCCACTTACTTCACTTAATGGAAGGAACAAAAATGGTTGAACAATACGAAAGTGGAGAATTAAAGTTGTTAACTCAAGAAGAGTATATAGACCTAGTATGCAAAGGAGTTGCTATGATACCAGAAGATATGGTGGTACATAGATTAACAGGTGATGCTCCAAGAGAGTTATTAATAGGACCTATGTGGAGTTTAAAAAAGTGGGAAGTTTTAAATGCTATAGATAAAGCATTAGAAGATAATGATATATGGCAAGGTAAGAATTTTAAGTAGAGAAAATATAAACAATATATAGGGTGAGTTATAAAAGTTAGGGGGAAGTACTTATGAATATAGATGTTATTATATCTGCAGACCATATTAAAGGGGAGTATTTAAATAATAAGATAGTTGTAGTAATTGATATGCTAAGAGCAACTTCTGTTATTATAACAGCATTAGCAAATAAAGCAAAAAGAGTTATTCCAATGTTAACTGTAGAAGAAGCCTTTGAAAAGCAAAAAGAGCTTTTAGAAAAAGGAATAGATCCTTTGCTAGGGGGAGAAAGAAAAGCTGTAAAAATAGATGGCTTTGATTTCACAAATTCACCATTAGAGTATACTGAAGAGAATGTAAAAGAAAAAAATATAATATTAAGTACCACTAATGGAACAAGAGCAATTAATTTAAGTTTGAAAGCAAGAAAGATACTTATAGGTGCAATGATAAATGCAGAGGCTGTTGCTAACTCGTTAAGTAAAGAAGACACAGATATAGTTCTTATAAATTCAGGTACAAATGGAGAGTTTTCAATGGATGACTTTATATGTTCAGGATATATAATAAGTTTACTATGTAAAAAACATACTTATAACTTATCAGATATATCTAAAACAGCGAAGTATATATATGAAAGCAATACTAATATATTAGATTATATAAAGGATGCAAGACACTACAATATATTAAAAGAGTTGAATCTAGAAAAGGATTTAGAATATTGTTGTAGAAAAAGCATTATAGATATTGTTCCTAATGTTAATAAAAACACTGGATTTATAGAAATAATATGTAATTGATAATAAATTTCAAATAATTACTTTTTTACTATTGACAATAATATAAAAAGGTTATATTATAATACTAGATTGATAATCAATATCAATTAACGGAATAAATATATTATTATTAGCTCCACACTTTTAATAATATAAACTATATACAAACAAATTTAACTCCTATAATTATAGAATTTATTTCAATAAAAGATGACTAATTATGATGATTAGTCATCTTTTATTTTTTTAATCTGCTATAAATCATAAAAGCAATAAAAATATTCTGGTAATTATATCTAGGGAGAAATATGAAAATTATAGCGATGTTAATGAATAGGATGCATTTTATTATAAAAATACACACATTGTAATCCTTGTGATATCAATAGTTTAAATAATATCTATTTAATAAAAATTATATAAAAAAATAAATTAAATTTTATGAAAATGTTTTATGGGAAAAAAATCAATTACAATAAGACAATTACTATTGATAGAACATTATTCAATAAATAGAAACTAACTCATATTTAGAAGCTATAGGTCATATGTTAGTATAGTTTCGACAGATGAATTACAAATCTGAAGGGGGAATTTACAAATGATAAAATCAAAATTAATAATGTTATTAGCATCAACAGGATTATCAATTGCTTTAGGGGTAGGAAGTTTCTTTATGCCTTCCAAAACTAATGTAACTAATAATGATGGTGTAAAGATTCAATCTAACAGTGAAGCTTCATCTGAAAAGAAAGAAACAAAAAATGAAGAAGCTAAAAAACCAACAGAAACAGCTAATAATGCTGTAGCTTCAGAAAATAAGGCTTCAACTGAATCAAATACTAATGCAAATAATGAATCTTTAAATAATAACAAAGAAACAAATGTACAAGCTGATAAGTCAGGCGGAAATAATCAATCTGGTGAAAACTGCTATACAGATGGACAAAATACTCAAGGACAAAATCCAGTAGAAACTCCATCTCAAGGTGGTGGACAAGCACCTGCTGAAAAACCAAGTACTTCTGACAGTAGCTATATAGCGGAAATTGAACAAGCTATTTTCCAAAGAGTAAACCAAGAAAGAGCAGCAGCAGGACTTCCAGCATTAAGCTACAATGGAACTATGGAAAGTTATGCAAGAATTAAATCAAAAGATATGGGAGACAGAGGATACTTTGATCATAAAGACCCAGAAGGTAGATTAATAACAGAAAAAATGAAGGCTGATGGAGTATCATACAGAGCTTGGGGAGAAAACATTGCCTATATCCAAGGTGTAAATGGTAATTCAACTTTGGCAACACAATTTATGGACAACTGGATGAACTCTCCAGGACATAGAGCAAACATACTTTCATCAAACTTTAGTAGCATAGGGGTTGGAGTCTATAAAATAGGGAACACTTACTATGCAACACAAGAGTTCTATAAATAATTAGAATAGTAAATAATCTAAAACTAGTTAAAAAATAACCACTGAAAATAAAACTCTCACAGAAACTTACAAGTAGTAAAAAGCTATTATTTCTCATAGATATATGGGAGATAATAGCTTTTTTATTATAACATTGTTAGTTTTTATAACGAAATATTAATGAATAAGAAATGAAATATACGATTAATAGATTTATAAATATTAATTTTGTATAATTGTTAATAAATTGACAACAGAAAAGATTTATATTAAAATGTGTAATTATTGGTAAAACGGGAGGAATAATGCTTAAAATTTATATTTGCGAAGAGAATAAGGAACATAGAGATAAGTTAAAAGAAATGGTGAATAATATAATTTTAATAGAAGATTATGATATGAAATTAGAAATGGAAACAGATAATCCTAGTGAATTAATAGATAGTATAAAAGATAATAAAGAAAGTGGTATTTATCTTTTAGATATTAATCTGAATAGTGATACTAATGGAATAATGCTTGCAAATGAAATAAGAAAATATGATCCAAGAGGATTTATAATATTTATAACTGCACATCCAGAATTAATGTATTTAACGTTCTTTTATAAAATTGAAGCTATGGATTATATTATTAAGGGAGATTATGAAATTATTAGAAAGAGCATTAAGGATTGCTTAGAAAATGCTTATAATAAGTATATAACAAAATCTACACATCTACAAAAAGCGTTTTTGATTAAATTTAAAGATAAAACAATTAGAGTTAACTATGATAAAATATTATTTTTTGAAACATCTAAAGCAGTGCATAAAATAGTGATTCATTGTAAAAGCAGAAAAATTGAGTTTTACGGAAAAATGAAAGAGATACAAGAATCTTTAGATGATAGATTTTGTAGGTGTCATACATCATATATAGTAAATAAGGATAATATAGACTACATAAACAAAGCAGATAGAATAATTCATATGATTAATGGAGATAAGTGTTTAGTATCAATAAGGTGTTTAAAACTATTATAATAAACTAAAAATTAATTATGTAAATATTAAAAGCTAGAAGCATAAAAAAATGAGTGTTTCTAGCTTTTTTTGTAAAATAACTAAAAATATAAATGACTTTTATATACAAATTTTATATAAAAAGTGAATTTCATGACAAAAGATAATGCGAATTTTATAAAAAAATAAGTTTGTTTTACTAATATGAGATAATTTGTAAACGTATAGTAGAATACTATTATAGAGATTAAAGAAAATGGTTATTGGAAATCCAGCGTTAAGGAGAATTTACGTTTATGAGAGGTAAAAATTATTTAGTTAGACAACATGATATAACAGATTGTGCAGCTGCGTGTCTAGCTACAGCTTGCATGTATTATAAAAAAGAAATAACTATAACTAAACTAAGAGATATACTTGGTACTGATATAAAAGGGACAACATTAGCTGGATTAGAAAATGGAGCTAAAAAATTAGGTTTTGATACTAGAGCGATTAGAGTTGATAAGGAAGGCTTTAAAGGTAAATATACACTTCCAGCAATTGCTCATATTATCACAAAAGAAGGATTAAGCCATTTTGTTATAGTGCATAAAGTTAAAAAAGAAGAAGTAATAATATTAGACCCTGCAAAGGGAAGAGAAAAAAAGAATATAGATGAATTTTTTAAAATCTTTGATGGAGTCTTACTGTTATTAATTCCAAACAATGAATTTAACCCTGGTAAGATAAAGGGACAAGGAATTTTATCTAATTTTATTCAATTATTAACTCCTCAAAAATCACTTTTTATATATAGCATAATAGTTTCTGTAATACTTACAGTTTTAGGAATAGCGTCTGCATTTTTCAATAAAATACTTATGGATGAAATATTACCATATAATTTGAAAAATCAGTTAAATATATTCGTTATAGGATTCTTAGTTTTAGGAATAACTCAAATAGGATTAGGAGCAATAAGGCAACATATGCTTTTATACCTATCTCAAAAAATAGATATCCCATTATTATTAGGATACTTTAAACACGTATATAAACTTCCTATGAAATTTTTCGGAGCAAGAAAGGTTGGAGATATTCTTACTAGATTTAGCGATGCATTTACAATAAAAAATATACTAACATCAGTATCATTATCTTTAATAATGGATATTGTACTAGCAACTGTTTCTGCATCCATACTTTATGTAATGAATGAAAAATTATTTATAGTTATTTTAGTATTAACAATAATAAGCGCTGCATTAATTTATATTTTTAAAGCTCCTTACAAAAAGATTAACTTAGAACAAATGGAGGCAGGAGCTAGGCTAAATAGCCATATTATAGAAAGCTTAAAGGGCATAGAAACTATAAAGGTTCATGCAGCAGAGGAAAAAAGTATTGAAAAATTAGAAGTAGAGTATATTAAAAATTTAAAAATTGCCTTTAAAGAAGGAGTTTTATCAAATATTCAAGGATCAATATCAGGAGCAGTATCAACAATAGGAAATTTAGTTCTTATGTACATAGGAGCTAGAATGATTATGAATGGAGATATTACCTTAGGTAGTCTTATGGCATTTTCAACTCTTTCAGGATATTTTATGGATCCAATTGGAAGACTTATAGGACTTCAATTAAGTATCCAAGAAGCTAGTATTTCATTAAAGAGAATTTCAGAAATATACGAAGTTGAAAAAGAACAAGATGATAATGAGGTTGAAAAAATAAAATTAGAAAAAATAGATGGAGATATAGAATTAAATAATATTACTTTTAGATATGGAAGTAGATCTCCAGTATTAAAAGATATAAGTATAAAAATACCTAAAGGCAAAAAGGTAGCATTAGTTGGAGAATCAGGAAGTGGTAAAACTACTATTTCTAAGCTTTTATTAAAGTACTATACTCCTGAAGAAGGAAAAATAAATGTTAATGGATACAATATAGAAGAATTAGATTTATATAACTTAAGAGAAAATATTTCATATGTTCCTCAAAATGTAGAGTTATTTTCAGGTTCTATTAAAGAAAATATAACTTTAGGAAAAGTTAATGCAAGCTATGAAGAAATTAAAGCAGCCTGCGAAAATGCAGGGTGTAGAGAATTTATTGAAAAGTTACCTGGAAAATATGGAACCTTCTTAGAAGAAGCTGGGGGAGGACTTTCCGGTGGAGAAAAGCAAAGAATTGCACTAGCAAGGGCATTAATCAAAAAGCCAAGCTTCTTAATATTAGATGAAGCTACAAGTAACTTAGACTTTATAAGTGAAGCTAAAATATTCGATACTTTATTTAAAAAAGGTAAAAGTATAACAATGTTAATGATAGCCCATAGACTTTCAACTATAAGAAGCTGTGACATAATTTATGTTATGGATAAAGGAACAGTAGTTGAGGCAGGAGACCATGAAAGTTTATTAAAGAAAAAAGGTTATTATTATAAGCTTTATATAAGTCAAGTAGGTTCTTTAGAAGAAAAGGAAATAATATTTAAAGATAATTTAGATACAGAAGCAAAAGAAATAGAAGTAGAGGATGGTGAAGAGTATGAATATAATTGAAAAAATAGTTTTAAGAGAAAATAAAACCTTAAAACTTAATAATGTATTAATTAGGGAAGTAAGTGAAAATGAATTAATTGATATAAATCAAATTACTTATATGCTGGATAGCTATATAAAATCAAAAGGTAATTCTACTCTTGGACCAATGATAAATTATTCATCAGTGGAAGTAGATGAAAATGGACAAGCAAAAGTAATAATAAAGCTAATGGTTCAATTAAAAAATCCAATTCATAATATAGAAAAACCTTATGAATTACAATCACAGTTAAGAGTAAATAATTGTTTGTTTGCTAGGTTTACTGAAAAGGAAGAAAACTTACAGTTTGCTTATAAAAAGTTAGGAGTATATGCCTTTGAAAATAATATTAAGTTAAAGGGTGATTCCTATACGGTTTTTGTAAAAAAAGAAGAAGAAAATATAGTAGCTGATGTATTTATGGAATGTATGAAAGGTGGAGAATTACTTGAAAGTATATAAGCTAAATGAAATTACTGATAGTAAGATACTTTACGATAGAAAGCCTCCAGCCTTTATGAATTATATTATTTTGATAGTTACAGCGTTAATTATAGCAGGGCTATTTTGGGCAGATAAATCTGTTAAAACATATATGGTAAAAGGACAAGGGTTAGTAGTTTCAGAAAACAAATCTCATATTATGACTAAAGGAGCAGGAGAAATAAAAGATGTTTTTATAAGTGAAGGTACTGAGATAAAAGAAGGAGATGTATTATTTACAACTAATGGAGTTGAGTCAGACCTTCAATTAGAGCAAATAAATGCACAAATAGATACCTTTAGCAGGAGAATTGAGTTGTTAAAAAAGGCTGAAGAAAATGCAACAAATGGAACAAATTATTTTGATAGATATAGTGATGTAGAAAGTGAATTTTATAATAAATTAACTGCAGCTTATATAGCTAGAAAAGAATTTAATATAGATAAGGAATCTTTAAAAAAACAAGGGATTGAAGATAAGCAAATTGAAGAATATGCTAAAACACAAAAAAACAAAGCTGATGAACATTATTATAAGACTATCTCAGAATTTACAAATGAAAAAAATCAATATGAAGTAGAACTTTCAAAGCTAATTGCACAAAAAGAAGCTTTAGAAAAAGGAAAAGATCAGTACCAAGTAGTTGCACAAAAAAGTGGAACAGTACATTTAAATACACCATTAACAACTGGTATGGTGCTCCAAGGTGGGGCATTAATAGGTACAATAACAAGCAAAGAAGAAGAACTAATAGTAGAAACAATGTTACCATCTAGTGATAGACCAAGAATACATGTAGGTGATGAAGTTTCTTTAGCAGTAGGAGGATTACTTCAGTCTGAATATGGAACAATACCAGGAAGAGTAATAAGTATAGATGAGGATGCTACCATAGATAATGAAAAAGGAAATATATTTTTTAAAGTTAAAGTTAAACCAGATAAAACATATTTAGAAGACTCTAAAGGAGAAAAAGTTAACTTGAGCATAGGTATGGTAACAGAAACAAGGGTTAAGTATGAAAAAATAACTTATATGAAATATATTTTAGAACTTATAGGAATTAAATTTAGTTAATTACTTTGCATTAAAAGAAATTTGAATTAAAGTGAAGATTAATAAGTATAGCGCGCACAGGTTATATAAGTACTTTTTAAAACTTTGCATAGATTCAACATTCTTTTAAAATATATATAAATACAAGGAGAGAATAAAAATGAGTACATTTGTTTTAAAAAGAGAATATGCATTACAAATGCCAAAAAACTATGTAGAAATTGATAGAGAGGAAATGGAATATGTTGATGGAGGAGCTGAAAAAATAAATTATTGGTGGGGATACGCTATCAACCTATCGGCAAAGGAATGTAGTGCTACAGCAGATTTATTAGAAGCTAATATAGTTGGAGCGGCTGGAACTGGTGCATTGGCAACTGCGATTGGAGGACCATTAGCATGGGCAGTAGATGTTGCAGCAATTATCTATGGATTAGGTGTTGCATACACCATTGCACAATTAAGAGCATGTGCAAATTTGGAGAGGGGAGCTACGTTATCAAAAACTATGGTAGGTTATAGTGTAAACCCATGGTAATTTAATAGAAAATACCAAATAATACATAATATGTTATTTGGTATATAAATGTATTGGAAAGGAAAATCCAAGTTTATTTATTAAAATTAATGGATTTTAGGTAGAAGTTTACCGTGAGAAACTTGCTTTATAAAAGACCGTTATTAAGCTCAATATGTATCAATTTGATTTTTTTGTTAGTATGTATATTACTAATTAAATATGATTTGATTATTTTATTTGAAATAGCCATTTTTATAATTTGGGGAGATATAAATAGAAAAATATTAATCAATCAAAGAGGTGTGAGCAAGAAAAATACAATATTTATAATTGTTAATGTGATTATTACCATACTTATAGTATTAGTTTATAATTACTATACAATAATTACTAGAGCCATTAATACAATATAAATATTATTGTTAATAGAAAAGAAAGTATAGCTAAAATTTTATCAGTAATATGTCCTCCTAACCATAAATAGATGGTGGTAGGAGGACATACATACATAGACGTCAAGCTTAGCAGGTCTAAACTTTGACTTATGTTATAATTTTAGGGAAATAGAAAGGAAAATGACACAATATTATTTATTGTAGACATATAAATTTATATATAGGGGTTTTGAGAAATTTAAGTAAAATAAGATTAATATAAAAAACATATGAAATTAGGAAAAAGAAGACTCATGGAATTGATATAAAAGACTATTTAGGGGGAGTTATGAAGAAAAAGATAAAAAGTATAATATATTTAAATATACTTTGTTATTTAAATAACTTTGCATACATATTAATAAGTTCTAATATAAAAATTTAAGGTTATATTGCTCTTTGGGTATTATCACCATTTGTTTTCTTAACAGTAACATCAGTTTTAATAGAGACCAAATATCATAAAGAGCATTTGTATATAAAAAAACATGCAATAGTTGATTTTATTATAAGATTTGCTGGTTGTTTTGTGGCTTTTGCAGAATTTAAATTAAGCTTTAAATTAAAAATTATTTTAACAATAATATTATTTATAATAAATAATATTATTGAAATAATAATGTTAAATAAGAAAGATAATATACCTTATGAAAAAAATTACCAAGAAAACAAAAATATAAGGTTAATAAATCTAATGCAGGAAAGTCTCAGTCAATCGGAGTTGGTACATTTATTATGATGGCTGCTTTCATAGGAATGGTAAATGCAGAATATTATATAGAAAAAAATATAAGAAAGAAATTATTTCTTAAAAATATAATACCTTTTGGGTTTAGTGTAGTATTTTTTATATTACAAAAATTATTATTAAAAGGAGATGGTTTTGATACTTTAAGTATTTTTTTAATAATAATATCTATGCTACCATCTATAGAAACTACAAGAGATATTGCTACGGATTATCTAAATAAATAAAAATGATATTTATTTTTACAGGATTAGTATCATAAAAGGAGTGCTAATCTTTTTTTTATTTATAAAAAATTCTCAGGTTACGCTAAAGTTTATTTAGTAAGCTTTATAATAGAAAAGAGTTACAAATTTAAAAAAGATAAACTTATAAAAATATCAAGATAATTTTCAAAATACTCCATAGAGCATTGTTTTTATTCATAGCATATTTCTGTATTTTACTTATAATATAAAAGTTCAAATAGATACTAAAATCCATAGTTAACTATATTATTGATTAAGGAAATTAGTGAGTTTAAAAATATATAACTACACATAATAAAAATTAAGATTAACTATTTTTTCTTTGTTTTCTTGTAGTTTAAAATACTTACTATTGCACCGAATAATGACAATAAATATTTTATAATTACCACTACTATAATCATCAAATATAATGCTAATGTAAAGAAAGCCTCATCAATATTTGGTTCACTATTAAATATTGCTAGTATAAAAGCAACACAACTAAGAATAATACATATAAGTAAAATATTCTTACATTTTTTATGTATTCCTTTTAAATAATCGAATTCTCTTTCTTTAACAGGAGCTACCTCAAGTAGTGAATTCATACTCTCAAATTCTTTTTTACAGCTAACACATTTATCAAGATGTGTATCTATTAATTCTTTACTTTCATTACTAATGATTCCTTCAATATAATTTGGCAATAAATCTTGAATAATATTGCATGAAATATTTTCCTTCATAATTATACCTCCTTATTGATTAATAACCTCTAATAATCACGAAAAAGTGCCATAATAGTAATAATATTTCAACTAGAATCCATATTCCTAAAAGTAAAATGATTACATTTGGCCAAAAAGAGCTATCCTTTTTATTAATTATTTGTTTCCATATTATAGAAACAAATAGTCCTAGTAAAGGTAAAAAATACATTCCGATATATAAAACTATTAATGAGAAAAATTCAAAAATTGTTGGGTTATTGTAAATTGACTCGCGATGAAAGCAAAACATAGCTAAACTTATTAATAGAATACTTGATATAACAACTGTAATAAATGAAGCCGCTATTCTTTTTTTAAATCTTATTATTGAAGATGCTTCATTAACAACTATTTTATTTTTCTTTTCTGTAATTTCATAAAATTTTTTATATTCATTTAGGCAGAGTTGACACTCACTTAAATGCTTTTTTACATATATATTGGTTTCTTCACTTGCAATTCCATCTAAATATATAGGTAATAAGTCTTTTACTACATTACATGATAAATCATTATTCATTTTGAACCCTCCTAATAACTTTTGATTTTCCTCTAAAAAAAATAACTCGAGCCCAATTCTCTGTTTTGTTGAGAATTTCACCAATTTCTCTGAAACTCAAATCTCCTGTAAGTCTAAGATACATAACCTCTCTAGTAACATTATCTAGAGATTGTATTATTTTATAGATCTCTTTTTTATTTTCAGAGGAAATAACTAATTCTTCTGTGGAATAGTGATTAAATTCTATATTGTCATTAAGCTCTGTTGTTTTACTTTTATTTTTTTTATCAAATTCCTGATACAAAACATGTTTGGCTATCTGACAAAGCCAAACTGAAATTTTACATTTTCCATTATATTTATTAAGAGATTTTATTGCTCTTAAAAAGGTCTCTTGAGTTAATTCTTCTGATAAATCAGCATCATGTACATAGCTATATAAGAAACGATACACCGTTTTTACATTCTCTCTATAAATCTCCTCTATACTCAGCACTATTTCACCTCCCACAATATATATCCGATTTTTATTAATTTCGTTACAAAAAAATGTTTTTAGCTGTATATTAATGGTATTTCAATTATACTTATTCATTTGATGTTTATCAATTTTAACTTAATAAGGAAGATGATGGAGTGTGTGATTCTAAGATAATTTTTTAGATAATGAAAATAACTCCTTATTAGTAATAACTAAAATATAAATTATTACTAATAAGGAGCTATTATTTTAAAAGATACCTTCAATTATAAGTTGATATCTATCAGTTGTAGTATAAATACAATATTATCTAAAGTAATAGAAAATAAGTTAAATTACTTGGAATATAAAGAACTTCAAGTAATATGATTCATCTGAATTCCAAAGTATTGGATGGTCAGCAGACTGAGTTCTAATTTCTACTTGTCTTAATGTTCTTCTAGCATCATGTGCTGCTTCTAGAACTGTCTTTTTAAGTTGTTCTTCACTCATATAATGTGAACATGAGCAAGTTGCAAAGTATCCACCTGATTTAACCATTTTTAAGCCTCTAAGATTTATTTCCTTGTAGCCTCTAATAGCAGATTTAATTGTATTTCTTGATTTTGTAAATGCTGGTGGATCTAATATAACTACATCAAATTGTTTACCTTCTCTTGACCATTCTCCAAGGACATCGAAGGCATTATGACATTCAAACTTAACGGTATCTTGTAGGTTATTAAGTTCAGCATTTCTTCTTGCGCAATCGACTGCATGTTGGGATACATCTATACCAAGAACTGACTTAGCTCCAGCAATACCAGCATTTAAAGCAAAGGAACCTGTGTGAGTAAAGCAATCTAAAACCTCTTTATCTTTACAGATTCTATGCATAGCAGCTCTATTTTCTTTTTGGTCTAAGAAGAAACCTGTTTTTTGTCCGTTTTCTAAATCAACTATGTATTTAACTCCATTTTCTACTATTTGAATATTTGTATCAAATGTCTCTGTTAAGAAGCCTTTAGTTTGTTCAAGGCCTTCGATTTCTCTTGTTTTAATATCACTTCTTTCATAAACACCTTTAGCACCATATTCATCAACTAAAATTTTTACTACTATATCTCTATATTGATCCATTCCTAAAGTAGAAATTTGAATTACATAATAATCTTCAAATTTATCTACAGTAAGACCAGGTAAAAAATCAGCTTCTCCAAAAATAAATCTACAAGATGATGTGTCTATAACTGTTTTTCTATATTTAAAGGCATTGTAGAATCTCTTTTTAAAAAATTCCTCATCTATTTCTTCATTAATATCATTAGTCATTATTCTTATAGTTATTTTACTTCTATCATTTATATAACCTTTGCCAATGAAGAATCCTTTATGGTTATATACTTCAACTATATCTCCATTTTTATAATCTCCATCATATTCATTTATTTCATCAACATATATCCAAGGTCTTCCTTGCTCAGCTCTTTTATTTTTTCCTTTATGTAAATAGAATTTACTTGCCATTAAATTAGCTCCTTTCAGATTAATTCTTATAAGATTATAACATATATATAATTAAAGAAATATTATAAAGTTTAATATAATGATTTTATATAAATTGATAAGCAATAGTGTGAGATTAAACTAGGTTATCAATTTAAGAAGGACTTATTCGGTGATATTAATAATAACTGTAGTATAATATTAACAATAATAAATACCATGAAATTAAAAAATATAAATATTTAACCAAAATGGTTATAAAGTTATAATAAAGTATTATATTTATTTTTATGAATATTAAATATAAATTCAAATTTAAAAGTAATATAAGTACATTTTAGGTTTAATTTGGTAGAATTATTTGATACAATATACATATAAAAGTTTCTATGTAAAAGGGTAAAAACTACAATTTATATTTATATGAAAATAATCAAATGGTGATTAGGAGAATGAGTATGGAATCAAAAAGACTTAAAGCAACCATGGCAAAATTGTTAGCAATAGCAGTAATTGGGGGTATAGGAATAGGTTATAAGGCTTTTTCTGATAATAGAGTAGAGGAAAAGTTAGCTCTAAGTGCTAAAACTTCCGAAGAAGCTAAAAAGGCTGAGGAAGATAAAAAACTTGAAGAAACAAAAAAAGAAGAGGAAATAAAAAAACTTGAAGATGAAAAAAAGGCAGAAGAAGCAAGAGTAGCTGAAGAGGCAAAAAAAACAGAGGAGACCAAGAAAGCTGAAGAAGAAGCACAGCAAGCTGAGCAAAAGGTTAATTCACAAGTTCAAACTTTAAATAAGAAAATAAGAGGATTTGCTGACTTAAAGAATGGAGATAAATTTTATAGATACCCATCTGATCCACTATATAATAAATTATCTAACTTTGGAAGCTATGAAGAATTTGCAACGGAGGCACAAGCAGAGGCAGCAGGTTATCAACTAGCACCAAAAAACACTAGCGTTGCACAAAATGATAAAACTCAAGTAGTAACATCTAATAGTCCAGTTAGGGGATATGAGGATGAAAAATTAGGTGGAAAATTCTACGTGTTTCCAAGAGATAAGGTGTATGACATTATGGGGGCTGAAGGTTATGTACAATTTAACAATGAACAAGAAGCTATAAATGCGGGATATAAGCCAAGGCCTGCACGATAATAAAGGAAAGTGCTATACATATCGAATAATAAAATTCAATATGATACAGCACTTTTTTTCTGATAAGCTTTGATTTTAATATTCCTTTATTAGATTGTTTAAATAATCTAATAATTAATTTTTTAAATTATATTTTTCTTTTTTATCAAGGTTAGTTTTCTTTAATAATATATATATATATTAAACTCATTCATAAATTTATGCCCCTAAGTATGAATATTAAATATAAACACAAATATAATTATAGTATAAAGCAATTATTTGGGGAGATATATATGATATTTAAGGCAATTGTTATACCAACTCCAAGAAGAATAAGAAAGTATGTGGAAAATACAATAGATAAATTAACTTGTGAAAGTATAACAAAGGATAATTATAAAAATAAAGAATTAGAACATATTGATATAAGTAAAGATACTTTTAAGAATTGTGGATTATCCATTAGAATTTTCTAAGAAATAAAAAACCACCTGATTTCATAACAGGTGGTTTTAGGGGAGATATAATCTATATGCTAATATAGTTTGGGGGAACTATATTAGTTATTTTCCAGATGTTTATCAATCAAATTTTGGATTGTAGGGGTACATCTGTAGCCTCTGCATCCACCTGTACAAGCTCCTGTTGCCTTAGAAACTTGTTCTACAGTATGGGCTCCGGCTTTGATTGCATCTTTTATTTTGGATCTTGGTATTGCCTTGCAAGTACAAACTTTAGTAATCTTATCAAGGACTTGTTCGTTTAAGTTATTTTCCATCTAGTTTTCCTCCTAATATTAATAAGAATTTTACTAAGGAAAATAAAGGGGATAAAAAATAAATTTAATGTTTATTCTTTATGTTTATATTATATATCCGCTTTTATAGGAAGTCAATACTAATTGATAAAAATTATTAGTTAATTTTTAATATCTAAACAAATAGTTATATTATTATTTTGTGAAAAATAATATAAAATATTCTTCAATATAATCTTTTATATTATTTTACTTTGTAGTAGAATATAATTATTATTAACATAATGATTATATTTATATTATTTATTATTTATTAAATATTTAAAAGCTATGATTAGGAGAAGTACTTAGTTAGATACTTTAAGAGAGTGACTGGTTGGTGTAAAGTCATAGAGAAGACTAATGAAAATCACCTAGGAGTTTGAGGCTGAAAGGTTATAAATTACTGATTAAGTTTTTCACGTTAGCCTGCGTTAAAGGATAGAGTATGATTGTACTCGAAATAAAGAGTTTCCAAATATGAATTATATTTATGGGGAACCTCTAACCTTAGGTGGTATAGCGAATTATCTTCGTCCTATTGGGCGAAGTTTTTTTTATATATTTAAATAGTTATATTACCTATTAACAACTAGGTTGTGAATAATTAACTATCTATAGTTAATAATCTAAGATATAACTTAAGAATAGTTCATATTATTTAAGTAAAACCTTAAAGCTTTAGTAGCTTTTAATATAAATTAATCAACAGAAGGGAGTTTATATATGTACAAAAAGGTTGAATTACCAAAGGGGTTTGTTGGTATGGAAAAAGAAGTAGCAGACCTTTGGAAAGAAAATAATGTTATCAAAAAGAATTTTGATATGAATCAAGATGGAGAATATTTCACATTTTATGATGGTCCTCCAACAGCAAATGGAAGACCTCACGTAGGACACATTTTAACAAGGGTTATGAAGGATATAATCCCAAGATATAAGGTAATGAAGGGATATAAGGTTATAAGAAAAGCTGGTTGGGATACTCATGGACTTCCAGTTGAACTTGAAATAGAAAAGAAGCTTGGTATTTCAGGAAAAGATCAAATTGAAGATTATGGTGTGGAAAAATTTGTAACAGAATGTAAAGAGTCAGTTTTTACTTACGTTAATATGTGGGAAAAAATGACTGAACAAATTGGATACTGGGTTGATATGGAAGATCCATATGTTACTTATCATAATCCATATATTGAATCAGTGTGGTGGGCTTTAAGTCAAATGTGGAACAAAGGACTTCTATATAAAGGTCATAAGGTTATGCCTTATTGCCCAAGATGTGGAACAGGTCTTTCATCACATGAAGTATCACAAGGATATAAAGATGTTAAGGACTTAACTGCAATAGCTAAGTTTAAAGTTGTAGGAGAAGAAAATAAGTATATACTAGCTTGGACAACAACTCCATGGACACTTCCATCAAATTTAGCATTATGCATAAATCAATCATACACTTATGTTGAAGCTAAAGTTAATGATGAAATATTAGTAGTAGCTAAAGATTTAGCAGCAAAAGTATTAGGTGAAGATTTTGAAATAATAAAAGAATTTAAGGGTACAGAATTACTTGGAACTAAATATGAGCAATTACTTCCATTTGGAAAAGTTGAAGGTAAGGCATTTGAAGTAATTCATGGTGATTACGTAACATTATCAGATGGTACTGGTATAGTTCATATAGCTCCGGCTTATGGTGAAGACGATAGTTTAGTTGCAAAGAAAAATGGAATTGCTTTTATAAACTTAGTTGATGCTAGTGGTAACTTTGTTGAAGAAGTAACTCCTTGGGCTGGTAAGTTTGTTAAGAAGTGTGATGAAAGTATAGTTAAATACTTAGAAGAGCGTAATCAGTTATTTAAAGCAGAAAAGCATACTCACTCATATCCACATTGTTGGAGATGTGATACACCACTTCTTTACTATCCAAGAGAGAGCTGGTTTGTTGCAATGACAACTTTAAGAGATAAGCTTTTAGAAAATAATAATAAGGTTAATTGGTATCCAGATAACATAAGAACAGGTAGATTTGGTAAGTTCTTAGAAAATGTTATTGACTGGGGTATTTCAAGAGATAGATACTGGGGAACTCCACTTCCTATTTGGGAATGTGAATGTGGCCATAAGGAATGTATAGGAAGCATAGAAGATTTAAAGAAAAAAGGAATTAATGTTCCAGAAGATATAGAACTTCACAAGCCATATATAGACAATATACATTTAAAATGTTCTAAGTGTAATAAAGAGATGACTAGAACAGCTGAAGTTATTGACTGTTGGTTTGATTCAGGTTCAATGCCGTTTGCACAATTACATTATCCATTTGAGAATAAGGAATTATTTGAGAAGAACTTCCCAGCTCAATTTATATCAGAAGCTGTTGACCAAACAAGAGGATGGTTCTATACATTATTAGCTATTTCAACAGCTATATTTGATACTAATCCTTTTGAAAATTGTATAGTTTTAGGTCACGTTCTAGATAAGAAGGGCTTAAAGATGTCTAAGTCAAAGGGAAATGTTGTAGATCCATTTGAAGTATTAGATGCTCAAGGTGCAGATGCAACTAGATGGCATTTCTATACTGCAAGTGCTCCATGGCTTCCAACTAGATTCTCAGTAGATGATGTTTCAGAAGCTCAAAGAAAATTCTTAAGTACATTATGGAATGTATATTCATTCTATGTGTTATATGCTGAGTTAGATCAATTTAATCCATTAAAATATTCTGATTTTGAATCAGAAAATGTAATGGATAAATGGATAATGTCTAAGCTTAATACTTTAATTAAAGATGTAGATGATAACTTAAATTCATACCAAATAACTCCAGCTGCGTTAGCTATCGAAGAGTTTACTGATGAATTATCTAATTGGTATGTAAGAAGAAATAGAGCTAGATATTGGTCAGAAGAATTAACTGATGATAAAATTGGTGCTTATGTAACATTATATAGAGTATTAACTACATTAGTTAAAGTTACATCTCCATTTGTACCATTTATATCAGAAGAGATTTATCAAAACCTAGTAGTTAACTTAGATGAAAATGCTACAGAAAGTGTTCACTTATGTACATGGCCAGAAGTTAAAGAAAATGCTATTGATAAAAATTTAGAAGAAGAAATGAATTTAGCTTACACAATAGTTAAACTTGGAAGAAGTGCTAGAAATGGATCTAATATTAAGAATAGACAGCCACTTTCAAAGATGCTATTATCAACAGATGCTATTCCAGAATATTATGGTGATATTATAAAAGATGAACTTAACATAAAGGCAGTAGAGTTTGGAGCAGATCTTTCACAATATGTTAACTTTGAAATTAAGCCTAACTTACCTGTATTAGGAAGAGCTTATGGAAAGCTTATTCCAGGAATAAGAAAAGAAATAGCTTCAAGAAATCAAATGGAGCTTGCTCAAAAGCTTCAAAATGGTGGAACTGAAACTATAGTAGTAGATGGAACGGAAATAGTTTTAAATAGTGAAAGTGTTTTAGTAACAATGCAAGGACTAGAAGGATATGCTTTTGCTGGTGAAGGTCAAATTGGGGTTGTTCTTGACACAACTATTACAGAAGAACTTAAAGAAGAAGGTCATTTAAGAGAAATAATATCTAAGGTTCAAAATATGAGAAAAGAAAAAGGTTTTGAAGTATCAGATAAGATAAAACTATATATATCAGGAAATGATATGTTATTAGAAGTTGCTAATAAGTATTCTGATATAATTAAAAGAGAAACATTAACGCAAGAGATTATGATAGATGCAGAAGTTGATTATATTGAAACTGTTATAAATGGAGAAAAGCTAAATATGACAGTTGAGGTATTAGGATAAATTATAAAATAGATTAAAAAGTTAGAAGTTTTGGTTAAACTTCTAACTTTTTGACTATATTATAATAAATTTTTATAAAGAAAATCCTTGAATGTTGTATTAATTACCGTTAAAGAGTATAATATATAGTTAGAATAGGGATAAAAGACTATAAAATAAAAATGGAGTGATGTTGGTATGGCTACTTCTATAAAAGATGTTGCTAGAGAAGCGGGTGTTTCTATTGCTACTGTTTCTAGAGTTCTAAATGACATAGATGTTGTAAACGAGGACACAAAAAAGAAGGTTTTAGATGCAATAAAAAAGCTAGGATATAGACCTAATATAGTAGCAAGAAGCTTAAAAACGCAAAAGACAAAAACAGTAGGAATTTTAGTTCCTGATATTTCAAGTGGTTTTTACCCAGAAATAGTTAGAGGAGCTGAAGATGTTGCAAATATTTATGATTACAATGTAATATTATGCAACTCTGATTTTGATGACGAAAAGGAAAAAGAATATTTAAGAGTCCTTAAAGAAAAGATGGTTGATGGAGTTATATATATGAGTTCATCACTACAAGAAGAAACTTTGGATATAATAAATGAGTTAGATTTAACTACAGTTTTAGTTGAAACTAAAGATAAGGAAGAAAGTTTACCTAGCGTAACAATAGATAACGTAAAAGCTATGCAAGAAGCTACAAGCTATCTTATTGATAAAGGTTTAAAAAACATAGCATTTGCAGGAGCTAAAAAAGGTAGTATGAACGCTTGGGGAGATAGATACATAGGTTATGAAAATGCCTTAAATGATAGAGGTATTAAATTAGATGATAATCTAGTGTACACAAAAAACTTAAAGGTTGGTACTGGATACGAAGCAGTTGAAAAATTCGAAAATAGCAAAAAGGAATATAGTGCAGTAGTTTGCGCTTCAGACGAAATTGCTATGGGAGTAATAAATGCATTAAGAGAACGTGGTAAAAAAGTTCCAGAAGATGTAAGCGTTATAGGATTTAATGATAACGCAGTTTCCTCAGTATTTTATCCAAAGATAACAACAATAAAGCAACCTAGTTATGATATGGGATCAGTAGCTATGAGAATGCTTATAAAAATGTTGAATAAAAAGGAACTAGATGAATCACAATTTATTCTTGATTATGAATTAGTTGAAAGAGAAAGTTGTAAATAAAAATAAGATAAAAATGTAGTGGTCTTACCACTACATTTTTATTTTTTTAAATCATATATTGCCAGGAAATAAAAACCATGATATAATAAAAGTAAGTTATTAAACGTTTTCAAATTTCAACTGTGTGTAAGAGAAAATATGAGTGTATGATTTATAAGATTAGAAATGGGTTATCTAATCAATTAAAAATGTGAGTTATGGGTATAAAAATTGACTATATAAAATTAATTTTATATAGTCAATTTTTATTTTATTTTTTAGGAAATTATAAAAAATTTACCCTGTGAATAACTTTTTATAATTTCCTTCTTTCAGATTTAAAGTTCACCTATGTAATTTTGCGATGACTTGAAGCGAAGCGACGGAATAAGCAAAATTTACATAGGTGAACTTTTTTATTATAAACTTTATAGAATTCCTTCAGTTTTTAGTATTTCTTCTAATTCTTGAACCTTTTCTGTTAGCGTAACAAATTTTTCTTTTAATACATCCTTAGGAAGATCGGCGTTATCTATTACACTTACCATATCTTCTACAGTTTTTAGAGCGTCATCAATATCTTTTTGAGCTAATTTTAAGTTTGATTCCTTCATATTTCGTCTCCTTTATGTATATAAACATAATTAGTATTATATATATTTATCCTATCACTAATAAATATTTGATGCAAGGCATATATTGTATAAGTAATTCATAAGGGGTGAAATTTTGATAAATTATATCTGGTTCATAATGATATTTCTAGGAATACTTGTAGGATTATTTACTGGAAATGGGGAGGTAATATCTAAATCAATAATAACTTCAGCAGATTCAACGGTATCTCTTATTGTAGGATTAGTTGGGCTGATGTGTTTTTGGTGCGGAGTTATGAAAGTAGCAGAAAAAAGTGGATTTACTAATAAACTAGCAAAGGTTCTAAGACCAATTTTGAAACTAATATTTAAGGAAGCTGCAAAAGATGAAAAAGCATTAGGAGCTATAGTTATGAATATAACAGCTAATATGATGGGACTTGGCAATGCTGCAACTCCATTTGGAATAAAAGCTATGCAAGAAATGGATAGACTTAATAAAGAAAAAGGAACTGCATCAAATGACATGGCATTATTCTTAGTTTTAAATGCAGCTTGTATACAATTGGTACCTTCAACCATTATATCTATAAGAGCTGCTTGTGGCTCAAGTAATCCAGGGGCAATAATATTACCCGCTATATTAGCAAGTACCACTGCAGCTGTAATGGGAGTTATTTGCTGTAAAATCTTACAGAAGTACTTTTAAAAGGAGTGATTTAGAATGTTTCAGTATTTAACAAAAAGTATCATTCCTATAATAGTTGTAATAATTATTACCTATGGAATGTTTAAAGGACGAAAGGTGTATGAATGGTTTATAGAAGGAGCAAAAGAAGGATTACAAGTTTGTTTAAACATATTTCCATATTTATTAGCTATGATTATAGCTGTTCATATATTTAGAGAAGCTAAATTGTTAGATATATTAAACAATTTTATATCTCCAATAGGTAGAGTAGTAGGGTTACCTAAAGAAGTAATACCATTAGTTTTAGTAAAACCCTTATCTGGAAGCGGGGCAATGGGTATTTTAACGGATATATTAAAAACATATGGACCTGATACAGCTATAGGTTTAATAGCTTCGGTAATTATGGGCACTACAGAAACTATATTTTATACAATAACAGTTTATTTTGGAGCTGTTCAAATTAAAAAAATTAGACATACATTATGGGCAGCTATATTAGCAGATTTAACGGCAATAATAGCAGCTATTTTTTTAGTAAGCAAATTCATATTATAGAAAATTTATTAAACTAAAATTTACTTTTAAAATTTAACAAATTTTAATAAAGACGTAATAATTTTGTAACTAGTTATATAGTAAAATATCCTATAATAATAGTATAGAAAAAGGGAGGGAAGTGTTTTAGAGATGGAGTGGAATGACAGGTTATTTTTGTCAGACGAAGAAATAAAAGTTTTAGCTATATTTCTAGCATATGGAGTAGGAATTGGAGTATTAGTTGGTTTATTTATAGATAATGTTCAGCTATGCTTTGCTTTGGGAGGAGTTATATCTATATTGATTTCACTTTTAAAAACATTTTTTGTTAGAATAAAGAAATCAAATAAGATTCACATATAAATAACATCACTAATAATATGTATTTTATTTTTAAAAAGTTATATAATTATAAATTATATAGCTTTTTAATTTTTATAGGGTAGGTGATTTAGTGGCTTCAGAAAAATTTTATATAGTTAATGGTAAGGTACTACCAGAGGTTTTTAAAAAAGTTTTAGAGGTTAAAGAAAACCTTCTTATTGGAAAGGCAAAGGATATCAGCGAAGCTGTAAAGCAAGCAGGAATAAGTAGAAGTACCTTTTATAAATACAAAGATTATATTTTCCCTATGTCAGAGGGGATAAATAGTAAAAAGATAACATTAATTGTCTTATTATCTCATGAAGCTGGAACTTTATCTAAAGTTTTAGATTGTATAGCTTTTAATAAGGGAAATATACTAACAATAAATCAAGATATACCTATAAATATGGCTGCAAATGTAACCATAACATTAGATATATCTAATATGAAAAAAGATTTAAAGCACTTAGTTAATACTTTAAGAGGGTTAGCAAATGTAGTCAGTGTTAAAGTGTTAGCTATGGAATAAATAAGAGGGAGTGAATTTATGAATAAAGAGTTTTATAAGAATAATAGAAATAAGGTTTTAGAAAACATTAAAGATAATTCTTTATTAATATTATTTGCAGGTAATTCGCCAAAGAAAACTGCAGACGAAAAATATCCTTTTACACCAAATAGAAATTTTTATTATTTAACAGGAATAGATGAAGAAAAGCATATTTTAGTTTTATCGAAAATGAATGGAAAAACTAATGAACATTTATTTATAAAAGAGGTAAATCATATTACAGAAAAATGGGAAGGTAAAACTATTAGAAAAGAAGAAGTATTAGACATTTGTGATATAGAAGATGTTAAGTACTTAGGGGATTTTAACGGGTTTATAGAAAAAATATTAATTAATAAAGAAGACATAAATATATATTTAGATTTAGAAAAAGATAATTCATCATATAAGTATATAAATGAAATTAAGGAAAAGTATTATAATATAAATATTAAAAATGCATATAAGATTATAGGAAATTTAAGACTTATAAAAACTGAAGAAGAAATTAGCAGGATTAAGAAAGCTATAGAAATTACTATAGAAGGCGTAAAAGAATTAATGAGAAATTCTAAGCCGGGCATAAAAGAGTACGAACTTGAAGCTTACTTTGATTTTATTTGTAAGAAAAATGGTGCAAAAGACTTTGCATTTAAAACTATTGCAGCAGCAGGGAAAAATGCAACTGTTTTACATTATGTAAGTAATGACTCAGAATTAAGGGTTGGGGACTTAATATTATTTGATTTAGGTGCTCAATATAAATATTATAATGGTGATATATCAAGAACCTTCCCTATTAATGGAAAGTTTACTGAAAGGCAAAAAGAAGTTTATAACGCAGTTCTTAGAGTAAATGAAAGAGTTATTAAAGAAATGAAGCCAGGAGTTAAATTCATAGATTTAAACAATAAGGCTAAAGAGTGGGTTGCAGAGGAGTGTATATCTCTTGGATTAATTTCTAAAAAGGAAGATGTATCTCAATTTTATTATCATAGTATAGGTCATAGCTTGGGTATGGATACTCATGATATAGAGTTAGAAAATAGGGATGTAACCTTTGAAGCTGGAATGGTATATACTGTTGAGCCTGGAATATACATAGAAAATGAAGGTATAGGAATAAGAATAGAAGATGATATTTTGATAACAGATAATGGAAATGAAGTATTAACTAAAGAAATGATTAAGACAGTAGAGGAAATAGAAGAATTTATGGCCAATAGATTAGTTAAATAGAATTAAGGCTGGGCATTAAAGGTTGATTCAACTAGTGAAAAACTGTATAATAATCCTGTAAATTAAATATGAATAACGACAAGGGTAGAGGCGCGATAATTAAGAGTACTATTAATGAGGTAAGCACTTTGATTTAATAGAAAAGGAATTATCGCCGAAGCGTATGATTAATGCTTTAATATCATATGGCTGGGGTTTCACAAAATATGTGTAACACTGTCACAAACTTAATTTGTGGTGAGCTATCGCTTGAGGATTTTTAACTTTATTTAGAATATTAATTAAAGTGTATCTATAGCCTTGAGTGAAAACTCAAGGCTCTTTTTAATTTCTGCCCTTAAATTATTCATGAAATATATAGGGGGAGCATTATGAATAATAAAAGAAATCTAAGATTAATATTAATGACTATGATGATGATTTTAATGTCAACATCAATAGTTTTCGCAGCAGAGGTAGATCAATCTACATCTAATGCAAATCATTACGGATTATTAACTTTGATACCGCCGGTGGTAGCAATAGTTTTAGCATTTATAACAAAGAATGTTATTATATCTTTGTTTATCGGAACTTTATCAGGTACATTTTTAGTTCAATTAGTTGATAATACTTTTCTTGGAGCAGTTACACAATCTTTTTTAGATTTTGTATCTAGAGTTTTAAACTCATTATCTGATCCATGGAATGCAGGTATAATTCTTCAGGTATTAGTTATAGGGGGAGTTATACACTTAGTTGCTAAAATGGGGGGGGCTAAGGCTGTTGCAGAAGCATTAGCAAGAAGGGCTAAGAATGCTAGAAGCACACAATTAGTTACATTATTATTAGGGTTAGCTGTATTTTTTGATGACTATGCAAATTCATTAATAGTTGGTCCTATAATGAAGCCAGTATCAGATAAGATGAAAATATCAAGAGAAAGACTAGCCTTTATAATAGATGCAACAGCAGCACCAATAGCAGGATTAGCTATTGTATCTACTTGGATAGGGTTAGAAGTAGGGCTAATAAATGATGCTTTTATAAATGGAATAGGGCAAGAAGTTGATGCTTTTGGAGTGTTTTTACAAACTATACCATATAGATTTTATAATATACTAATATTAGTATTTGTATTTATTACCTCAGTTTTATTAAAGGATTTTGGTCCTATGTATAAGGCAGAAGTAGAGGCAAGAAAAAGAGGGTTAAACTCTAATGTTGATGAAGTTGCATCAGATTCTAACTTAGATCATTCAGACCTTGAACCAAAGGAAGGTGTAGAGTTAAGTATATGGAATGCTATAATACCAATAGGTGTTTTGGTTATAGCTTCATTAATATGTTTCTATTTTAGTGGTTATACAGTAATAATGGGTGGTGAAGATGTTGCCCTTCAAAATATAATGACTAATTCACCAGTATCATTTAAGGCTATACAAGAAGCATTTAGTGCATCAGATGCATCAGTAGCATTATTCCAATCAGCATTAATAGCAAGTATAGTATCAATTATAATGGGAGTATCTAAGAAAATATTTACTGTTTCTGAAGCTATAGAAACATGGATAGATGGTATGAAACCATTACTTATAACAGGAGTAATTTTATTATTAGCTTGGTCACTAAGTTCTGTAATAAAGGATTTAGGAACTGCTAAATATCTAGTTTCATTACTTTCAGGATCACTACCAAATTTCTTGCTTCCAAGTTTAATATTTACCTTAGGTGCAGTTATTTCTTTTGCAACAGGAACGGCTTATGGAACAATGGGAATACTAATGCCACTTGCAATTCCACTAGCTTATTCAATGAATCCAGATATGAGCTATGTAATAGTTAGTACAAGTGCTGTTTTAACTGGAGCTATTTTTGGAGATCACTGTTCACCAATATCAGATACTACAATACTTTCATCAATGGGAGCAGGTTGTAATCATATTGCTCATGTTAACACTCAAATGTGGTATTCACTATTTATAGCTGCAATTACAATTTTATTTGGATATATTCCAGCGGGTTTTGGATTAGCTTGGTATATTGTACTACCTATATCTATATTAGCAGTATATGTAGGAATCCAAATATTGGGTAAGAGTGTAGAAGAAGCAAAATAATAATAAGATATATTTAGGTTATAATTATTAATGGATAGTTATATATACTTATAACTATTAAGAGTATGAAAAGAAGCTTTACAAATAAATTTAGTTATTTGTAAAGCTTCTTTTACTTTAAAACAAATGATATTTATTTTAGACTTCCACCATGAAAGTAGAGCTTAAATATTTCAATTCCATTATGTGATATTGATTCAACTCCATTAAAAGAAGCTAAATCACCATCCCAATTGCATTGATATGTAAAATCATCTTCTTTAAAATATTTAGGTCCTCTAAACGGACAATCATCGGATACATTTTTTAAAGATTTCTTTAAAAAATTATTAAATCCTGAAGGTAATTCATCAACAAGAACTTGTCCTTTATAATTCATTCCCCAGGAAACTTTTTCATTTTCCCAAACTAATTCCTCTCCTATAAATTCTCTATCACCTAGATGGCTATCTAGATAATAGTAATTAAATTTTTTATAGGCATAATCCTTTGAGTTTGGCCTAGAAGGTGTTTCTTTTTTAGCACCTGAAGCATAAGTATTTTTCTTCGCTTCAATTATAAATTTTTTAAATTTTAATAAGTCTCCCATGTAAGCTCCCCCTTTTTTATACATCATTTAGATTATATATAAAAAACTTAGGTAAATCAACGAGTTTTCAGAAAATATAATATATTTAGAATTAAATGAATATATGGAATCTCATAAAGTATATAGGGTATAATTATAAATATAAAATTATTAAGGGGGCATTTAATATGAGCAATTTAGCTAAACTTAGGGAAGTAATGAAAATAAAGAATATTGACTACTATATTATTCCAAGTAGTGATTCTCATCAAAGTGAATATGTATCTGACTATTTTAAAGGAAGAGAGTTTATATCAGGTTTTACTGGCTCAGCGGGTACTCTTTTAGTGGGGTTAAGCTCTGCTTATTTATGGACTGATGGAAGGTACTTTATTCAGGCTGATAAAGAATTAATTGGAAGTGGAATATCACTTATGAAAATGAGGACAATAGGATATCCAACTATTGAAGAGTGGATTGAAAAAAATATTAAATCAGGAGAAGTGTTGGGATTTGATGGAAGATTATTTTCGGTAAATCAATATAAGAGCTTTTTAAAGATAGCAAAAAATGTTGGATTCCATATAAATATGGATAATGATTTGTTAAAAGAAGTTTGGTTAACAAGAAGCGAACTTCCTAAAAATAAAATATTTA
Organism: Clostridium sp. CTA-7; assembly: GCF_054768095.1. Classification (NCBI taxonomy): domain Bacteria; kingdom Bacillati; phylum Bacillota; class Clostridia; order Eubacteriales; family Clostridiaceae; genus Clostridium; species Clostridium sp. CTA-7. The sequence goes on along the minus strand of NZ_BAAAAV010000006.1, from coordinate 88,892 downwards.
TACATGATGAGGTATATTCAGGTAAGTCTTCTTCAAAGAAGTTAGAAGAAGTGAGAAGCCATATGGAAGAAAAAAAGGCCAAAAATTATATAATATCATCTTTAGATGATATAGCCTGGTTATGCAATATAAGAGGAAATGATGTTAAGTTTAATCCTGTAGCACTTTCATACATTATTGTTAATGAAAAGTATGCTAATTTATATATAGATAAGCAAAAGGTTGATGATATAACAAAGGAAAGTTTAATATCTCAGGGATTTAACATATATGATTATGATGAAATAGGAAATCATGTTAAATTAATAAATGAAACAACTATAATAGATCCTAATAAATTGAATGCTAAAATATATTCATGTTTAAGTAAAGATATAGAAATAATAGATGAAGTTAATATAACAACAAGACTAAAGGCAATAAAAAATGAAGTTGAAATAAACAATATAGAGAATTCTCAAGTTAGAGATGGTGTTGCCATGGTTAGATTTATAAAATGGCTAAAGGATAGTATAGAAAAAGAGAAAATAACAGAAATATCTGCAAGCAAAAAATTAACTAGCCTTAGAGCACAAGGAGAAAATTATAAAGGAGATAGCTTTGGTACTATAGCTGGGTATAAGGAGCATGCAGCAATGATGCATTATTCAGCAACGGAAGCAACTGATTATGAATTAAGACAAGAAGGTATGTTTCTTGTGGATTCTGGCGGACAATACCTTGATGGAACAACAGATATAACAAGAACTTTCATTTTAGGAAAGATATCTGAAGAAGAAAAAAGAGATTTCACATTGGTATTAAAAGGGCATATAGCTTTATGCAAAGCTATGTTTTTAAAGGGTTCCACTGGAATGAACTTAGATATATTAGCAAGAAGACCTCTTTGGGAATACGGTATTGACTACAAGTGTGGAACAGGTCATGGAGTTGGATATTTCCTAAATGTACATGAGGGACCACAAGGAATAAGGCCAGAGGGAAACACAACGGTATTAGAGCCTGGTATGATAATAACTAATGAACCAGGAGTGTACAAAGAGGGAAAGCATGGAATAAGGATAGAAAATACTCTTTTAGTAGTTAAAGATATTAAATCAGAAGAATTTGGTGAGTTTTATAAATTTAAAACTATATCATATTGTCCTATAGATTTAAATGGAGTAGCTATAGAGATGCTAACATCAGAAGAAAAAGTATGGCTAAATAATTACCATAAGACTGTATTTGAAAAGTTAAATCAATATTTAAATAAAGAAGAGATAGATTTCTTAAAGAATGAAACTAGAGAAATATAATAATTGAAAATAAAAAATGGACAATTTCCAATTGTCCATTTTTTATTAAATTATATACTATTCTTTTGGTGGAACTATAAACTTATTAACTAGTAAAGCTATAAAAATACCAAAAAGAGTTTCTACAGTTCTATTAACTGCATAAAAAATTGGATCAGAAAAGGCATGAATAGTTGTTACACCAAGAAAGGCTATGCAAGATACATTAATTGCTCCTGGCTTCTTTATTAAGTTACATGAGTATATAACTGCTATTATACCTATAGCTATAGTAAAGTAAATCAATAATTTGCTTAAAATGTCGGATTCAATATTAAACTTGAAATATCTACACAGAATTAAAAATAATAATCCTATAGCTGCTCCAACTATTGTTCCAACACCCCTATTTATGGCCATTTTAACTGAGTTTGAAACAGTACTCTGAAGACAGATAACAGCAGTTAAGCAAGCAAAAAATGGCTCGTGGGGAAATAGCAATAAACATAAAAATACTGAAATTGCAGTTTTAATAGTTCTAAGTCCAACTTTAGGGATAGTAAAGTTCATATGTTGTTCTCCTTAATATTTATAATATCATTTGATTTCATTAGTTTTATCATCTTCTGATGAATTAATTTCATTAGTTTTATTATATTCTGGTGGGTTAATGTATTTATTAATAACAATTGCAATCATTATTCCAAAAGCTGTCTCTATAGTTCTTCTAAAAGAGTAAATTAATGGACTATCATAATTAGGTGATATAATAATACCAATTAAAACAATAGAAGCAATAGAACAGGCAGCTGGCTTTTTTACTAGATTACACAAATAAATAATTAAAGATACACCAATTGCAGCTATTATTGCAGAGAATGATGATAAATTAAATTTATTTATTGTAAAAAGTAAAAGAACGCCTAGAATACCACCGAGTAATGTACCTATTAATCTATTAAGGCCTGTTTTAACTGAGTTTTCTACTGTGTCTTGTACACAGATTACAGCTGCAATTGCAGCAAAAAGAGAATTCGGCCAAAATATTAGGCAAATTAAAACAGAAAGAGCTGTTTTAATATTTCTATAACCAATATGAGGTAAGTCAAATTTTCTCACAGTATCAACTCCAATCTTTTTTATAATATTATAGCATATAACTTATATAAGGTTAGTGTTATAAATATGACTTAAAATTATAAGACTATATGAAATAGTACATATTTTTAATTTGAGGATTATATTTATAGGTATGTGGTTACTAATTAATTTTAATTAGTAACCACATACTTATAAATATATATTGCAGATATAGTTATTACTATTATAAAATATAAATATTACAAATATGTTTAATAAGGATTGATTATATGAGTTTTTGGGTTTATTTAGTATTAACAGAAATAATACCATTAGGTTTGTTTATTGTAGGAGGATTGTACGAATCAAAATCTACAAAATATCCAGATATGAAAATAGGATATAAAAATAAATATTCAACACAAAGTAGCTTAGCATGGGAATATTCAAATAAGTTAGTGGCTAAGTTAAATGGATCTGTAGGAACATTACTATTTATAGTTAATGCAGTATTATTATTTATAATTGGAGAAAGTGCTTTTACTTTTTTATTAGCATTTAATTTATTTATGGTTGTTTTATCAAGATTGATGATAGATAATATAATAAAGAAAAAGTTTGATAAAGAGTGAATTGTTAAAAATAATTGACAGTATTTTTAATATAGAATATCATAATAATAAATGGAAAATGCAGTGAAGAGAAGAGTAGTGAAGAAATATAGTCTAAAAGAGAACTAGGTAAGGTGAAAGCTAGTGACAGTAATCTTCATGAATATGGACTTGGAGCAGATTCTTTGAGCTTATTAAGTTAGAGGAATACGGTAGCAACCGTTATATTGCAAGGTGAATAAATTTCACCTATTGAGATATTTATTGCGAAATAAGTATGAAATAGAGTGGTAACACGTATAATACGTCTCTATATAGGTCTTAATATACCTATATAGAGATTTTTTTTATTATTATAAAGAAGAAACCATGTTAGGGAGGAGAAAAGATATGTGTAAAAAGACATATTATATAACTACACCAATTTACTATCCATCAACTAAGCTTCATATTGGAAATACTTATACTACTGTAGCAGCTGATGCTCTTGCAAGATATAAGAGATTAACTGGATATGATGTAATGTTTTTAACTGGAACAGATGAACACGGTCAAAAGATACAAAGAATAGCAGAAGAAAAAGGTATAACACCAAAAGAGCATGTAGATGAAATAGTGGCAGGAATAAAAGATCTATGGAAAATGATGAATATCAATTATGATAAATTTATAAGAACAACTGATGATTACCATATAAAAGCTGTTCAAGATATCTTCAAAAAATTATATGATAAAGGAGATATATATAAATCATCATATGAAGGACTATACTGTACTCCATGTGAATCTTTCTGGACAGAAACTCAATTAGTTAATGGAAACTGCCCAGATTGCGGTAGACCAGTAGAAAAGTCAAAGGAAGAAGCATACTTCTTCAAAATGAGTAATTATGCTGATAAATTAATGGAATATATAGAGTCTCATCCAGAGTTTATACAACCAGAATCAAGAAAAAATGAAATGGTTAATAACTTTTTAAAACCAGGTCTTCAAGATCTTTGTGTTTCAAGAACTAGCTTCAATTGGGGCGTTCCTGTAACGTTTGATGAGGGACACGTTGTATATGTATGGATAGATGCTCTTTCAAACTATATTACAGCATTAGGTTATGGAAGTGAAAATAAAGACTTATATGATAAATATTGGCCAGCAGATGTACATTTAATTGGTAAGGATATTTTAAGATTCCATACTATTTATTGGCCAATTATGCTAATGGCTTTAGATTTACCATTACCAAAGCAAGTATTTGGTCATGGATGGTTACTTGTTGATGGTGGAAAGATGTCAAAATCTAAAGGCAATGTTGTTGACCCAGTAACATTAGTGGAACATTTTGGAGTAGATGCAGTTAGATATTATCTATTAAGAGAAATACCATTTGGATCAGATGGATTATTTAATAATGAAATATTTATAAAAAAGATAAACTCAGATCTTTGTAATGATTTAGGAAACCTTCTTTCAAGAACAGTAGCTATGATTGAAAAGTATTTTGATGGAGCTATACCAGAAAATTCAAGCAAAGAAGCTATTGATGATGAATTAATAAGCTTAGCTTTAGAAACTACAAATAAAGTTAATAAAGCTATAGATGACTTAAGAATTCCAGAAGCTCTAGAATATATATTTGATTTAATAGGAAGAGCAAATAAATATATAGATGAAACAACTCCTTGGATATTAGCTAAGGATGAAGAAAAGAAGGGAAGATTAGGTACTGTATTATATAACTTGGTAGAAAGTTTAAGATTTGCATCAGTTTTATTATCTGCATTCTTACCAGATACAAGCAAGAAGATAAATGAACAAATAAATACAACTAATATTTCTTTTGAATCCTTAAGTAGCTTTAATGGTACTGTTGTAGGAACTAAGGTTCAAAAAGGTGAGGCTTTATTCCCAAGAATAGATGTTGATAAGAAGCTAGCAGAATTGGATGCCTTAAGAGAAGCTCAGTTAGCAGAAAATAAAAAAGATGAAAAAAGAGAAATTACTCCAATAAAAGAAGAAATCACAATAGAGGATTTTGAAAAAATAGATTTAAGAGTAGTAAAAGTATTAGCTTGTGAACCGATAAAAAAAGCTAAGAAGTTACTAAAATTAAAGGTAGATTTAAATGGAGAAGAAAGACAGGTAGTTTCAGGAATAGCACAATACTACAAGCCTGAAGATTTAGTAGGAAAATATGTAGTATTAGTAGCTAACTTAAAACCGGTAACATTAAGAGGTGAGTTATCACAAGGAATGATATTAGCAGCATCAACAGATGATGATAGTTTGTTAAAGGTAGTAAATCCAGGAGAATTACCAACTGGAAGCCAAGTAAGATAAATCTTTATAATTTAATTAAGTTTATTTTAAAAATCAGGATAAAGGAGGATAGGGGAACCTATCCTCAAATTTTTATAAAAAAACAATTATAATAAGGAGACATTGATATGAAAAAAATATTCGATATATCTAAAGAAAAAAGAGAAGCTTTAAAGAATGAAATAAAAACCTATTTCTATGAAGAAAGAGATGAGGAATTAGGTGATTTAGCATCAAATATGATACTGGATTTCTTTATGGATAAATTAGCAGTAGAATTTTATAATCAGGGGATAGAAGACTCTTATAAATATATTATAGATAGAGCAGAAGATTTACTTGGAATACAAAAATAAAGCAATAAGAAAATAGTGAGGGGACATTTATGAATATTATTATAGGAAATGCATGGCCATATGCAAATGGACCACTACATTTAGGAAGAATAGCAGTATTACTCCCAGGAGATATTATTGCAAGATATCATAGGCTTATGGGAGATGATGTTGTGTTCTTGTCAGGAACAGACTGTCACGGGACTCCTGTAACTATGAGAGCTAAAGAAGAGGGAATAACCCCTATGGATGCTGTAGTTAAGTATCATAATGAATTTAAAAAGTGTTTTGATGACTTAGGATTTTCTTTTGATATATTTGCTAAAACTCACTCTACCTATCATGAGAATAAGGTTAAAGAGTTTATATTAGATTTATATAAAAAGGGATACATATATGAAAAGGAAATTGATCAAAAATATTGCGAAAACTGCAATGAGTTTTTACCTGAAACATATATGGAAGAAAAATGTCCTTATTGTAAGGAAGATTTAGTTCTGCAAACAAAGCATTTATTCTTTTCACTTTCGCAATTTGAAAATGATGTTAGGAGACTTTTAATTAGGCAAAAAGGTTGGAGAGAAAATGCTCAAAAGATAGTAAAAAGATATTTAGATGAGGGTTTAAGAGATAGAGCTGTAACAAGAGATTTTAATTGGGGAGTAGATGTTCCTTTAGAAGGATATGATGATAAAAAAATATTCGTTTGGATTGAGGCGGTTATGGGATATTTAACTGCTAGCATGAAGTGTTTAGAGGAAAGAGATGAAGATTGGAAGGAATATTGGCAAGGAGAAGATTCAAGAATTTACTTTGTTCATGGTAAAGATAATATACCCTTCCATACGGTTATATTTCCAGCTATATTAGCAGGGATTGGAATAAAGAATCCTAATTTAAGAATAATATCAAGCGAATATATGAAGCTAGAAGGGAAAAATTTTTCATCAGTTAAAAATTGGGCAATATGGGGTGACAATATAGTTGGCAATTATAATATTGATACTTTTAGATATTATTTATCCTTAAATTCGCCAGAGGTTAAAGATACCGATTTTACTTGGAGGGATTTTATAAATACAGTAAATAGAGATTTGGTTAATTGTTTTGGAGGCCTTGTTAACAGAACAATTGAACTTGTTCAGGATAAGTATAATTCTAATATACCAAATGGAAAAGTATCAGAGGATTTTAAAAATGAAGTGCTTAATTTATATTTTGATGTAGGAGATAGTATAGAAGAAGGAAGTTTCAAAAAGGCTCTTTCGCAAATATTGTCATTTATTAAAAAGATAAGTAAGTATTTTAATGATGAAAAATTATTTGTAGAAACAGAAAAAAATAATGAAAAATGTATAAATACAATATATGAATGTATTCAAGCAGTTATAAACATATCTAATTTGCTAGAGCCATTTATTCCAAATACATGTGAAAAAATTAGAAAAGCATTAGATTTAGATGAACCTATATGGAGTTATGTAGAAAAGAAAAGTGGCAAAGTATCAGAATTAGAGGTGTTATTTGATAAAATAGATAAGAGAAGGGCCTTTGAAGAAGTTAAAAGATTAAAAGAAGAAAAAATAAAATAAAAAGGAAAAACCCTAGATTAAATTACTTTGGGGAATAATTTAATCTAGGGACCATTAGATGGTTTTAGGGGTAAATAATAATGCTTTAACTACTTTACAAGTATTATAATACATTAATAATATGACAGTAATGTGTCAAAAAAATAAATAAAATATGAATAAATTAGTAACCTTTTCCTAGCATTAAAAATAATTTTATTAATAAAATTAAATTTCGATATTATTAATATTTACAATTCTAATTAATAGTTGTATAGTATTTTTGTTAATAGAATATTAACACATTAACAATTGAAAATTATTTAATGTATAAGGAGAAACATTAATGGACAAGTTTTCTATTTTAACAGGTCTTATAGGTGGACTAGGCTTATTCCTATACGGAATGAAACTTATGGGTGATGGCTTAGAAAATGCTGCCGGTGAAGGATTAAAATCAATATTAGAAAAACTAACAAGTAATAAGTACATAGGAGTACTGGTTGGAGCTGGGGTCACTGCTATAATACAAAGCTCAAGTGCAACAACTGTTATGGTTGTTAGTTTTGTAAATGCAGGATTAATGAATTTACTTCAAGCTGCAGGAGTAATAATGGGAGCTAATATAGGAACAACTATTACAGCTCAAATGGTATCATTTAAATTAGATGCAATTGCTCCATTATTTATAGGAGCAGGAGCAATAATATTACTTGTAGCTAAAAAGAAAAGAGTTAGAGATTTAGCTAGCATTGCATTGGGATTTGGTATACTATTCATGGGTATGGGCGTAATGTCTGGCGCTATGAAGCCTATTGCAGAAGCAAGTTGGTTTAGAGAATTTGTTATAGTAGTTGCAGATAATAGTATCCTAGGATTACTTGCAGGTCTTGGAATGACAGCTGTTGTACAAAGTTCATCAGCAACTACAGGTATTTTAGTTGCTTTAGCAACAACAGGAGCTATAGATATGCGTTTAGCATTTCCTGTAATATTAGGTTGTAATATAGGAACTTGTGTTACTGCTATATTAGCATCATTAGGAGCTAATAGAACAGCTAAAAAAGCTGCACTAGTGCACTTGTTATTTAACACAATAGGAGCTATAATTTTCTTCCCATTTATAGATCCATTTATAAGGTTAGTAACAGCAACTGATCCAACTAACGTAGCAAGACAGGTTGCTAATGCACATACTATATTTAATGTTACAGTTACAGTATTGTTATTACCGTTATCAGCATATTTAGTTAAAATAGTTAATAAAATACTTCCAGGAGATGCTGAAATAGAAAAAGAAGGAGCTATTTACTTAGACAAAAAGTTATTAGAAACTCCTATAGTTGCAAATGGACAAGTTTTTAAAGAAACATTAAGAATGGCTACTAAGGCAAAAGAAAACTTAGCATTAGCGATGAATGCATTTACAGAAAATAATGTAGAATCAGTAGATAAGGTTTATCAAAATGAAAAGATAATTAATGCATTAGAAAAAGATATAACTGATTACTTAGTTGAATTATCACAATTAGAGTTACCAGAAGAAGATATAAAGTTGTTTAGTTCAACTTATCATGTAATTAATGACATAGAGAGAATAGGAGATCATGCAGAAAATATTGCTGATTTAGCTATAGAAAAAATTAATAAAAACATACATCTTGGCGAAAGTGCAAAAGAAGAGTTATCAATTATATTTGGTAAAACTATGAAAGCTATCGAAATAGCTATCGAAAGTTATAATAGTAAGATGTTAGTTGCACCGAAAGAAATAGAACAAATAGAAGACGAAATAGATAAATTAGAAAAGCAGTTCAGAGAAAATAATATAAAGAGATTAAATGAAAAGTCTTGTTCCGCAGCTTCTAGTGTAATATTTTTAGATTTAATAAGTAATCTAGAAAGAATAGGGGATCATGCAAATAATATTGGGAATTCCGGAAAAAAGCATAAAATAAAATAATTAATAAATGAAAAAGCCTGCTATTTGAGCAGGTTTTTTTACTATTTATGAAATTATATTTTTATATTTATTTAATGTAAAGAGTATATAAAGTGTGTATTATATGATTTTTTGTAATATAATAATATTTATAATAATTTAGGGATAAAATTGGAGGAATTATGATGGAAAATAAGTATGTAATATTCGACACACATGCACATTATGATGATGAAGCTTTTGATGAAGATAGAGAAAATGTTTTAGAGCAAATTAAAGATAATGGAGTTATAGGAATTTTAAATTGTGCATCAAGTTATAAAAGTATAGAAAAAACTAATAAGTTAACTGAAGAAAAAGATTTTATATACGGAGCATTAGGGATACATCCAGAGAATGCAAATGAGTTTAATGAAAATGTTAAAAGAGAAATAGTAAGTTTAATTGAAAAAAATAAGAAAATAATAGCTATTGGAGAAATTGGATTAGATTATTATTGGGACGAAAATCCATCAAAAGATATTCAAAAAGAAGTATTTATAGAACAAATGAAACTAGCAGAAATGTTAAATCTACCAGTTGTAATTCATGATAGAGATGCTCATGGAGATACTTTAGAAATAATAAAAGAGTTTCCTAATGTTAAGGGGATAGTGCATTGCTTTTCAGGAAGCACGGAATTTGCTATGGAGTGTATAAAATTAGGGTATTATATTGGTATAACTGGAGTAGTAACATTTAAAAATGCAAAGAAGATAATAGAGGTTGTTAAGCATGTCCCACTAGAAAAGCTACTAGTTGAAACAGATTGTCCATATATGGCTCCAGCGCCAAATAGAGGAAAAAGGAATAAATCAGACTATATAGCTTATATAATAGAACAAATTGCTGTAATAAAAGATTTAGACCCAAAAGAAGTAAATTTAGCTGTAAATGATAATTTTAAGAGGTTGATTGGAAATAATATATAAAGTACAATAAAAAAGTAATAACTTGAAAAAAATTACAATTTATAATTATTGATACACAAGGATGAAACTAGAATAAAGAACAATCTACTTTTGATAAAGAACTGCAATTTGGCTATTATTTATAATTTATAATTTATATTTTAGTATGCATAGTATGCATTTATTCGCAGTTTTATTAATGCAAGAGGTCTCAATTTGACAAAAATGTTTATTTCAATTATAATTCAAAAGACGCTCTTGCCAAGGGAGGTAAAGTAGATGGTAGAAAAATATAAAGAATACCTGAAAAATAATTTTTCTAACGGTCCAAAGGCAAAAATACTGATAGGCGCTATAGTAGCTACTATTATTCTATCAGTGACGTTCACAAGTATGAGAAAGACAATAACAATGAAAATAGACGGAGAAGAAAAGACTTTTGTCACATATAAAGGGACTGTTAAAGATGTGTTGAATACTAACGGGGTAGAAATTGGCCCTAAAGATAAAGTTCAACCAGCTTTAAATAGTAAAGTATCTGAAGGCGATACAATAGCTATTAAAAGAGCTGATTCAGTAGAGCTTACTGTAGGAGATAAACAATTAAAGATTGATACTGCAGAAGATACTATAAAAGAAATGCTAGATGCAGAAAAAGAAGAACTTAAGAATCAAGGTGTTGAATTTAATGAAGGAATAGATGAAATTAGCCCTACATTAAATTCAGAAATTTCAGACAAATTAAAAATTAACCTTGTTAAGGTTGAAGTGAAAAATGAGTTAGCTAAAGAATCTATAGGTTTCGATGTAGTTATAGAGTCTGATTCAAGCCTTGATAGTGGACTAGAACAAGTAAGACAAGATGGAACTTCAGGAGAAAAAGAAGTAAATTATGAAATAGTTTACAAAAATGGCAAGGAGTTCTCTAGAGAAATTAAGAGTTCCAAAGTGGTAGCAGAACCAGTTAACAAAATAGTTGTGCAAGGAACAAGAAAAACCCTTGCAAGTAGAGATGGTCAACTATTAAATTATAAGAGCGTAATATATTGTGAATCTACTGCATATAGCGGAGGCGGAGTTACAGCAACAGGAACTGTACCTGTAAGAGATCCAAGTGGGATAAGTACTATAGCAGTTGATCCAAGGGTTATCCCTCTAGGAAGTTTAGTATATGTAGAGGGATATGGAAAGGCTGTAGCTGCAGACACTGGTGGTGCTATAAAAGGAAATATCATTGATGTATATGTTAATTCTCAAGAAGAAGCATATAATAGTTGGGGAAGAAAATATAATGTTCCTGTTTATATTTTAGCTTATCCAGGAGAATGGTAAAATAGAGGATGCTCTCAAAGTTAGAGCATCCTTTTATTTTGCAATTAATTTGACATAATAAGCTTATAGGGATAAATTATTATTTGGATATAATAAATAAAGATAAGGAAATTACTTTTATTAACGGAAAGGAAGTTAATATTTTGATTAAAGAAGTTATAGTTGTTGAAGGTAGAGATGATATAACTGCTGTAAAACAGGCAGTTGATGCTGAAGTTATAGCTGTAGGCGGATTTGGAATAAATGCAAAAGTAATAGAAAGAATAAAAGAAGCTCAAAGAAGAAAAGGTGTAATAGTTTTAACAGATCCTGATTTTGCAGGAGAAAAGATTAGGAGTATAATATCTAAAAGAGTAAAAGGAATAAAACATGCATATATAGCCCAAGAGGACGGCATAAAGGGTGATGATATAGGTGTTGAAAATGCAACTCCAGAAGTTATTATAGAAGCTTTAAATAGAGCTAAGATATCAGAAGAAGTAGTTGAAGAAGTATATACATCAGAAGATATGTTTCATTTTAAACTAACAGGTGATATTGATTCAAAAAGAAGAAGAATTATTTTAGGAAAAGAATTAGGAATAGGATATGGAAATGCAAATCAAATGTTAAACAGATTAAATAAATATTCTATAACTAAAGAGGAATTTATTTCGGCAATAGAAAAAATAGAAGAAAGCTTAGGGGTGAGTAGATAATGGAAATACAAGATATAAAAACAGCAGAGTTGGTTAAAAAATATAATTTTAAATTTTCTAAAAGTCTAGGACAAAACTTTTTAATTGATGATTCTGTACCAAGAGATATAGTATTAGGAGCAGAAGTTGATGAAAATGACTTAGTAATAGAAATAGGCCCAGGAGTTGGGACCTTAACAGCACAGCTTTTAAATAAGGCTAAAAAAGTAGTAGCAATAGAGCTTGATAATGACTTAATACCAATTTTAAATCAGGAAATAGGGGATAACCCTAAATTCACATTAATACATAGTGATGCATTAAAAGTTAATTTTAATGATATAATTGGAAACGAAGAAAGCGTTAAATTAGTTGCTAATTTACCTTACTATGTTACTACCCCTATAATAGTTAAATTATTAAAGGAAAGTTATAATTTTAAGTCATTGACTATAATGATACAAAAAGAAGTGGCAGAAAGAATGAATGCAGAGCCAGGAAATAAGGATTATGGTGCTCTTTCATTATTAGTTCAATACTATTGTAATACTAAAATAATAAGAAAAGTATCACCACAATGTTTTATACCAAGACCTAAGGTAGATTCTATAGTAATAAGATTAGATAAGCTACAAGAACCGAAAGTAAAGTTAGATAATGAAAAATTATTCTTTGACATTATTAGAAGTTCTTTTAATATGAGAAGAAAAACTCTTTGGAATGGTGTAAAAAATATAGGATTAAGTAAGGAAAAATTAGAGCTAGCATTCAATAATGCAGATATAGATCCTAAAAGAAGAGGCGAAACTTTAACTATACAGGAGTTTGCTAATTTAGCAGATAAAATAAATGAGCAGTTAAAGTAACTATATTAAATAAGTTTATATAGAAATAAAATTATTTCTGACTCGTGAGAATTTTGGTGTAATATCAAATAATCTCACGAGTTTTATTTTTAACATATTTAGCTATACTATGCATATAATGTATTGAATTAATCTAAAGTGGAGGTTCTAGAGGTTTGTCGCAGTTAAATAAATTGTATAGAAATTTTATTATTTTACAAGAAGATGAGAGAGGCTATTCTAGCTCTAATGACAAAACCTTATCAGGATATTCAAAGATAGAGGCAAAAGGTGATAGATGTAAAATTTCATTTTATGCTCAAAATCTAAGAAATGACGGTGATGATTATTGCATTATGGCTATATGCAATAAAAAAGATACTAAGAAAATAGTAGACTTGGGTAAAATCACTATATCAGATGGGGGAAAGGCAGAAATAACAAAGGAGTATTCTGTTGATGACATAGCAGGCTTAGGACTATCTTATGATAAAATATCAGGGGCTGCAATAGCTAAAATGAAAAATGAAATGCCTATAATTATTATGTGTGGATTTATAAATGGAGAACAACCGGGAGATAATTGGAAGAATTATAAGATGGTTAAATCTGCAAAAGATCATTCAAAAGATAAAATGGATTATATGAAAAAAGAGGATAAGAAGAAGGAGAAGAAAAAGGACGATAAGAAAAACGAGCATAAGAAGTGTGAAGAATATAGAGAAGAGGAAATAAAAGAAGAAATAGTAGAAGAAGTAAATGAAATAATAGAAGAATTAGAGGAGCCAAGAGAGGAAATAAGAGAAGAGATAAGAGAGGAAATAAAGGAAGAAATAAGAGAAGAAGATGTTAGGGAAGAAAAGCCTTACGTAAAGGAAAATCAAAATTATTATACTTTAAATGTAGAAGAGGAAAATACAGATGAAGTATTTAACCAAAGTGAAAATGGAATGAACATGAAAATGGAATATCACAATACAGACAATCCATTTATAAACAATGGCTATGGACAAAATCCATTTGCAAACAAAGGCTTTGATCCTAATTACTATGGTATGAATTCATTAAATAGAGAAAAGAATAAATTTGATGAATATGAAGAAAAAATAGAGGAAACTTCAGATATATTTAAAATTAGAGGAAGTGTTGGAGAGTACTTTGAAGGAATTGCAAGTGGATTTGAGTGTTGTAGAAGTGAGTATAGAGAAATAAAATACTGTAAGTGGTATAAGATTCCAATACATGATTTACACGAAATGTGCAATATGTCAAACTACAATAGATATACTGTAGCATATTATCCAATGCTTAATTACTATCCATATATAAGAAAGTATGGAAACTTCATGTTAGGATACAAATGTGATAAAGAAGGGAATTTAAAATATATAGTATATGGTATTCCAGGAAAGAAAAATAGAGATGAGCAGCCTTATGAGGGAAAAACTGGATTTGTAACTTGGATAAGTAATGAGACTAGGGATGGTATGGGATGCTGGCTAATGTTCTATGATTTCAGAAATTCAACTGTTGTTGTACCTATGCAGTAAGGTATAATAATAGAATGTACTTACAAACCCTAATGAGTATATTAAATGAATAAGAAAAAAATTTATATAATGGCTCTACTGTTATTCCTAATGTTTCTTATTCTTTGTATGAAGAATTTATTTATAAATGATATAAGAAAAGTTGCAATTTCAAATAATAATATAGAAAAATTTAATGACCATTTATTGAGAGAAGGAAAATATAAAGTTTCATTGCCAGAAGGTTGGGAGATAGATGAAAAAAATACAAGCTATAATAGTGATATAAATATTATTTTTAATAATAAAAATAATATAAGTGGCAATATTTCTATTATAACTGGAGATGTAGAAGATATTGCGGAGAATATTGCTGTTAATGATGCTAAGATTATAGTTGTTGATGATTATGATTATACTTGGAATATAGTAAGTATTAATAAAGAGAAATTCATAAATAAATACTATATAAGAAAATACTCAGAGGGAAAAGTTCTTATAATCAAATATTTTTATAAGTCTGGAAAAGAAAAAAATAGCATAAATGTTGTCTTTGATACAATATCGAAGAGTTTTCAATAATTCTTTAATAAAATTTGCTATTAAAGAATTAAAGTATTATAATTTATTTATAGTTAAGGAGAAGCTAATGCTTCTCCTAATTAATTATAATTTATTGTAGGGACACTATTGACTTTTTAAATAGAGGGGAATGATACAATTGAAAAAGCCAATAAAAAATATAATTACTATATTAGTAATAATCCTATCGGTTAGTTTAACATCCTGTGGAGTGATGGATAATATAAAGGGTAAGTTTAAGAGGGATAATGGTTATTTTGACTACTTAGGAAGTGGAAAAGTAGATGTTATAAGTATTCAAAGTGTTAGGGATAAGTCGTTTAAATTTATTGTAACAGATGATAAAGCTATATTAAGTATGTATGAACTTTTATCAAAGGCAAAAGTTAGTGAAAAAAAATCTGATTTACAACCAGATTACATATTTGAAATAAAAATAGGTGATGAAGTTAAAAAATTTAACTATATAGTAGGTGCCTATGATGGTAATTTTTATGATGAAAATATGAGCTTTACAGTATCTAAAAGATTAGATGAGAGCATAATACAAAATTTATCTATTATAAGAAAGCCTAGAGATTTTGAATACATATATTATAACTCAATATTAGAAGTTATGAATCGAAAGAAAAAAGAACTTAACGATGGAAATAATAAGGTTGGAATTGATATTCAAGGAGATATAGATTGCCTTAAGTATATTTTTTCAGCTGATATAGAAGACTTTTTAGAGAGAGCTAAGAAAATTACTCCTAATGTTGAAATGGTAGAGAATAATGAGAGTGAATTTGATATAGTTATAAAGGTTAAGAATAGAGGACATAATTCAACTGTATATAAAAGTAATATAACAGTAGAAGATAAGAAGAATAAATTAGAGGATTATTACTATGTAGTTGGGGAAAATGAATTTAAAGAATGGAACATTGATATTTACTCAAAAAAAGATGTTCCAAAAGAGGTAGAAAAAAACTGGTAGGAGGTAATAATTATGTCAGGTTGTTCAACTTGTCCAAGTAAAAATAAATGTAGTTCTAAAGAAACAGTAGGCTCACAAGGTTGTGGAAAACTATTGCCGAAGTACGGTGAAATAAAAAATGTTATTGGAATAATTAGTGGTAAAGGTGGAGTTGGTAAGTCTACAGTTACTGGTATATTAGCAAGTACCCTAAGAAAAAAAGGATATAAAGTTGGAGTTTTAGATGCAGATATAACAGGTCCATCAATGCCAAGATTTTTTGGTATAAATGATAAAAGAGCAGTGATAGAACCGATAGATGAAAATAATTTTAAATATAATCCTGTAGAGTCTAAGGGTGGAGTAAAGGTATTATCAATGAATTTACTAATACCAAAAGAAGATGATCCAGTTGTATGGAGAGGGCCTATAGTAACAAGTGTATTAACCCAATTATTTACTGATACTATTTGGGGAGAATTGGATTACTTATTAATAGATATGCCACCTGGAACATCAGATATTACATTGACAGTAATGCAAAGTTTTCCTATAACAGAACTTATAATTGTTTCAACACCACAAGATATGGTTTCTATGATAGTTAAAAAAGTAATAACGATGGCAAATAAAATGCCATTACCAATAAGAGGCGTTATAGAGAATATGTCTTATATTCTTTGTCCGGGATGCGACACAAAGATGAGGGTGTTTAGTAAAAAATCTGCAGAAGAACACGCTGAGTATTTAGGAGTTCCTTTACTTGGAGAGCTACCTATAAATGTAGATTTAACTGAAGCTTTAGAAATGGGAGCAGCAGAAGAGTATGTAATTAATAATGATTTATACTCATTAATTTTTGAAGGTTTATACTAACAATACATAATATTTATATTTACTGGGGATATTATTACTGAATTTTAAAAAAGAAAGGAAGTAATAATGATATGAAGGCTCATGTAGATAAGGATATTTGTATTGGATGTGGACTATGTCCATCAATTTGTGAAGCAGTTTTTGAAATGGATGATGATGGGAAAGCAGTAGCTAAGGTTCCAGATGTTCCTAGCGACAACGAGGACGAAGCTAAGGATGCTGAAGCAAGTTGTCCAGTAACTGCGATAAGTGTTTCATAATAAAAAGATGCTTGATATCAAGCATCTTTTTATTATTTAGGAAATTATAAGAAGCTTACCATGTGAATAGCTTTTTATAATTTCCTTCCTTCAGTTTTGAAGTTTGCCTATGTAATTTGGTGATGACTTGGATGACACGACGGAATAAGCAAAATTACATAGGCGAAATTTTTTATTAGAAAAAATCTACTAATTTGTCTTGTGTAATTTTAGGATTACTATTAGTATTACAACTTAAGCTGTTTGAATTTATATTTACAAAAGCACCAATACTTAAATAATCACTTACTTGAGAAAGAGGAACTTTAACAACAGTATCATCTTCCAATGCTACAAATGCTTCAAAGTAATTATAATCAATAATTTTACCTTTCAAAATAACACCACCTAGAAATTATTAATATTATTTTGTGTAAAATTATAAATAAAATACATAAGGAGAATATAACTAATTTATTTATAAAGATCTTTATATATTATTTTAAAAACTTTTAAAGCTTCTTCTATTTTGGGTTTTAGAAGATGTTTTCTAGTATTGTATTCATTTAGTCCTTTAGGTGTAAGAGAGTACACCTTTTGAAATTTCTTCTTAGGATCATCCCATTCACCAGTAATATATTCATCTTTTTCAAGTTTTTTTAACAAAGGATATATTCCACCTGTACTGGGAATCCAAAATCCATTTGTACGCTGGCCTATTTTATTTGCGATATCATTTCCATTAGTAGGTCCTGTGGTAAGTATATGAAGAACATAAATAGGTAATAGCCCTTTAGTAAATACTTGGCCAACAGATTCTTTTTCTTTTTGAATCTTTTTTAGTTCTGCTAATTTTCTTTTATATTCTTCATGAAGTCTTTTTTCCTCTTCTTTTATATCTTCTATACTGCTTAAGTGAAGATTATACTTATCCATGTTAATAAACCTTTTGAATTGCTAGGCCAAGTAAACCCGGTCCTCCATGTACACCTAAAGCAGGGCTTATTTGAGACATATCAAGGTTAACTATATTTTTTAATGACTTTAGAGATTCCATAAATTTTTTAGCCTCTTCTAAAGCTCCACCTTGGAGAACCCAAACCTTACAAGGTCCTAAAGCAAGTTCATCCTTTAATATATTTGTTAGTTTTAGTATAGATTGTTTTCTTCCTCTAGCTTTACAAACGGTATAATAAACACCATCTTCATCAACAGATACAACAGGTTTTAAATTTAACATTTCACCTATTGTACCAGAAATTTTACCAATTCTTCCGCCTCTTTTTAAGTATTCTAATGTATTTATAGTAAAGTATCCACTAATTTTTTCTCTTATTTTTGGTATAGAATCTACTATCTCTTGAAAGCTTTTGCCACTTTCAATTAAATTAGAAATTTCTAGTGCAATGATACCTTCTGGCATAGCCAAAATTTTAGTGTCAAAAACATGTGATGTTAAATTAGGATGATCCTCTAATGCCAATCTTATAGAGTTAAATGTTCCAGATAAACCACTAGACATAGTTACAGCAATAACGTGAGTATATCCTTCATTTTCTAATGAAACTAAAATTTCTTCTGTATTGTCTGCACTTGGTAAAGAAGTTTTAGGAACTTCTTTTTCTAAGTTGTTATAAATTTCATCAGCAGATATATCTATTTTATCTATATATTCCTTATCAGAATAAATAATTTTAAGGGGTAGTAACTTTATATTTTTTTCTTTAAGTATTTCAAGAGATAAATCACAAGCGCTATCAACTAATAATGCTATTTTTTGCATAAAAATCCTCCCGATATCAAATTAAAATCATAATTTTATAATCTCAAAATAATCAAATTATATACATTTGATTATATCATATCAAATATATATATCAATACTGATACTGTTTTTAGTTATCAGTACTGATATAGTTTTTTATACTAAGAATCTTTACTATAAATTTTTAGTTACTTATAAGAAAAGTCTAAATAAAAGGAGAAAAATACCATAAATTAAATTAAAACTATAAAATATGAGTACCCTATAATTTGATATGAATATTTTTAGAGAGTATAATAAATAATAGTATTAAATACAATATATTGTATGGCGGAGGTTATATAAATGCTATATGTAGTAAAAAGAGATGGTAGAGAGGTTTCGTTTGATTCAATAAAAATAGCTACGGCAATAAAAAAAGCAGGAGATGAAATAGGAATTAATTTAAGGGATATTGAACTTTTAGATATAGTTAAAAAAGTTATAAGCTATATAGAATTATCAGGAAAAGAAAAAGTAACTGTTGAGGAAATTCAAAACTTAGTTGAAAAAGCATTGATTGATAGTAAATATGAAAATATTAAAGTGGCATACTCTAATTACAGAAAAGAAAGAACTAAGGTTAGAGCAATTAAATCGGATTTAATGAGGGCCATAGAAAAAATAGGAATAGAAACAGATAGAGATAATGCTAATGTTGGAAATAATTTTAGCTCTAAGTTGCTAAGAATAGCGTCAGAGTCTAATAAGTGGCACAATTTAGCTGTTATGCCTAAACATTTAGCAAAGGCCCATGAAAATGGAGATTTATATTATCATGATTTAGATAGCTATAATTTAACTACTAATTGTTTACACATACCGACTAGGGAGATTTTAGAAAAAGGATTTAATACTGGATATGGCACTATAAATCCACCTAAAAGAATAGAAACAGCGGCAGAACTTTCTTGTATTTTACTTCAATCAACTCAAAATGATATGTTTGGAGGGCAGTCACATCCAGACTTTGATAATGACCTGGGTATATTTGTTGAGCCTACAAGGAGAGAGTTAATGCTAGAGTTGGAGGAGCTTGGTTTAGATAAAGAAAAGATAGAGACATTAACAGAAGAAAGATTGAAAAAGAGAGTGCATCAGGCTATGCAAGGAGTCGTATATAATTTAAATACTATGCATTCAAGAGCAGGATCACAGGTTCCATTTAGCTCAATAAACTTAGGGATACCAAACTCTGAAGATGCTGCATTAATATGTGAAGTATTCTTATTAGAGTATGAAAAGGGATTAGGTAAGGGAGAACAACCTATATTTCCAAACATAATATTTAGAGTAAAAGAAGGTGTAAATAGGGATCCTGGAGATAAGTACCACTATTTATATCAATTAGCTTGTAAAGTTGCAGCTAAGAGAATGAATCCTACATTTATGAATATAGATGCTGATTTCAATAAAGAGTATTATGATATGGGATATATGCCAGCAACTATGGGATGCAGAACTTATTTAATGAAAAATGTTAACGGAGAGCCTGGTTGTAAGGGAAGAGGTAATATAGCTCCAGTAACTATTAATCTACCTAGAATAGGAATTCAGGCAAAGGGGAATATCCAAGTATTTTTTATTATATTAGATAAAAGATTGGAGCTGGCTAAAGAAGCCTTATTACACAGATATGATATTTTGAAAAAGCTTAAGGTTAAAGATTTACCTTTTGTTGCAGGTCAGGGTTTGATGAAGGGATCTGAGGGACTTTCGCAAGAGGATTCAATAGAGCCAATATTAAAGCAAGGAACTTGGGGAATTGGGTTTATAGGTCTTACAGAAACATTAGTTGCTTTAACTGGAAATCATCATGGAGAAAATATTAAATCAAGAGAATTAGGGATTGAAATAATAAGTTATATAAGAGCATTTATTGATAGATCAACAGAAGAAACAAAATTAAACTGGAGTTGTTATGCAACACCAGCAGAAGGTCTTTCAGGTAAATTTATAAAAAAGGATAAGAAGGCCTTTGGAGTTATTAAAGGGATAACAGATAAAGATTATTACACTAATAGTTTTCATATACCAGTTAATTATCCAATATCTATAAAGGATAAGATTGATATAGAAGCACCTTATCACAAATTATGTAATGCAGGTCATATAAGTTATATAGAAGTAGATGATTCTCCATCTGGTGAAGCTATTATGGATATATTAAATTATGCGTATAAAAATACTAACATAAGTTATTTAGGAATAAATTTCCATATAAGATATTGCAAAAATTGTGGAAAATACTTAAATAGTAGTGAAAGAAAATGTATTGAGTGTGGAAGTGACGATATACAAGGTGTATCAAGAGTAACTGGTTATTTAAGCTTAGATGAAAGATTTGGACCTGGGAAGTATGAGGAAAGAGCAGATAGAATATCTCATGTAGGAAGTAAGAAGAATAACTATAAAGTTTTATAAAATATAGTAATACAGTAGATTAATATTTTCTTTAAGTAGAATTTATTTAAAGAAAATATTAGTTATAAATATTAAAAAATATAAGTAGAGGATTGTAAATTTAGGTTTTAATAAATTTACAATCCTTTTTTTGAACTAAATCAATGATGCAAGATTTTTATGAAATATTTCATTTTTATGATTTTTAGACCTGTTTTAAGTGTTTTAGTTACGTTATTTGAAATAAATTTATAAAATGTTGCAATTTTCATAAAAGTCAGATGAAATTCACTTGTTTGAAGTTAGTGTGTATGCTAAAATTAGTAATAATAATTATAGGAAAAATATAATTTATTCATTTATTAATTGGGGTCAAGTTAATTAGCAATAAGCAGTAATTATTTTTGAAAAGGGGGAAATTGAATATGTCCATTAAAAATTTAAATAATGGTAAAGAAATTTTTATTGTGGATACTACTTTAAGAGATGGAGAACAA
Organism: Clostridium sp. CTA-7; assembly: GCF_054768095.1. NCBI lineage: Bacteria > Bacillati > Bacillota > Clostridia > Eubacteriales > Clostridiaceae > Clostridium > Clostridium sp. CTA-7. The sequence continues at coordinate 67,071 of NZ_BAAAAV010000006.1, read as the reverse complement.
ACAGCAGGAGTTGTTTTTGCAAATGAAGAAAAAATAGCAATAGCTGAAATGTTAAGTGACATAGGAGTTGATCAGTTAGAAGTAGGGATACCTACAATGGGTGGAGATGAAAAGAAAGCTATAAAGCAAATTGTTAAAAGAAATAAAAAATCAAGTATCATGGCTTGGAATAGAGCTGTAATAAAGGACATAGAAGAGTCAATAGATTGTGGTGTAGATGCTGTAGCTATATCTATATCAGTATCAGATATTCATATACAACATAAGCTTAAGACATCTAGAGAATGGGTACTTGAAAATATGGTTAAGTCAGTAGAGTTTGCTAAGAAAAATGGCTTATATGTATCTGTTAATGGGGAAGATGCATCAAGAGCAGATAGAGAGTTTTTAGTTCAATTTATTGAACTAGCCAAACAAGCTGGCGCTGATAGATTTAGATATTGTGATACAGTAGGTATAATGGAGCCATTTAAAATTAATGAAGATATAAAGCACTTATATTCAAATACTAATTTTAATATTGAAATGCATACTCACAATGATTTTGGAATGGCAACAGCTAACGCTATAGCAGGAGTTATGGCTGGAGCATCACATGTTGGAGTAACAGTTAATGGTTTAGGAGAGAGAGCTGGGAATGCAGCTCTAGAAGAAGTTCTAATGGCTTTAATGTTTGTTTATAACTATGATAAAAATATAAATACAACTATGTTTAGAGAGGTTTCGGAATATGTCTCTAGGGCATCAGGAAGAATATTACCTTCATGGAAAGCTATAGTTGGAGATAATATGTTTAGGCATGAATCAGGAATACATGCAGATGGGGCAATAAAAAATCCTAAAAACTATGAAGCTTTTGATCCTAAAATAGTTGGATTAGAAAGACAAATTATTATAGGTAAGCATTCTGGAAAAGCTGGAGTAGTAAGTAAGTTTAAAGAATATGGGGTAAATTTAGATGAAAAATCTGCTCAAGTTATACTTGAGATGGTAAGAGCAACATCGGTAAGGCTTAAGAGAAGCTTATTTGATAAAGAAATTGTTCAGATATATAAAGAATATTTAAGGCTAAGTGAAGAACAAAGCAATTAATTAAAAGGGGGCAATAAATAAATGGGGCATAACTTAGTTTATAAGATTTTAAAAAGTCATTTAGTAGAAGGAAAGATAGAATCAGGAAAAGAAATAGGTATAAAAATAGATAGAACATTAACTCAAGACTCAACAGGAACAATGGCATATTTGCAATTAGAAGCCATGGAGATAGATAAAGTAAAAACAAAAAAATCCGTAGCTTTTATTGATCACAATATGCTTCAACAAGGATTTGAAAATGCTGATGATCATAAATTTATACAAACTGTAGCATCAAAATATGGGGTTTATTTTTCAAAGCCGGGTAATGGTATATGCCATCAAGTATTTCTAGAAAGATTTTCAGTTCCAGGGGACACTCTCATAGGTTCAGATAGTCATACACCAACTGCTGGAGGGGTTGGAATGCTTGCAATGGGAGCAGGTGGATTAGATGTGGCTTTAGCAATGGGGGGAGGAGCCTACTATATAACAATTCCGAAAGTCTGTAAAGTAAACTTAGTTGGTGAATTAAAGCCAATGGTTGCAGCTAAGGATATAATATTAGAAGTTCTTAGAAGACTTACAGTTAAAGGCGGTGTTTCCAGAGTATTTGAATATTCAGGAGATGGAGTTAAAACTCTTTCAGTACCTCAAAGGGCTACTATAACCAATATGGGTGCAGAGCTTGGAGCAACAACATCTATATTTCCAAGTGATGAAAAGACCTTAGAGTATTTTAAGGCACAAGGAAGAGAAAAAGATTGGGTAGAGTTTAAAGCTGATGAAGAAGCAGTATATGATGAAGAGATTACAATAGACTTAAATAACCTTAAGCCTTTAGCTGCTAAACCTCATAGTCCTGACAATGTAGAAGTGGTTGAATCTATTGGAAAAATAAAAATTGATCAAGTAGCTATAGGAAGCTGTACAAATTCTTCTTATGAGGATTTAATGAAAGTAGCAAAAATATTAAAGGGAAGAAAGGTTCATAAAGATGTAAGCTTAGTTATAGCTCCAGGCTCAAGGCAGGTTATGGAAATGATAGCTAGGAATGGAGCGTTAGGGGATATAATAAGTGCTGGAGCAAGAATATTAGAAAATTCTTGTGGACCATGCATAGGAATGGGACAAGCGCCAGGAACTGATGGTGTATCATTAAGAACTTTTAATAGAAACTTCTATGGTAGAAGTGGAACATTATCTGCTAAAGTATATTTAGTTAGTCCAGAAACAGCAGCAGTTTCTGCAATAAATGGAGTCCTCACAGATCCAAGGGAACTAGATATAGATATCACAGTAAAAATGTCAAAAGAATTCTTAATTGATGATTCTATGATAATAGAGCCGGCAGAAAATGGTGATGATGTAGAAGTTGTAAGAGGATCTAATATAAAGCCATTCCCTGTAAATAAAGAGTTAGGAGAGAATTTAAAAGGTAAAGTGATTATAAAAGTACAAGATAATATTACAACAGATCATATAATGCCATCTAACTCGAAATTACTACCATTTAGGTCTAATATACCTTATTTAGCAGAATACTGTTTTAATACATTAGATGAAGGATTCCCTAAGAGAGCTAAAGAAAATAATGGAGGTATAATAGTTGCTGGAAATAACTATGGACAAGGATCTAGCAGAGAGCACGCAGCATTAGCACCGCTATATTTAGGAGTTAAAGCTGTAATAGCAAAATCTTTTGCAAGAATTCATAAAGCCAATTTAGTTAATAATGGAATTGTTCCTATGGAGTTTGAAGCAGAAGTTGATTATAATAAAGTAAATCTTTTAGATGAGCTAATTGTGGATGACATCAAAGCAGCTTTAGTAAATGGGAAGGCTAGAATAAAAAATTTAAGTAACGGTACCAGTTTTAATGTATATGTTAATTTAAGGGATAAAGAGGTAGATGTAATAAAAGCTGGTGGAAGATTAAATTATGTTAAATTAAATAGTTAAATATAAAAAAAATTGCATGTGAGAATACATGCAATTTTTTTTGCCTAATAGTATGTTTACTTTATACTTAATGTTATATAATTAAGTTAAAATATGTAAAATAAGGGGATATTTACGATGAGTAGAAGAAAAGTTTTAATTTTATTAATGGTTACAATTATTATAATCATATCAGGAATATTCTGCATATCTAAATTCCAGGTATTATTAAGTAAACATAACACTATTTTAGAAAACTCAGATAATGAAAATCTAGAAAAGGATATAGAGAAAGATGTTATTAAAAAGGAGGATAATATAAAAGCTATTGAAGTGGTTGCAACAGGAGACTTTTTAATACATAAGGAGATATTAGAAACTCAGTATAATACTAAAGATAACACATATGATTTTAAAAATACTATTCAATATGTAAAAAATTATCTAAATGATGCTGATTTAACTATTGCAAATTTAGAGGGGACCCTTTCTGGTATTGAGAATTATGGCTATTCAGGCTATCCAAGTTTTAATGCACCAGACGAATTGGCTGATGCAATGAAATGGGCTGGAGTAGATGTAGTTAATAATATGAATAATCACTCCTTAGATAGAGATGTAAGAGGCTTTAATAGAACTAGAGAGATCTTAAAAGATAGAAATTTTGATATAATAGGAACAAGAGGAAATACTAATGAAAATAGGTATACAATAAAAGATATTAATGGTATTAAAATTGGGATTATCTCTTATAGCTACACTATGACGGCTGAGGGGGGAGCTAGAGGATTAAATGGAGCAGTTATTCCTCAGGATATATATCCATTAATGAATACATTTAGAGAAGATACATTAGATTTAGATTTACAAGAAATGAAGGATAAGATAAATGATATGAGAAGCTCTGGAGCAGAGGTTATAATATTTTATATGCATTGGGGAGATGAATATGAGTTAGAGCCAAATAATACTCAAAAGAAGATAGCTCAATTTTTAGCTGATGAAAAAGTAGACATAATATTTGGTACTCATCCACATTCATTACAACCTATAGATATTTTTAAATCTAGTGATGGTACTAAAGAAACCGCAGTTATATATTCCATGGGAAATTTTCTATCTAGCCAAAGAACTGAAAGAATACAGAATCCATATACAGAAGATGGTGTTATAGTATCAGTAAAAATAAGCAAGAATATAGATAAAAATGAGATAGAAGTAGAATATCCAACATATATACCAACTTGGGTTAATTGGTATGATAAAGATGGAAAGTTATTTTATGAAGTTGTTCCAGCAACTATTAATAATGCTGAGTATTTAACAGAAGAGGGTAAAGTAAGAGTAGTAGAATCCTTTAATAGAACCAAGGGAATAATAGAGCAGTATAGTGATAAAATAAAATTAAGAGAATAATTAAATAAAGGGGATGTTATATATGAAAGGTAGTATAAGGCTTTCCGGTATAGCTTATGAAAGTTTAGTTAATGGGCCTGGAATAAGAAGAGTATTTTTCTCTCAAGGATGCAAACATAACTGTGAGGGATGTTTTAATCCTGATACTCATGATTTTAATGGTGGAGAAGAAAAAAATATGGATAGTCTTATTGAAGATGTACTAAATAATCCTATTATTAAAGGAGTAACATTTAGTGGAGGTGATCCTTTTGAGAGAGCAGAAGAGTTTGCATATATGGCTAAAAAATTTAAGGAAAACAATATTAATGTATGGAGTTATACAGGATATACATTTGAGTATATAATTAATAACTTAAGTGCTAAAAATGAATGGAGAGATCTAATTGAGAACATAGATGTTTTAGTAGATGGTAGATTTGAAAAAGATAAGTTAAAAGATGGATTAAGATTCAGAGGTTCTACCAATCAAAGAATAGTAGATGTTAAAAAAAGCTTAAATGAAAATAAATTATATACATTAAATTATTAATACTATTGGTTAAAATTTGTAATTTAAATAGTTTATTGATATTTTTTATATATGAGTGCTATAATAAATCAAAAAGATATAAATAGTATTCGTATATGCTTGAAAATATGGTTCAAGTGTTTCTACTAGGAAACCGTAAATATCCTAACTACGAAATTCAATTGTTGCCATGTATTTATTTGGCTTTATTACATGAATTGCTGAGGAAGACAAGCTTTTGAGAATACTATATCATTAAGTAATAAAGGGGATAATTATATGGAAAAGTTAAAAGAAAAAATCCTAAAAGAAGGAAAAGTTAGAGAAGGAAATATATTAAAAGTAGATTGTTTTTTAAATCACCAGATGGATATAAGGTTTTTAAATGAGGTTGGACAAGAGTTTAGAGAAAGATTTAATGGACAAAAAATAGATAAAATACTAACAATTGAAGCTTCAGGAATTGGTATAGCAGCTATAGCATCTCAATATTTTGACTATGTTCCAGTAGTTTTTGCAAAGAAAACTGAAAGTTTAAACTTAGATAAAGAGGTATATGAATCAGAGGTCCATTCCTTTACAAAAAACAAGACTTATAAAGTTAGGGTTGGAAAACAATTTATAAATGAAGGTGAAAATATACTAATAATAGATGACTTCTTAGCCAAAGGTTGTGCTGCTAAAGGGATGATAGATATAGTAAAACAATCATGTGCTAACTTAATTGGAGTTGGAATAGTTATAGAAAAAGGCTTCCAAGAAGGAAGAAGCGTTTTAGAAGATATGGGAGCTCGTGTTGAATCACTAGCTATAATTGATAAATTTGAGGATAATAAGATAATATTTAAATAATATATAGACTAATAATTAAAAATAATTTTAATAAAAAGCAGTATATAGTGTTTGTCTATATACTGCTTTATTTCTATCTATTTAGATAATATTCCATAACATTTCTTACTTTAGGAACAGTTACATGGCTATGCCCTCTATCTTTAACATCTTCAATAATCATTGATAAGGAAATTTTAGATGTATCTGGATCAACAGATACGAACCAACCATTTTCAGTTCCAGTAGTATCATCTTGAGATTTTTTTATTTCAGCAGTACCTGTTTTACCTGCCACTCTAAATCCTGGGACAGCCCCATCTGGAATAGTTGCACCAACATCATTTATTAAAGCAGTAAAGGAATTTATTAATGTAGGCAGATTATCTTTTGATATAGCACCTTGTTTCCAAACTTTTGCTTCAGAATTTTCACTTGTTACTAACCTTGGTTGCATTATATCTCCATTGTTAGCTAAAGAACTGTAGGCTAAAGCTACATGCAAAGGTGTAACCATTATTTCCCCTTGTCCATATCCTGTATCAGCTAATAAAATTTCTCTACTTAAAGCACCATCATTAGAAATTTGTGATTCTTGCATAGGGTATTCAAATGCTAACTTTTCGCCAATACCAAAGTTTTTAATTCCATTTATAAACTTATCACTACTTAGTTCTAAAGCTACTTGTCCAAAATAAATATTATCTGAGTGATTAACCGCATCTTTTAAATTTTCAGGCTTACCAGGATCAGTTACTCTAGTAATTTTGAAATCACCCCAGGAACTATCTTTTTGCCATTCTAATCCTTTAATATCTCTTGTTGCATTTGGGTCTATAACTTTATTTTGTAATCCTATTGCAGAAGTTATTAATTTCATAGTCGAGCCAGGAGAATATATTTTATTAAATCTGTTTATTTCATCAGCGTTATTAGTCTTTTCCCATTTTGATTTTTGAGTTTTAGTTACATAAGTTGTAAAGACATTAGAATCAAAAGAAGGGGCACTAACCATGGCTAATACTTCCCCAGTTTTAGGATTAACAGCTGTAGCAGCTCCTTTTTCACCAGTCATTTCACTGTATATCTTGCTTTGAAGAGCTGAATCTATAGAAGTTTTAATATCTTTTCCATCTTCTCCTTCTTTATTAGCAATAGTAATTTTTTCTTTTCCTCTTTCTATATATATTTCAGCTGAATCTTTTCCTCTTAAAGTTTCTTCGTAAACTTGTTCTAATCCAGCTTTACCTATAAGGCTTGTATCACTATAACCTTTACCTTTATTTGCTTCTAATTCTTCTGCAGTTATACTTCCAATATAACCAATTAATCTGCCAAATGCCTCTCCACCAGTATAGACTCTACCAGCCTTTTGTTTTATTAATATTCCCTCATTGTCTATACTTAAAACCTTAGCTATTTTAGAATCATCTGGTAATATATCTACTAAAGGTACAAAGTGCTCAGGATCAGTATTTTGATCAAGTTTACTTTTTATATTTTCTTCACTTATATCTAGAATATTTGCAATTTCAGTTGTTTTAGTATCTACATTTGATAAATTAAACTTTGCAGGATAAATCCCTATTGTTTTAAGAGTGCCATCTTGTGCTAATGGGTTTCCATCTTTATCTAATATACTTCCTCTTTTTGAAAGAGCGGTATTTACTCTTACTTTATCCTCTTTAGCCATTTGAGGAAAAATCAAACTTTCATCCCATTTAATTTTATATTCTTTATCTTCTTTAACTAGAACTAATTTGTAATCTGTAAGTTCAATGTCTCCAGCTATTGTATTCATTTTTAATTTAAATGGAATAGTTATGATACCATCAGATTTTTCTTTATCACCATTAACTTCTAGTGATAAATTATTAGCATCTATGGCAGAAAATATATTAGTATATCGTTTAATAAAATCTTCTTCTGATATGTTTATTTTTGAATCATTAGTTAGCATTTCATACATACCTTTATAGTCATTTTGTGTCCATTTTTCAGAATAAGCATCAAAGACTTTTTGTGCTTTATCTATTTTGGAGCATCCACTAATTAATAGTATAAATGACAATAATAATGTAGGTATTATAATTAACTTTCTATTTTTCATTTTAATTCATCTACCTTTCTTAAACTATTGACTTATTATAAATTATAGCATTAATTCTATATATTTACATAATATTATTCAATTAAGAGAATTAAAATATTATTTACTAAAGAATTTAAGAAATTATTGAGTTTTTTAATGATATATTTAAATAGAAATGTTTATTAGAGCAGAGTTTTGTTTTATAAAATAAAAAAGCGCCGAAGCGCTTTATAAATAAATGGGGGATGGGACCTGTATTAAACAGGTTTTGTATCTACATTAGTATTATTTACACAAATAAAATTTTTATACAAAAAATTAAAAAAATTTTTTAGAATAAAATATTTTTTCAAACAAATAATAATTGTTATCCATTGAATAGATTTTATAATAATGGTATTATGATTAAAAGACAATTAACGTGAGGTGATAAAATGAATATATCATATAAAAGTTTAACTTGTTCAACAGCGGATGCTCTAGTTATATATTTATTAGAAGATAGTCTTAGAGTTTCAAATGACGAACTAAATAAAAATATAAAATTTGCAGAAGATAAAGAATTATTTAAAGGAAAAAACGGAGAATTATATACATTTACTAGAGAAGTTAATGATAATATACAAACTGTAATATTAGTTGGATTAGGAAAAGAAGAAAATTTGACTTTAGACAATATAAAAGCTGCTACAGGTAAAGGAATTAAAAAGAGTAAAGAATTAAAAATTAATAATATATTCTTAAGAGTTCCACATACAGAGTCTATAAAGCTAGAGGAAATTATAAAAGCTATGGCTTGTTCTGCTAAATTAGCTGACTATACATTTAATAAATACAAGACAGATGCTAAGGAAGAAAAAGAACTTAATGTATCAATAGCAAGATGTGGAATAAAGGAAGCTACTAAGGAAATAGAAGAGGCTATTAATGAAGGTAAAGAAATAGCAGATGGAATCATAATTGCTAGAAACTTAGTTAATGAGCCATCAAATATTATTTATCCAGAAACTTTAGCTAAAAAGGTAGTTGAGTTAGGTACTGAAAGTGGATTTGAAGTAGAAGTTAATGGAGTAGATAAAATTAAAGAATTAAAAATGGAAGCATTCTATAATGTTGCTAAGGGATCTGCAAAAGAACCAAAGCTTATAGTTATGAGATATTTTGGAGATAAAGACAATAATGATAAGGTTCTTGGATTAGTAGGTAAGGGTTTAACTTACGATTCAGGTGGATACTCAATAAAGCCAACAGATAGCATGATGGATATGAAAAATGATATGGGTGGAGCAGCTTCAGTTATAGGAGCGATGTCAATTATTGCAAAAAGACAATTAAAGATAAATGTAATTGCAGTTGTTGCAGCATGTGAAAACTTAATATCTGGAGAAGCTTACAAGCCAGGTGAAGTAATAGGATCTATGGCTGGTAAGACTATAGAAATAGTTAATACAGATGCTGAAGGTAGATTAACTTTAGTTGATGCAGTTCACTATATAATTAATAATGAAAAGGTTGATGAAGTTATAGATTTAGCTACATTAACAGGTGCTGCATTAGTTGCTCTAGGTGAAACTACAACAGCAGTTGTTACAAATAATGATGAATTCTATGGAGAGCTTAAATCTGCTTCAGAATACACTGGAGAAAAGATTTGGCAATTACCAGCTTTTGATGAATATAAAAAAATAATTAAATCTGATATAGCAGATTTAAAAAATAGTGGTGGAAGATTTGCAGGAACAATAACAGCTGGGTTATTTATAGAAGCATTTGTTCAAGACAAACCTTGGTTACACTTAGATATAGCTGGAACAGCTTGGGCATCAAAAAACAGTGATTTAGGAGTAAAAGGTGGAACAGGAACTCCAGTTCATACATTATATGAATTAATAAAGAGAAGAAGTAAGTAATTATAATTGAGAATCACTATAAAATAGAGATTTTGGCAAGTTAAAAAAACTCTATAGAACAGACTATTTTAAAAAGTCTACTCTATAGAGTTTTTTATATTTAGAAGTTTAATCTAAAGATTTTGTTATAATAATTAATAGAAAAATTAATATAGCTAATAAAGTGATTAGTACTTAGAAAATCTAAATCTAATAAATTATAATATATTAAATAATAAAATATAGATGCTTAATAAAATTACGAAAGGAGGGTTTGATAGAAAAATGGATAATGAAAATAAAAGTACGTTTAATAATAAAGAGTTAACTAATAGTGGGAATTATTTTGAGTCATTAGTTTTAAATGCTATATTAAGTGAAAATAATGATAATTGGAAAAAAGTAAGAGAAGAAAGGATCAAAGAGCTTAAGGATATTTATAAAAGAGATAAATTGGTATTATTCCTGGGAGCAGGAATATCTAAAGAAGCTGGAATAAGCGATTGGAATGATTTGATGTCAGACTTATTAATATTTATGATAATGAATAAGTTAAAAGAAAAAAATATTAAAATTTCTCCTGAAGAAGCAGATTTTCTTATAAAAAAAATGAAAGAAACAAATAATAAATCACCTTTATTACAATCAGCATTTATAAAGGCTGCATTAGGAGATTCCTTTGAAGAAAATTTAGCTAACTTACTTTATAAAAATATTAATAATGGAAAGGGAACTTCAGAACTATTAAATAGTATTTCAAGGTTATGTTTAACAAGGAAAAATGGAACTGGAATAAAAGCTATTGTTACATATAATTTTGATGATTTATTAGAAGAAAACTTTAACAAATATAATATACAATATGACTCATTATATAGTGAATTAGATTATACAACTTCATATAAATTGGGAATTTATCATGTACATGGGTTCTTACCTCGTAATCCTAATAAATATCAGCGACTATATGAAGGATTATTGGTATTTTCAGAAGATAGATATCATAGCCTTTATAATGATCCTTATTCATGGACTAATATAACACAATTAAACTTTTTAAGGGAAAACACTACATTAATGCTTGGGCTATCCTTAACTGATCCTAATTTAAGAAGACTTTTATCAATAAGCAATAGAAAGAATAAGATGAAAAAGCATTATGCAATTATGAGAAAAAAAGATTTTAAGAAATCTCCAGAGGATGATAATATAAAAGGCGATATTCTTAAATCGTTTAATATTATAAATAATGATTTATATGAAAAATCCTTTGAGCAATTAGGAATAAGTATTATATGGGTAGAAGATCATGATGATATACCTGCTATAATAGATAGCATTAGATCTGTGTAGAATAAAACTAGGTAAAATATATCTTTATGATTTATTGTTAAATAAACTAAGAATTAATTATAATAATGCATAATTTAATATTTGTAAGTATAGTAGGAAGATTTACACTTGTAAGGTCTTCTTATTTTTTATTAAAAATAAAGTTATCTTGAATTTAGCCGTATAAAGTATAGTCATAAAATTATTAAAATAGGAATAAAGTTTATAAAACAATAAATATAGAAGGTGTGACATTGGCGAAGAAAAGATGTCCAAGAGAAGTAATAGCTTCAACTTTAAGTAGAATACAAGATAATAGCTTAAAAAAGATAAATCTTATTTGGTTAGAGGCTTGTGGCTGCTCAGGAAATATTATTTCACTTTTAGATGCTAATACTCCAGATATACCGTATTTATTAACTCAGATAGTAAATATGACTTACAATAATAGTATTATGGGAGCAGAAGGGCAGAGAGCTTTTGAGAAATTTCTTGAAACATTAGACACTGAATTTATTTTAGTTGTAGAAGGAGCTGTAACATCAAGAGATAATGGGTTTTATAATATAATAGCTCAATATAATGGGAAAGTTATTTCAGGGGCAGAGGCTATAACACTTGCAGCGGGAAAAGCAAAGCACGTTTTAGCTGTTGGTACATGTGCATCATATGGTGGTATATCTTCAGCAAATTCCAACCCGTCTTTAAGCAAAAGCGTCTCAGATTTTTTAACTAGGGAAGTTATAAGAATTCCTGGTTGCCCTGCTAATCCTCAGTGGGTAATAAGTACTATAGCTCATCTAATTTCATATGGATTGCCAGAATTGGATTCAGAGGGTCGCCCTTTATTTTTATACGAAGAAACTATACACACTTATTGTTCTAGAAGATCATTTTTTGATAAAGGAAATTTTGCTACAAAGCTGGGGGATAAGGAGTGTATGTTTCAATTAGGGTGCAGAGGTCCAATTACAAAGACAAATTGTCCACTTAGAAAATGGAATGATAGGGTAAATTGGCCTATAGAGGATAATACACCTTGTATTGGTTGCGCAAATGAGGGGTTCCCTGACAAAATTGAGCCCTTTATAAATTTTTAGTTGTGGAGAAAATATATGAGTGAAAAGATTATAATAAATCCAATTACAAGAATAAGTGGTTTTTTGCAAATAGAGGTTACTATAGAAAAAAATATAGTAACAAATGCTAGAAATACTGGATTTCTTTTTAGAGGATTTGAAGAAATGCTAAAGGGGAGATCACCATTTGACGCCATTTATTTCACTGAGAGAATATGTGGTATATGTTCAACAGCACATGGGTTTGTATCAACAGTTTCTTTAGAAAATGCTTTAAACATTACCCCAAATGAGAATGGAAGTATATTGAGACAAATAATGCATGCATGTGAGTTTTTACAAAATCATATAAGACATTTTTATCAATTTGCAATACCTGATTATGTACAAATAGATATTAAACCTGGAAATAATACTGAAGGAAGAAAATATAAATTACCAAAAGATATTAATGATAGATTGAATAATCATTATATTGAAGCTTTTAAATATAGTAGAGATGCCCATAAGATGTTAGCCATATTAGGAGGAAAGGCTCCACATAATCATGGAATTTTTGTTGGAGGTGCAACAGTTAATATCGATGTAGCAAAAGTGGTTGAACTTAAATCTATATTATATTCAATTAGAAATTTTGTTAATAATGTAATGATTGAGGATATAAATATAATTTCTAAATACTATCCTGAGGATTTTAAAAATGGAGGGGGATATGGTAACTTTTTAAGTTATGGAGCATTTGATAGTGATTTTAATGAGCCTAACGGCTATGTAAAAAGCGGAGTTATTATAAATAATTTGAGAGAGAAATTTGATATAAATAATATAAGTGAAGATATTGTCTACTCTTACTACTCAGATTCTAAGAATGTTTTAACACAGGAAGATAGAAATTGGAAACCAGACACAAATAAAAAGAATGCTTATAGCTGGGTTAAGGCAGCAAGATATAAGGGTCTTCCTATGGAAGTAGGACCACTTGCTAGACTATGGCTAAATGGGGAATATACTAAAGGAATATCTACTTTAGATAGAACTATGGCCAGAGTTATTGAAGCTAAAAGAATATGTGATATAATCGAAGATCTTTTAAATAAAGTTAAGCTTGAACCATCTGTACAAAAACAATGGGAAATACCAGAATATGCAAATGGAGTTGGAGTGAGTGATACCACGAGAGGAGCTTTGGGACATTGGGTGACAATTAAAGAAAAGAAAATTGAAAGTTATAACATAATAACACCATCATCTTGGAATATATCACCTGAAGACTCTGTAGGAAATAAAGGAGTTGTAGAGAAGGCATTAATAGGAACTTATATAGAGGATATAAAAAATCCTTCTGAAGTTGGGAGAATAATAAGATCTTTTGACCCTTGTGTTTCCTGTGCAACTCATATTATAAGTGATAAATTTAGGGATTTTAGTATGAGGGTTGTTTAATGATTAAGGTTATTGGAATAGGGAACCTATTAATGGGTGATGATAGTATATCACTTAAGATAATTGATTCAATAGAAGAAGAATTAAAGAAATTAAATTTAAGTATAGAGTGTATAAAAGCAGAAACTGATTTTAATTATGCTTTAGATAATATACAAAATGGTGACCTTCTATTTATTTTAGATAGCACACTATTAGGATTAGAATGTGGACAAATAACTAAAATTTCATTAAATGAAGCCGAAAAATATTCAAGTAATTTACTATCAATACATGGTATGAGCCTACTTTCACTAATTAATTATTCCAATACTGAAATCGAAGGTTTCATTTTAGGAATTGAGGTAATAGAAGTAGGTTTTAGTTTAGAGATTACTAATGAGTTAAAGACAAAATTTAAAGAAATATGTAGTGAAGTCTATAAAATTATTAAAGATAATAGCTTAGAGTATATGGAAAAGGGTGAAACTAGTGCATGAATCATCAATAGCATTTGAGATATATAGCATAGTAGATGAAAATATCAAGAGATACAAGCTTAAAAATGTAAGCCTAATAATTATTAAAGTTGGTAGTTTTAATGGAATAGATGAGGAATCTCTTAAATTTGCTTTTAGAGCACTAAGTAAAGGAACAAAGTGTGAAGGTGCAGCAATAATTATAGAGGTAGTAGGGGGATTTGAACTACTTGTTGAAAGGATAGAGGGGGAAGAGGATGAAGAGTATATCAATACAAAGAAGGATACTACAATCTAATACTGAATTTGCAGAAAAAAATAGAAAGCTTCTAAAAGAAAAAGATATATTCACTATAAATATATTTGGATCTCCGGGGGCAGGAAAAACTTCAATTCTTGAAAAGATAATAAAAAATATGAAAGATACAATTTCTATTGGGGTAATAGAAGGAGATTTATATACTACAAAAGATGGAGAAAGAATAGAAGGGCAAGGTATACCTGTTGTTCAAATAAATACCTGTGGTGCATGTCACTTAGATGCTGCTATGATAGAAAATTCTATTGAAAATATGGATTTAGAAGATTTAGATTTAATTTTTATAGAAAACATAGGAAATTTAGTATGTCCTGCTTCCTATGATTTAGGAGAAGACTGTAGAATAACAGTTTTAAGTATTACAGAAGGAAATGATAAGCCACTTAAATACCCTTTTATATTCCAACAATCAGAAGCAGTTGTTTTAAATAAAATAGATATTATAAATTTTACAGACTTTAATATAGATGAGTTTTATGAAGATATTTACTCTTTAAATAAGGATATTAAGGTGTTCGTTATATCAGCTCGCAATGGGAAGGGAATAGAAGAATTATGTCATTACTTAATAGATAAGATTAATGTCAGAAGGGAGCTTTCTTAGAGAATACTATGATTAGAAAATATATATTGGTAAAGGGATTAGTACAAGGTATAGGGTTTAGACCTTTCGTATATAAAATAGCATTAAAAAATCATGTAAATGGATTTATAAAAAATAGTAGCACAGGTGTAATTATAGATGTTGAAGGAAATAAAAAATCTATATATAACTTTATAAATGATTTAAAAAATCCATCCTTAGAGCTTTTAAATATTGAGAAATTTATAATAGAAGATAGAGAATTAGTGAACTATAAAGCTTTTAATATAGAAGGAAGTATTAATGAAAGCAAGGGAATGACATTTATTACACATGATTTAGGGATTTGTAAAGATTGCTATAAAGATATTATAGATAAAAAAAGTAACAGATATTTATATCCTTTTACTAACTGTACAAACTGTGGACCAAGGTATTCAATAATAAAGTCACTTCCTTATGATAGATCATCAACAACTATGAATGATTTCAAAATGTGTAAATCTTGTAATGAAGAATATAATAATGTATTTAGCAGAAGATTTCATGCACAGCCTAATTGTTGTTATAAATGTGGACCAGAATTAGAGCTAGTTGATAAAAAAGGAAACAAAGTAGATACAGAAAATCCAATTAAAGAAACTATTAAGCTAATAAAGGAAGGGAAAATATTATCCATTAAAGGTATAGGAGGATTTCATTTAGTTTGTGATGGTAAAAATGAATATATAATAAATAACCTTAGAAAGAAAAAGAATAGATTAACGAAGCCATTTGCTTTAATGATGAAAGATATTGGAACTGTAAAAAAATATTGTTTTTTATCTATAGATGAAGAAAAAATATTGTTGAGTAATAAAAAACCTATATTGATTCTTAATAAAAAGGAAGAAATATTACCTTACAATATAGCTCTAGGTAACAAGACCTTAGGTATTATGCTTCCCTACACTCCATTGCACTATCTTCTCTTTGATGAAGATTTAGATACACTTATTATGACAAGTGCAAATATTAATGGGATGCCAATAATTTATGATAACAAAAAAGCTATAGTAGAGTTAAGTAGCATAGTAGATTATCATCTTATTAACAATAGAGATATTTACACTTCAGTAGATGACTCTGTAACTAGATTTATTTTAGAAGGGGAAAGGGTTGTTAGACTAGGAAGAGGTTATTCACCGTTATATTTAAAGGGAGAAAATTTTAAAGAAAGCCTAAGTCTTGGTTCGCATTTAAAAAATACATTTTGTTTTTGTAAGGATGAAAATATAATTTTAAGCCAATACATAGGTGATTTAGAAAATTTAGAAACCTTAAATAGATATGACGAGGCTATAGATACACTAAAAAATATTTATAATATAAATCCAAGGTTAGTAGCTTATGATTTTCATCCCAATATTTTTTCATCTGAATATCTAAAAAAATTTAAGGGGAAAAAGATAGGTGTCTACCATCATCATGCTCACATTGTTAGTGTTTTATTTGAGAATAAAATAAAAAATAAAGTTATTGGTGTTGCTTACGATGGAGCAGGTTATGGGAATGATGGAACTATATGGGGAGGGGAATTTTTATTAGCTAATTGTAAGGATTTTAAAAGAGGTGGACATTTAAATTTAGTAGCTATGCCTGGAGGAGATATAGCAGCTAGAAATCCTATTAGAATGGCTATTTCTTATCTTTACAAGACTTATGGGGATAAGGTAAAGGAAAATTTAAAAGAGATATGTAATTTAAATTATAATAAAACGTCATCTATAGAAGAAAAAGAAATTGAAATATGTATTGATATGATTAAAAAAGATATAAATTCTCCAAAAACATCAAGTATGGGACGATTGTTTGATGCAGTTGCTTATATTCTAGGTTTTAACAAAAGAGTGACCTTTGAGGGGGAAGCTGCTATTTATTTAGAAAATATAGCTTCAGGTAATAATGTAGGTAGCTATAAGTTTAGTATAGATTTTATAAATGAAAACTATATTATAAACACAGATAATATAATTACTGGAATAATTGCAGATTTAAAAAAACAAACTTCAAAGGAAGTTATTTCTATGCGCTTTCATAATACTATAATTAATTTTACATTAGATGTTTGTGAAAAGTTATCAAAGGATTATGGAATTAAAAAAGTTGCACTTAGTGGAGGAGTATTTCAAAATAAAATTCTTCTTAATGGAATATATAATGCTTTAAGAAAAAGGTCCTTTAGTGTTTATATAAATAAACAAATACCTTGTAACGATCAAGGTATTTCATTAGGTCAGCTAGTAATAGCAAATGAAAGGGAGATGAATTAAAAACATGTGTATTGCAGTTCCGCTTGAGGTTATTGAAATATATAATGAGGAAGCAATGGTACATTATAATGGTGTTAGGATGAAGGTGAATATAGCTCTTTTAGATGATGTGGATATAGGAGACTACCTTCTTGTTCATTCAGGTTGTGCAATAGAAAAATTAGATAGAGAACAAGGAAAAATTACACAAGAATTATTTGATAAATTATTTAGTTCTGAATATGAAGGTGAAATATGAAAGGTTTAGAAATAGATAGGGAAATAAGAATAATGGAGATTTGCGGAACTCACACTATGTCAATTTTAAGAAGTGGAATAAAGAACATTTTACCTAATAATATAAAATTAATTAGTGGTCCAGGATGTCCTGTATGTGTAACAAGTCAAGGCTATATAGATGCAGCTATAAAGTTAAGTGAAAGAAAAGATATAATAATAACAACATTTGGGGATATGATCAATACTCCAGGAACTAATGGTTCTCTAAATCTTCAGAAAGCTTTAGGTATGGATATAAGAGTAATATATTCGCCATTAGAAGCAGTAAATGTTGCTAGAAAAAACCCTGATAATGAAGTTGTATTTTTAGCAATAGGATTTGAAACCACAGCACCAACTATTGCTCTTGCTATAGAAAAGGCTTATATGAGAAATTTAAGAAACTTTAGTGTGTTTAGTGCTTTAAAAACTATGCCTCAAGCTATTAAATATTTAATTAGTGATAAGGATGTCAAGGTAGATGGTATCATTTGTCCAGGGAATGTAGGTACTATTATTGGTGAAAGAGACTTTAGTTTTATTAGCGAAGAACTAAAAATACCATCAGTTATAGCTGGTTTTGATGACCAGGATGTTATGGCAGCCATTTATTTATTAGTAGATATGATAAGGGAAAATCAGATTAATTTAAGGAATATTTACGGCAGATTTGTTAGATATGAAGGAAATAAAAAAGCTAAAGAGTTGATGAATAAGGTTTTTGATAATTATAATGGCAACTGGAGAGGTCTTGGATTCATTGAAAATAGTGGATTACAGATTAATAGTGAATATAGTGACTATGATGCAGAAGTTAAGTTTAATATAAAAGTTAAAGAGAGTAAGGCTTTAAAAGGATGTATTTGTGAATACATAATACAGGGAAAGAAAGCTCCAGAGGATTGTAAATTTTTTTGTAATAAATGTACTCCTTCTAATCCTGTAGGAGTTTGTATGGTGTCTAGAGAGGGAACTTGTAGAATACATTATATGTATTTAAACTAATAATAAAAGAGGTTGTTGAATATGGATATTATTACTTTATCTCATGGAAGTGGTGGAAGGAAAACTAATGAACTTATTAATAAAATTTTTTATAAACATTTTAATAATGAAATACTTCTAGAGCAAGGAGATTCTAGTATAATTAAAAATTTAGATGAGAAAATTGCTATAACAACTGATTCATATGTAATAAATCCAATATTTTTTCCAGGAGGAGATATAGGTAAATTATCCATATGTGGGACAGTAAATGATTTAGCTGTCAGTGGGGCAAAACCTCTTTATATTACAGTTGGATTTATAATTGAAGAAGGGTTAAGAATTAGTGATTTAGAGAGAATTGTTAAATCCATGGCTAAAACTGCAAAGCAATGTTGTGTTAAAATAGTTGCAGGGGATACCAAGGTAGTGGAAAGAGGTAAGGGAGATAAGGTTTATATTAATACTACAGGCATAGGCGTATTTGAAAATAATTTAAATCTATCTAGTCAAAGGATTGAAGAAGGAGATAAGGTTATTGCAAGTGGTACATTAGGAGATCATGGAATAACTATACTATGTGCGAGGGAGGAGCTAAATCTAGAGTCTGAAATACAAAGTGATTGCAATGCACTACATTTACTAGTTAGAGATATTTTAAAGGCTAGTAAAAAAGTTAAATTTATTAGGGATATTACAAGAGGTGGACTTGCTACAACTTTAAATGAAGTAATAGAAGAAAAGAGCATAAGTATATTATTAAATCAAAACTCTATCCCAGTAAGAGAGGATGTTAGCGCTATTTGTGAAATATTAGGAGTCGATCCATTATATATAGCAAATGAGGGCAAAATCGTATTGATCGTTTCAAAGGAAGATTCAGAGGGGGTTATTAAAGTCATGAAAAATAATCCTTTAGGAAAAAATGCAGCTTTAATAGGAGAAGTAGTAAAGGATGACCGAGGAAAGGTGTATTTAAAAACTAAAATTAATGGTACAAGAATATTAGGTATGTTGGAGGAAGATATTATACCTAGAATATGCTAACCCCTAGCTTGCTATAAATAAACTAGTAGGTTAATTATAATACTGATAATGTAGTACCTACCATTAAAAGAGATGCCAATGTAATAGTTAATATTTCTAGATCAAATTGTTGTTTAAAGGATATTTCAACATAAAATTCTAAGTTTGTGTTAAAGTTATGCAAAATAGTATAAAACTTTATGAATCCTTGACAACCACAGATATTTTTCAATATAATGTTAAAAATATCAAATAATATAAGACTCTTCTTAAAAACTCATGACTTCAATTTCATGACAAATAACATTATGTAGTATTTTAAAATTGTAAAATACAAATTTACTTTTAACCATTAATTATGATATAAAAGGAGTTTTTTAATGAATTATTATGAAAGAATAGAAGAAAATTTAAATAAAATTTGTTTAGAATGTAAATTTTACAACACAAACCAATGTATACCATTCAAGTGCAATATAGGATTTGCTAAAAATGCTGTAGAAGCTACCAAGAAAAATGGATTGAAGATAATTAGTGATGGGATTAAATTAATACCTAAAAATGACATAAAAGTATATAACGAAAATCTGACTGCTAAAAGCATAGCAAGTGTATGCAGGTTGTGTAAAGAATGCAAGCAAGATCATGATGAAAATTGTATAATATCATTAAGTAGAAAATCATTAGAAAGTACATATTTTAAAGATGATGTTATTTATCCCGGAAATATATTAATGTATCTAGTTAATGTAGCTAAGCAGGATCAAAAGCTTGCTAATAAAATAAAGGCTGAATATGATGAAATTATTAAAGAACATTCACAAGAAATCGTTATGGACAAGTCTTTAATAGCGAAAAAGCATCCTATTTTAGTGGAGTTAAAAGAAGATCAAACATACTTTTGGTGCACATGTGGAAAAAGTTCAAGTATACCATTTTGTAATGGTGCACATGTAGGTACATCATTTACACCTTTAACTTTTATTGCTAAAAAAAGTGAGAAGGCGCATTTATGCGCTTGTAATCACACTAAAAATCCACCATTTTGTGATGGATCACATTTAAAACTTTAAGTGTAAAAATAACACAATAAACTTTATGTAATAAAAATGTTTCTAAATTGATTAACTTAATTAAACAAACCTAGTAAGCAAGCTGTTTACTAGGTTTTGTTTTATTAGAAATCAGATTGTCCTGTAGTTCTTGGGAATGGTATTACGTCTCTGATGTTTGACATTCCTGTAATGTACATTATTAGTCTTTCAAAACCTAATCCAAATCCAGCGTGCTTAGTTTCTCCGTATTTTCTAAGCTCTAAATACCACCAGTAATCTTCTTCTTTAAGTCCAAGTTCAGCCATTCTCTTAATTAAGATGTCTAACCTCTCTTCTCTTTGGCTACCACCTATAAGTTCTCCTATACCTGGAACTAAAAGGTCTGTTGCAGCAACTGTGTTTCCATCATCATTCAGCCTCATATAGAATGCTTTTATATCCTTTGGATAATCAGTCACAAATACAGGTCTTTTAAAATGTTCTTCAGTAAGATATCTTTCGTGTTCTGTTTGTAAGTCAATTCCCCATTCAACAGGGTATTCAAACTTCTTATCAGCTTTCTTTAGTATTTCAACTGCATCTGTATAAGTTACTTTACCAAAGTCAGATGAAATTACATGATTTAATCTATCTAGTATTCCTTTATCAACAAATTGATTAAAGAATGCCATTTCTTCTGGACATTCAGCTAAAACATATTCTAAAACATACTTAAGCATATCTTCAGCTAATTCCATATCATCTTGTAAATCAGCAAATGCTATTTCAGGTTCTATCATCCAGAACTCTGCAGCATGTCTTGCTGTATTTGAGTTTTCAGCTCTAAAAGTAGGTCCAAAAGTATAAATGTTTCTAAATGCTAATGCATAGCATTCACCATTTAATTGGCCTGATACTGTAAGATTACTTTCTTTACCAAAGAAGTCTTGTTTAAAATCTATAGCGCCTTCTTCAGTTTTTGGAACGTTGTGTAAGTCTAGAGTTGTAACTTTAAACATTTCACCGGCACCTTCAGCATCACTTCCAGTAATTAAAGGTGTGTGAGTATAAACAAAACCTCTTTCTTGGAAGAATTTGTGTATAGCATAAGCAGCTACTGAACGTACTCTAAATACAGCTGAAAATGCATTGCTTCTAGGTCTTAAATGAGCTATTGTTCTAAGGTATTCAAAACTATGTCTTTTCTTTTGAAGAGGGTAATCTGATTGAGACATACCTTCTATAACTATTTCATTAGCTTGAATTTCAAAAGGTTGCTTAGCTTCTGGAGTAGCAACTAAAGTACCTATAACAGTTATTGATGAACTAATAGGTAGTTTTGATACTTCCTTAAAATTAGCAAGTTTATTATCAAAAACAACTTGAACATTCTTAAAGAATGTACCATCATTTACTTCAATAAATCCAAAAGCATTTGACGCTCTTAAAGTTTTTATCCAACCAGAAATTTTTATTTCTTTAGATAAATATTCATCTTGATTTCTGTAAAGTGATTTTACTAAACTAACTTTATCCATTATTGTTCCTCCTAAGATAAATTTTTATAAAATAAAAAAACCTCTCATCCCTAAAAAGGGACGAAAGGATAATTTCGCGGTACCACCCAAATTGCTATAAATAGCCACTCAATTGACACAGATAATGCCATTCAAATTATAACGGTTTGACTCCGTCTAAGTCTACTTAAGTGAGACTAAAAATTTTAATTTTGTTAGTCGAACTTACACCTTTAACATAAGGAAAAGGTGATCATTTTTCACTTGTTCGGTTAGAAACTCAGAGATGTTCTTCACTAAAGGCTTCGTATAAGGCTTACACCATTCCTTACTCGCTAAGACTACTTCCGTATAGCTACTCTTCTCATCACAGTAATAAAATTATAATGTTTATTACGATTTTACACCAATTCGCTAACATTTGCAACTTTAAATCATAAGATAATTTGAGGAAGCATTTTATGGAGGATTATATGAGCAATAGAGGTTTCTTAGAAGAAAAATTTATTGAATTAAATAAACTAAAAAGCATGCTAGTAACATATCCTGAAGAATACAAGGAAAATATATTACAAGTTATGGACAAGGTTTGCAATCAAATAAATTCTTATTTGAATGAAGTTACATTTCACAATAAGAAAAGAGATAATGGATTACTTGAATTAACTATAGAAGAATTAGCTAAATATAATGGGAAAAATGGAATACCAGCTTATGTTGCTATAAATGGTACTATATATGATGTTAGTGCTATACCACAATGGAAAAGTGGAGTACATTTTGGAGTTAAAGCAGGACTAGATAACACAGATGCTTTTAAAAAGTGTCATAGCATTAGGAGATTAAATAAACTTCCTATAGTAGGATATATAAAGGATGAATAAAAGGCGACCTTTGGTTAAGAATTAAAATTGCTACGATTTATTATTAACCGTAGCAATTTTTTTACTCATTTCCACTTTCATAGGATGAAATTAACTGTGGAGGAAAGTTAAGCATTTTAGAGTCCTTGACTATTCTTTTAAATTCATATTCTAATTCTCTAAATTTAACATCTATATTTTTATTTTCATCAATATTAATTAAGCAATATGTAGCGTTAGGTCTTCCTATTTTAGGCTTACCAACACTTCCAACGTTAATAAAGGTTTTTTGGTCGAATTTTTTGTAAGAAGGAATATGTGTATGAGCACAAACTAACACATCTTCTTTAAGATTTTTCATTATATCTTCTGTATTTTGCCCATCTTGGAAAAGATATTCATTTATTATATTAGGACTACCATGGGTAAATTTAATTTTTACTCCATTTATATCATAGTCTAAAAATGTTGGCAGTTGTGATAAATAATATTTATTTGAGGCTCTAACTTCTTCACATGCCCAAGGAAGTGCAAATGAATTAACTGAATTATCTCTTATAAAAGTAAAGCCTTCATCTACTACTGATGCATCATAGTTTCCCTTTAGACAGGGGATTTCTCTTCTTTTTATTAAAGCAATAACCTCATTTGGATGAGGACCATAGCCAACTAAATCACCAAGGCAAACTATTAAGTCAACTCTTTGTTCATCTATATCCTCTAGTACCTTAAGTAGTGAGTAAATATTTCCGTGTATATCCGAAATTGCAGCTATTTTCATAAGTATATCCTCCTAAATAATATATTTTATATTATATCACTTAAAATATTTAGGATAAATAATTTTAATATGATTATAATAAATAGATATTATTTCATCCATAAGGTATATTATATTTATAGGTTAAAAAAAGGAGGTACAGATATGAAGCTAAATAGAGTACAAAATGTATTAAAAGCTATGGAGGAACAAGGATTAAATCAAATAATAGTATCATCTCCACCAGCAATTTTTTACTTAACAGGAAAGTGGATTTCACCAGGTGAGAGAATGATTGCTTTATATTTAAACACAAATGGTAATCATAAATTTATAGTTAATAAATTATTTCCTATATATGAGGATTTGGGTGTAGATTTGATTTGGTATTCAGATATAGAGGATCCAATAAACATATTATGCACAGTTGTGGACAAAGAAAAGACCTTAGGTGTGGATAAAAATTGGCCAGCACATTTTTTAATAAAGCTTATGAATAATAATGGGGCAAAAGCTTTTGTTAATTCATCACCTATAATAGATAGATTAAGAATGATAAAAGACCAAGAGGAAATAGCCTTAATGAAAAAGTCTTCTGAAATTAATGATAAGGTTATGCTTGAACTTTGGGATAACTTAAAAGAAGGAAAAACAGAAAAATATTATGCTAACCTTTTAACTGAATTATATGAAAGTTATGGAGTAAATGAGTTTTCATTTTCACCTATAATTGCTGTTAGTCCTAATGGAGCCGACCCGCATCATCATTCTAGTAATGATACTATAAAGAAAGGGCATAGTATAGTTCTAGATATTGGTGGTGTGTACAATTCATATTGTTCAGATATGACAAGAACAGTATTTTTTGGTGAAGCACCTAATGAAAGGCATGCAAAGATTTATAATACAGTTAAGGAAGCAAATCAAAGTGCTATAAGAAAAGTAAAAGAAGGAATGAAATTCTCTGATATAGATAAAGCAGCTAGATCTTATATAGAAGCAGCTGGATATGGTGAATATTTTACTCATAGAACAGGTCATAGTATAGGAATAGAAGACCATGATTTTGGAGACGTTAGTTCTGTAAATAATGAGGAAATAAAAGCAGGTATGATATTTTCTATAGAACCTGGAATATACCTAAAAGATGACTTTGGTGTAAGAATAGAAGATTTAGTATTAGTAACTAAGGATGGGTGCGAAGTATTAAACTCTGTAAGTAAGGAGATAACTATAATTTAAAAATAAGGCTGAGTTTTAGATATTATCTAAAACTCAGCCTTATTATATTTAAAGAAAATTATAATAAATTTTTTAGCTAAATACTAAAATAGTACACCAGCTATTGTTGCTGTTAAGCAGGTTGCTAATACACCACCTATAAGAGCTTTAAAGCCTAGTTTAGCAATAGTAGATTTCTTTTCAGGTGCTAGACCACCTATACCTGCTATTTGAATTGCAATAGAGCTAAAGTTAGCAAATCCACATAAAGCATATGTTAACATCATCACAGTCTTTGGCTGTAGTACATTAGCTGCTATTAATTTTCCAAGCTCAGAGTATGCAACAAATTCATTTAATATTATTTTTTGACCAAGTAAACTACCAGCAGCTGAAATATCTGATAAAGGTACTCCCATAACAAATGCTAATGGAGAGAATAATTTTCCTAAAATCCATTGAAAACTTAACTCAGGAAATCCAAATAAACCCCCTATAGCACCTATTAAGAAATTAACTAAAGCTAATAAGGCTATAAATGCTAGTAACATAGCACCAACATTTAATGCTAATCCTAAGCCATCACTTGCTCCATTTGCAGCAGCTTCAACTAAGTTAGATGAAGTATTTTCAACTACTATATCAGAAGAATTTTTAGTTTTACTTTCTTCTGTTTCTGGGATTATAATTTTTGCTAAAACTAATCCAGCAGGAGCAGCCATTATGCTTGCAGCTAAAAGGTGACCAGCATTAACTCCCATTGCTACATAACCAGCCATTACACCACCAGCAACAGTTGCCATTCCACCTATCATTATAGCTAAAAGTTCAGACCTAGTCATATCCTTTACAAAAGGCTTAACAAGAAGTGGAGCTTCAGTTTGACCTAAAAATATGTTTCCAACTGCACTTAATGTTTCAGAACCACTAGTTCCAAGTAACTTAGCTATAAACTTAGCTATAAATTTAACTATAAATTGCATTATTCCAAGATAGTATAACACTCCCATTAATGCTGAAAAGAATATTATTGTAGGTAAAATTTGAACTACCCACACAAATCCTATTCCACTTACATCGGCAAGTGGTCCAAATAAGAAGTTTGTACCCTCTTTAGTAAAGTCTAGTAGTTTTGTTATTGCACTACTAGCACTTTCAAATACTCTTCTACCAACTGGAACTTTTAATATTAATATAGCAAATATTATTTGTAATCCTAAACCAGATACAACTAAACGCCAATTGATTTTCTTTTTGTTTTCTGAAAGTAAAAAAGCTATTCCTAATATAACAATAATTCCTAGTATTCCAACAAATCTTTCCAAGTTTAATTTCTCCTTCGTTTGGTTATAAAATTTTCTTTAGTAAAATAGTTAAATAATTAAATAACTTCAATTATTTTATTCATAAATGAAGTGAATTTCTCTTTTACCATATTAGAAGTTTCTACTACTTCTTCGTGGTTTAAAGGTTGCTCTAAAATTCCAGCAGCCATATTAGTTAAACATGATATTCCTAATACCTTCATTCCTGAATGATTTGCAATTATTACTTCTGGAGCTGTAGACATACCTACTGCATCACCACCAAGTATTCTTGCCATTCTAACTTCAGCAGGAGTTTCGTAAGTAGGACCACTAAACATCATATATACTCCTTGCTTAATATCAATGTTTAGATCTTTTGCAACTTCTAAAGCCTTACTTCTAAGCTCTGGATCGTAGGCAGTAGACATATCTGGAAATCTAGGTCCAAACTCTTTAAGGTTTCTACCTATTAGAGGGTTATCTCCAGAGAAGTTTATGTGATCAGTTATAAGCATTAAATCCCCAGGTTTAAAGCTTGTGTTAGCAGCTCCAGCAGCGTTAGTAACGATTAATTTATTAACTCCAATTAATTTCATTACTCTAACTGGGAAAGTTACTTCGTTATAGCAGTATCCCTCATAGTAATGGAATCTACCTTGCATTGCAACAACACATTTTCCATTTAACATACCTATAACTAATCTTCCAGCATGACCTTCAACAGTTGATATTGGAAAGTGTGGAAGGTCTTCATAAGGGTAAAATTCAGGATTTTCTATAGAGTCAGCTAATGATCCTAATCCAGATCCTAAAATTAAACCGATTTCAGGTTTGTATTTAGATTTTTGTAATATAAAATCTGCAGCACTTTGAATTTTGTTTGATAATTCCATGAAATCACCTCTACTCTAAAATTTGTATTTTATATAATTTTAAATATATAAGAATATTATATAAAAATACTTATAGTTCTCGTAAATTATAAAATAAACCTAGATAAAAATAAATATAAAAAGCAAACAATATCAATATTATTAGGATATTAGTCAAAAGAAAACAAAATAAATACTATAAGGAAATAGAACAATACCAAATAATATTAGCATATAAGTTCTATGTCCATATAGTATTTACTAATAAAGTAATAATATAAGTAAAAATTTGATATCTATTATTTTAAAATTAAGTCGGCAACTTTAACTACATCTCCAGCACCAATAGTTAAAACAATGTCATCTTTAGTGATTTTACTTTTTAAATAATTAGCAGCTTCTTTGTGACTGTGAACATTAATACACTTTATACCTTTAGCTCTTATTGCATCTCCAAGATCATTAGAGCTTACAATTCCAGTATCTTTTTCTCTTGCTGCATATATATCCATAAGTAGCAGTTCATCTGAGTTAGAAAAGCATTCAGTAAAATCATTAAATAATGTTTTTGTTCTTGTATAAGTATGAGGTTGAAATACTGCATAAATATTTTTGTGTGGAATTATATTAGCAGTATCTAAAGTAGCTTTAATTTCTACTGGATGATGTGCATAGTCATCTATTATAGTTGAGCCATTAAATTCCCCTTTGTATTCAAATCTTTTATGAGCTCCCTTACATTCAGCTAATCCTTCAATTATTGAAGAATGAGGTAAGTTAAATATTAATCCAACACAAATAGTTGATAAGGCATTTAATATATTGTGTTTACCTGTAGTATTTAGTGTAATATCAAATAACTCTATGTTATCTCTGCACACAGTAAAACTAGCACAGCCTTTATTATTAAAGGAAATATTTTTAGCTGTTACATCACCTTTATTTATTCCGTAGCTAATAGTATTACAATGAGCTTTATTTAATATTTCATTTACATTTTCATCTTCACAATATCCGATTAAATATCCATCAGAAGGAATTATATTAGAGAACTTTTCAAAAGTCTCTTTTATATGATTTAGATCTCTGTAGTAATCTAAATGATCTGCATCTATATTTAAAATTATTCCTATATAAGGATAGAATTTTAAAAATGATTCTTTATATTCACAAGCTTCTGTTAAGAAGTACTCACTGTTTCCAATTTTAAAGTTTCCATCTATTACATCTAAATCTCCACCAACTAGTATAGTGGGATCTAAATTTGCTTTTAAGGTTATATGAGAAAGCATGGATGTACAAGTTGTCTTTCCATGAGTACCGGAAACAGCAACATTATATTTATGTCCATTCATAATTAAACCTAAAAATTCTGCTCTGTCCATCATCTCTATTTCTTTTTCCTTAGCCTCTAATATCTCAGGGTTATCTGATGGAATAGCAGCTGTATAAACTACTAAGTCAACATTTTTCAAGTTATTTCTATTATGACCTATGTAAATTTCAGCACCTTCAGATTTTAATTTATTAGTAATGCCAGATTCTTTCGAATCAGAACCGGATACCTTAAACCCCTTAGTTAATAAAACAGCAGCAAGACCACTCATGCTAACTCCGCCAATACCTATAAAATGAACCTTCTTATTTAAATCTTTGTTAAGATCAAAAGACAAAAAAATCAACCCCTTTATTATTAAGAATTCTTTACAAATTTATTGTAAATAGTTTTCACCTTATAATTATATACAAATTTAAGAAAATGAACACATAAAAAAGCAGTATATTAAATAATTTAGTGAAAAACATTAAAAAAAGTGACAATTATAAATAAATTTAGAGAGATAACTGTTTAAAATGTATTGATATTGAGAAGGATATAGAATAAAATATGAATATTAGATGCTTGAAATTAACGAATAATTCGGAAAAAATAAAGATGTGGGTGATATATTTTGGAAAAGTTAAGCAGAAATAGTAGAGTAGTAGCTATTACAAAAATTTTAACTGAAAATCCCAATAAGGTTATAGGATTAAATAAATTTTCAGATTTATTAAATGCAGCAAAGTCGACTATAAGTGAAGATATAGTGATAGTTAGAGAAGTTTTAGAAAAATTAGAAATGGGAAGAGTTGAAACTATATCAGGTGCAGCAGGGGGAATAAAATATATTCCTGGAATAGAAACTGAAAGCAGAAAAAAATTTGCAGAGGATATTTGTGAACTTTTAAAGGATGAGAGTAGAATAGTTCCAGGGAATTTTATATACATGACAGATTTAATGTATAATCCTCAAATAATAAGTAAGGCCGGAGTTATTTTATCTACAGAATTTTATGATAAGGAAGTAGATTATGTAGTAACAGTAGAAACAAAAGGTATTCCACTTGCTTATGAAGTTGCAAGGAATTTAGGTATTCCATTAGTTATAATAAGAAGAGATAGCAAAGTAACAGAGGGATCTACTGTTACAATAAATTATGTATCAGGTACTAGTGGAAGAATTCAACAGATGTCACTTTCAAAGAAGTCTATGAAAGCTAAAAGTAAATGTATATTTATAGATGACTTCTTAAGAGGTGGTGGTACAGCTCAAGGAATAAAGGATTTATTAAAAGAGTTTGAAAGTGAGTTAATAGGAATAGGAGTGTTAGTAGATAATATAGGTGTATTACAAAAGAGAGTTTCAGATTATATATCTATAGTTGAACTTAAACATTTAGGGGAGTCAAAAGATTTAGAGGTTAGGCCTTCAAATATTATTATATAAAAATATATTCTTTGCTAATATAGATGGAAAATTGTAAAATTTGAAAAAATTTAAAAAATTTAAAAATAAAAAAAGGATTTTTATGTTTTTTATAGAATTTATTATCTATCAGAGCAACGGAGGTGTAGTGCAATGACAATAACTGATGTAAGAATTAGAAAGATAGCTTCAGATGGAAAGATGAAAGCTATAGTTTCTGTTACATTTGACAACGAATTTGTAGTTCATGACATCAAGGTAATCGAAGGACAAAATGGATTATTTATAGCTATGCCAAGTAGAAAGACACCAGATGGAGAGTTTAAGGATATAGCGCATCCTATTAACACAGACACTAGAGAAAAGATTCAGACGTCAATACTTGAAGCTTATGAAAAAGCTAGAGTTGAAGATGAAGCTGAAGTTATAGTTGGCTAATTTATATTGTTTAAAAATAAAAGGGGTATGCCCTTTTATTTTTTTTGTCATATTTTAGAGAAGTGTTTGTATATTAAATTGTATTTTAGCAATAAATTGATATAAAGATATGTAATGGGATAAATAAGGTTGAAATACTTATTCTAATACAATATAATATAATGAGATGTTTACGAATGTTTTTTAAATTAATTATAAATTTGTCCTTAACATTTTATAGTGAGGTGTTTTTTATGTATAAGTGTGCATTAATTTTAGCAGCTGGTCAAGGAACAAGAATAAAATCCGACTTACCAAAGGTTCTACATAAAGTTTGTGGAAAAGAGATGGTAAATCATGTTATAGATACTATGAGAAAAGCTAACATAGAAGATATAGATGTAATTGTTGGAAAGGGAGCAGAGTTAGTAAAAGAAAAAACTGCTTTAAAAAATGTTAGTTATTCATTACAAGAAGAGCAATTAGGTACAGGTCATGCTGTAAAATGTGCTATTGAATTTTTAAAAGGAAAAAAAGGTGTTGTAGGTGTTTTTTGCGGAGATGCACCTTTAATTAAGCCAGAAACAGTTGAAAGTTTATTTAAAACACATATAGAAAATAATAATAGTGCTACATTATTAAGTTCAATAGTTGATGATCCAACTGGTTATGGAAGAGTTGTAAGAGAAAATGACGAGGTTTTAAAAATCGTTGAGCATAAAGATTGCACTGAAGAAGAATTAAAAATAAATGAAATGAATGCGGCTATATATTGCTTTGATATAGAATTATTACTAAATTCTTTAGATAAATTATCAAATAATAATAATCAAGGTGAATACTATTTAACAGATGTTATTGGAATTTTAAAAGAAGAAGGTAAAAAGGTTGGGGCTGTTGTAATAGACTATGAGGAAACTATAGGTGTTAATTCAAGGGCTCAACTAGCGCAAGCAGAAGAAATTTTAAGAAAAAGAATAAATTTAAGACACATGATAAATGGTGTAACGTTAATAGATCCAAATTCTACATATATAGGTGATGATGTTGAGATTGAAAGAGATACTATAATATATCCAGGTAATGTTATAGAAGGAAATACTAAAATTGGAGAAGGTGTTATATTATATCCAAACTCAAGAATTTCCAATAGTATTATTTCAAATAATGTTGAAATACAATCGTCAGTTATTATAGATAGTAAAATTGGGGAAAGAACAACTGTTGGTCCGTTTGCATACATAAGACCAGAATCAGTAATTGGAAGTGGTGCTAGAATAGGTGATTTTGTAGAGATTAAAAAATCAACTATAGGTGACAATACAAAAGTATCACATTTAACTTACATAGGAGATGCTTCAGTAGGTAAAAACTGTAATTTTGGTTGTGGAACAGTAGTTGTTAATTATGATGGACAAAAGAAACATAAAACAGAAATAGGGAATAACAGTTTTATAGGTTGTAATGCAAATTTAGTATCACCAGTTAAAGTAGAAGATAATACCTATATAGCAGCAGGATCAACTATAACTAACGATGTAAAAGAAGGAGAACTTGCAGTTGCAAGAGCGAAACAAAGAAATATCGAAGGTTGGGTTGATAAAAAAGGTCTTACTAACAAATAGTTATTTAGATAAACAAAAGTGCCAAAAATTTAAGGAGGTCTTCACACAATGATAACCCATGGAAAAAATATTAAAATATTTACTGGAAACTCACATCCAGAATTAGCAAAAGAAATTGCAGATATTTTAGGATTGCCACTAGGTAAAGCTAAAGTTTCAACATTTAGTGATGGAGAAATATCAGTTGATATAGCAGAAACTGTAAGAGGAACAGATGTATTTTTAGTACAATCAACTAGCTCACCTGTTAATAATAATTTAATGGAGCTTTTAATAATGATAGATGCATTTAAGAGAGCTTCAGCTGGAAGAATTACAGTTGTTATGCCTTACTATGGATATGCAAGACAAGATAGAAAGGCTAAGTCAAGAGATCCAATAACAGCTAAACTAGTTGCAGATTTATTAACAGCAGCAGGAGCTCACAGAGTGTTAACTATGGATTTACATGCAGCACAAATACAAGGATACTTTAATATACCAGTTGATCATCTATTAGGATCACCAATTTTAGCAAAATACTTTGTAGAAAAAGGATTTGATGATAGAGATGATGTTGTAGTTGTTTCACCTGATTTAGGAAGTGTGACTAGAGCTAGAAAGTTTGCAGACAGATTACATGCACCAATAGCAATTATAGATAAGAGAAGACCAAAGGCAAATGTATCAGAAATAATGAACATAATAGGTGACATTGAAGGCAAGAAATGTATATTAATAGATGATATGATAGATACTGCAGGAACTATTGCAAATGCGGCAAATGCTTTAAAGGATTTAGGAGCAACAAATGTATATGCATGCTGCACTCATGGAGTTTTATCAGGTCCTGCCTTTGAAAGAATAAATGACTCTTCTATAGAAGAATTAGTTATGCTAAATACAGTTAAATTACCTGAAAAAGATAATTTAGTAAAGTTTAAGGCGTTATCAGTTGCACCATTATTTGCAGAAGCAATAAAAAGAATATATGATGATGAACCGATAAGTAAACTATTTGAAGTTTAATACATAATAGGATAAAAGCCCTCTAAGAAGCACAAACTTTTTAGGGGCTTTTTAATTACAAATAATAGTTAATAAATTGTTACAATTATTAATTATTATTTATAATTAATGTAAAAAGCTAAAAATAAGATATAAATCAATTATAATAAAAATAAGGAGAGTGTTATTATGGATAATAGATTAGGTAGAGTATTAATTGTAGATGATGATGAAAATATATGTGAAGTTATAAATATGTATTTATTAAGTTCTGGGTATGAAACAAGAATTTGTCATAATGGAAGAGAAGCTAGTAGTGTTTTTGATGAGTTTGAGCCAGATTTAGTGCTTTTAGATATTATGTTACCAGGTATGGATGGAATAGAAGTTTTAAAGTGGATTAGAAAGTTTAGTCAAATACCTGTAATTATGTTAACTGCGAAAGGAGATACTTTTGATAAGGTTTTAGCCTTAGAATTAGGAGCAGATGACTATGTAGTAAAGCCTTTTGAGCCGAAAGAGTTGTTAGCAAGAGTTAAAGCAGTTATGAGGAGATATAACTATGATGAAAAAGACACTGAGGTAGTTAATTATCCTGACTTAGTTGTAGATTCAGCTTCTTATAATGTTATATATAAAGATGTAGAAATAAAAATGCCTCCTAAAGAATTTGAATTACTTCATTATTTAGCAAGTAATAAAAATAAAGTCTTCACAAGAGAACAATTGCTTTGCGAGGTTTGGGGGTATGATTATCCAGGTGATTCTAGGACGGTGGATGTTCATATTAAAAGATTAAGAGAAAAAATTAGTGGTGGAGATAACTGGCAAATAGAGACAGTTTGGGGAGTTGGATATAAATTTGAGGTGAAATAATGAAGAGAAAAAGTGTTATATACAAAATTTTAATTGCTTTTTCATCTATTACTTCAATAATACTAATATTAGTGGGAATGATTCTATCAGCATTTATTAATAGAGAATATTCAAATAAAAGAACTGAGCTTGCAAATAAGTATATAGAGTTAATTCAAGATTCTACATTAGAATATTTAAATCAGAATAATGAAACTTCATATGATGATTTAAGAAATACAATGAAGATGGTTAAAATATCAGTTAATATGGACTCTATAATTTTAGATAATCAAGGTTATGTATATGCTGTATCTAATGATAACCTTTCTTATTTAAAATATAGTAAGCTAAGTATATCAGATTCAGAGATGAAGCTATTAAAATCTGGACAAATGATAGAAAAAGAGTTTTTTGATAAGGATAACAAAAAACTTAAAGCATACTCAAAACCATTATTTAATGAAGAGAATTTTAATGGATCAGTAGTTCTTATAGAAAATAATCAAAATATTAGTGAATCAAAAAAAATATATATTATAATTTGGATATCTGTAATAGTTGCAGTTATCTTGTCTAGCATAGTAACTTATTACTTCGCTCAGAAAATATTAATAAATCCTTTATCTGAAATAAATAATGCTGCAAAAAGGTTAGCTAAAGGAGAAGTTGAAAAGAGAGTTTATATAGATTCTCAAGACGAGATAGGTGAGCTAGCTAATTCATTTAACATAATGGCAGAATCTTTAGAGAAAGTAGATAACATAAGGAGAGAATTTATTTCAAATGTATCTCATGAATTAAGGTCACCTATAACATCTATTAAGGGTTTTATAACAGGGATTATAGATGGAGTTATTCCTAAAGATAAAGAAAACTACTATTTAAATATAGTAAATGATGAAGTTTGCAGACTATCAAGACTTGTGAATGATCTTTTAGATATATCATCTATGGAGTCAGGAAAATTTAATTTGAATATTGTTAAATTAGATATAAATGAAATTATCACTTTATGTACCTTAAATTTAGAAGGAAAGATAAAGCAAAAGAAAATTAATGTTGAAGTAATATTTAATAATAGTCATGAGTATTGTATTGCAGATAGAGATAGAATAATACAAGTTGTAACTAATCTTCTTGAAAATGCAATAAAGTATGGAATAGAAAGTGGAAAAATTCAAATAGAAACATATGCTAAAGGTGAATTGGTTTATGTAAGTATATTTAATAGTGGACCTAATATTTCTAAAGAAGATATAAATAAAATATGGGATAGATTCTATAAAAGGGATAAGTCCAGAACAAACAAAGTAAGTACTGGCCTAGGATTGCCTATTGTTAGATTAATATTATCACAGCATAATCAGGATATTTGGGTTAATAATATTCCTGATAAAGGTGTTAAATTTACATTTACTCTTAGAAGACAGGTTAAGTAGAGAGACAAAGTATAGGAGGAATGAAATCTATGAATAAAAATATAAAAGACAAACAAAATAAAGAAAAATTTATGGATGAAAGTTTTCCTTCAATACAGTTTAAAAGGAAAAAAATAAAATCTAACATTAAGATAGGTGGCAAGATTATATGTTTATTTATTATAGCTGGATTATCAGGGGTATTGTTTTCTAATTTAATTATAGAAAAAAAATATAAAGATATGTCTAATAAAATAAATAAAAATATAGAAAATGGTGATTCTTCTATAGATTACTCTAGATTGGCAGAAAAGTTAAAAAAGTCATTAGTTACAATAAGTGATAGTAAAGAGCATTTAACTGAAAACTTATATTTTGATAATAATTCAACAGGAATAATAATAGATAATGATGGCAAAATA
The DNA here is from genome assembly GCF_054768095.1 of Clostridium sp. CTA-7. Lineage (NCBI taxonomy): Bacteria > Bacillati > Bacillota > Clostridia > Eubacteriales > Clostridiaceae > Clostridium > Clostridium sp. CTA-7. Next base: position 31,475 of record NZ_BAAAAV010000006.1, on the reverse strand, counting down.
CTAACGAATTATTCCAAGGTAAAAGATTTAAGACAAATATATGTTAAGTTATCATCAATGGATAGCGATCCAATTAGTGCAGAATTTATTGTAGGAAATGAAGAACTTGATATGGCAATAATACAAGTCAATTATAGTGATGAATTAGTACCAATTAAATTTGCTCCAAAAGCAGAGAAATTTGAAGGACAAAGAATTGCTCTTATCAGCAATTCGGTGGGTGATGACTATATAGATAATATAATACCAGGGATTATTACATCAACTAATAGAAATTTAAAAGTAAAAGATAATACTTATGAATTATTGGAGCTTAATACACCGATAACACCTATAAATACAGGTGGAATAATAAGTAATTTAAATGGAGAGCTTATAGGAATTGCTAGCTATAAGATAACTAGTGATATGAAACAAAACGGATTATATTATGCTGTTGATGTAAGCTCCTTAGAGGAGATAATAAATTCTACAAATGAAGTTAAAGATATACTTGGTGTTTTAGAAGGTGGCTTTATTAATGGAAAAGATAAATTTACTGTAGTTGGTTTTTATGTAGCGCGTATAAAGCGTGATAGCAATTCATATAAATCAGGGCTAAGGCCTACTGATATAATATTTAATATAGATGGAAATGAAATAACAAGTATAAGTCAAGTATCTAAAATACTAAAAAATAAAAAAAATGGAGATACTTTAAATTGTAAGGTAATGAGAGCGGGGGAAGTTAGAAATCTACAAATAAAACTAGATAGTATTAGCCAATAGATGTATAATAGTTGCAACTCAATTAAAGGGTTGCAATTTTATTTTAAAGGACTTTTATTATTGTAAAAAAATAGTATAATAATAAATATGCCGATAGTAATTAGGAGGTTTCAGGATATGTTTTTAATTGTTGGACTAGGAAATCCAGGAAAGGAATACGAAGGCACTAGACATAATATAGGATTTGAAGCTATAGATTATATTTCAAATAAGTATAATATAGATATAAATAGGATAAAATTTAAAGGGGTATACGGTGAAGGCTTTATAAATAATAATAAAGTTATTTTATTAAAACCTACTACATATATGAATTTAAGTGGAGAAAGTATAAGAGAAGTTATGAATTTCTATAAACTAAAAGATGATGAAGTTATAGTGATTTATGATGATATTAGTTTAGAGATTGGAAAACTAAGAATTAGAGAAAAGGGAAGTGCAGGGGGGCACAATGGCATTAAAAGTATAATAGCTAACATAGGTGGAGATGTTTTCCCAAGGATTAAGATAGGCGTAGGACAACCTAATGGTGATTTAGTTTCGCATGTTTTAGGTAGGTTTAGTAAGGAAGAATCAGAAGTCTTAATGGAAGTTATAGAAGCTTCTTTAATTGGTGTAGAAGGAATAATTAAAGATGGAACTAAGGAAGCAATGAATAAATTAAATGGTTTTAAAGCATCAAAAAAACAATAGATTAAGGACGGTGTAGATTAATGAGATTAAAGGGGGTATTGCAGCCTTTAAGGGACAGCTCTGCTTTTAATGAAATAATATCAAGTATTAAGAAAAAAAGATACCCAATTAATATAAATGGATTATCAGATTCAGGAAAAAGCTATAGTATTTATGGAATATACGAAAACTTAGAATCATCCATGATAATACTTACTCATAGTGATATGGAAGCTAAAAATATATATGAAGATTTGAGCTTTTATACAAATGATATTTACTACTTTCCTGCAAAAGAAGTAGTTTTTTATAATATAGACGCTATTTCAGGAGATTTAAGATGGGCTAGGTTAAAAGTAATTAAGGAAATTTTAAATAACAAAAATAAAATAATAGTAACATCTATAGACTCACTAACCTCTATTTATACTCCAAAGGAATTATTTTTAGAGTACACTTTTAAACTTGAGGTTGATAATGAGGTTAACTTTAAGGAGTTATCTAAAAAGCTAGTAGAAAGTGGTTATGAAAGAGTAGAGGCAGTAGAAGGAAAAGGTGAATTTTCTTTAAGAGGAGGAATACTAGATGTATTTCCACCAACTTCTACTTACCCATATAGAATAGAGCTTTTTGGAGATTTTATAGAATCTATAAGAACTTTTAATACAGAATCTCAAAGAAGTATTGAGAAGGTTAACAGTGTAGAGATATTTCCAGCTAAAGAAGTTATCTTAAGTGAAGAATCTTTAAGCAGAGGAAAAGAAAATATGCTTAGAGAATTAGAAGTTATTAAAGCTTCTTCTAATGAAAAGGATGAAAGAATTCAAAAGTTGGAATCTATAGTAAATGCTAATATAGAATCACTAATTGAAACTTTAACATTTGAAACTTTAGATAGTTATTTACCTTATTTTTATGATAAGCCAGATAGCTTTTTTAACTATGTAAAAGACTATACATATATAGTGGATGATGTTAAAAAATGTGAAGGAAAGTTAGAAAGCTGCTATTTTGAATTTAATGAAAACTATGAAGCCTTTTTGCAAAGAGGTGGTATTTTACCTTCACAAAATAGGCTTTTAATAGAAAAAGAAAAATTAACTGAAAAGCTAGAAACACAAAAAGTTATAACTTTAGATGTATTTGCAGTTAATACCAAGATGTTAAATCCAATAGACAGATATTCAATTAAGGAAATTACACTTAATAGTTATCAAGGTCAATTAGACTTATTAATAGAGGATATTAAAGATAAGAAGTCAAAGGGATACAAAACAATAATATTATCAGGAACAAGAACAAGAGGAGAGAGACTTGTAAATACATTAAGAGATAGAGAGATAGAAAGTTCATATAGAGAGGATATAAAATCAATAGAATTTGGGGAGGTTGTAATAACTTTTGGAAACTTACTAAAAGGATTCGAATACCCAGATTTAAAGTTATGCATAATTTCTGATAAAGATGTTTTTGGAGAAGCTAAAAGAAAAATATCCCAAAAGGCAAGTACACGAAAAGGTATAGCAAAGATAAAAAGTTTTGCAGAACTTAAACTTGGAGATTATGTTGTTCATGCTAATCATGGTGTGGGTGTCTATAAAGGTATAAAGCAAATTGAAGTAGGAGGCCATAAGAGGGACTACTTAGATATTATCTATGATAAAGGTGATAAGTTATATGTGCCTGTTGATCAACTTGACTTAGTTCAAAAATATATAGGGAGTGAAGGTAAGACTCCTAAGGTAAATAAACTTGGAAGTAATGAGTGGAACAAGGCAAAGGCAAAAGTTAAAAAGTCAATAAATGAAATAGCAGAAGACTTAGTAAAGCTTTATGCAGCAAGAGCCACATTAAAGGGACATAAATTTAGAAAAGATACAGAATGGCAAAAACAATTTGAAGATGAATTTCCATTTGAAGAAACACCAGACCAACTAACATCTCTGGAAGAAATAAAGGTAGATATGGAATCAGATAAGCCTATGGACAGACTTTTGTGTGGTGATGTTGGTTATGGAAAAACGGAAGTAGCTATTAGAGCAGCATTTAAGGCTGTTATGGATGGAAAGCAAGTGGCATTTTTAGTTCCTACCACTATATTAGCGGAGCAGCATTATAAAAATATGACAAAAAGATTTTCAGATTTCCCAATAAAAATAGATATGATAAGTAGATTCAGAAGTGCAAAAGAACAAAAGAGTACACTTCAATCTGCTAAAGAAGGAAATGTTGACTTATTAATAGGAACACATAGACTTGTTTCTAAAGATATTGTATTTAAAGATTTAGGTCTTTTAATAATAGATGAGGAACAAAGATTTGGAGTTGCTCAAAAGGAAAAGATAAAGAGCCTAAAGAAAAATGTAGATGTGTTAACTTTAAGTGCAACGCCAATACCTAGAACTTTGCATATGTCATTAACAGGAGCAAGAGATATATCTGTAATAGAAACTCCACCTGAAGAAAGATATCCAATTCAAACTTATGTAGTTGAGCAAAATGATCAACTGGTAAGAGATGCAATATTAAGAGAAGTAAATAGAAGTGGCCAAGTTTACTATGTATATAACAGAGTTGAAAGTATAGAAGGAATGGCTAAATATATAAGTGAGCTAGTACCTGAATGCAAGGTTGGAATTATACATGGGCAAATGACAGAAAGACAGTTAGAAAAAGAAATGGTAAGTTTCATGAATAGGGAATATGATATATTAGTTTGTACTACAATTATAGAAACTGGTATAGATATACCAAATGTTAATACTATGATAATTCATGATTCAGATAAGATGGGATTATCACAGCTTTATCAATTAAGAGGTAGAGTAGGAAGATCAAATAGAATAGCATATGCATATTTTATGTACACAAAAGATAAAATTTTAACAGAAGTAGCTGAAAAGAGATTGAAGGCACTTAAGGATTTTACAGAACTAGGATCTGGATTCAAGATAGCTATGAGAGATTTAGAGATTAGAGGAGCAGGGAATATGATGGGCTCGTCTCAACATGGACATATGGCTGCGATAGGGTATGATTTATATTGTAGAATGCTAGAAGATACAATAAAAATTATAAAGGGAGAAATAGAAAAGGAACCTATTGAAACAACAGTTGATATAAAAGTAGATGCATATATACCAGGAACTTATATTGAAGATGAAATACAAAAGATAGAGGTTTATAAAAAGATTGCTGCAATAGATGGATTAGAGGACTACATGGATATAAAATCTGAATTAGAAGATAGATATTCAGAAGTTCCAGAACCTGTTTATAATTTAATGGATATAGCTTATATAAAGAGTAGAGCTAAAATTCTTTCTATAGAAGAAATAAAAGAAACGCCAAAAGAGGTTAAATTTATATTTGCAGAGGGAATTAGAGATTTAAACAGTATATATAAGTATTTACTAGAAAACTACAAAGATAAAGTGTTCTTAATGTTTGGTGAAAAACCTTATTTTGCAGTAAGAGATTCAGAGATTAAGAAAACTTCTTTAGCATTTTATAAAGAAATGTTGGATAATTTAACAAAAAATATGTAAAGATATTTTTATAAATTGAATAACTGTCACAATATTGATATACTAATTAAGTATAATGGTATTGAAACAAATTAAATGAGAAATGAGGGAACATCATTGATTAAAATTAAAAAAATTATAGCTGCAGGAGCTTTAAGTATATTTGCTTTTTCAGCAGTTGGATGTGAAATGATACAAAAGACACCAGAAGCAATTAAAAACACAGTTGTAGCAAAGGTGGGGAATACTAAGATTACAAAGGGAGATGTAGATGAAATTGTAAATCCATATATGGAACAACAATATGGAAAAGATTTTGAAAAAAATGCTCAGCTTGCAGAACAAATAAAAACTGTGAAAACTCAAGCTTTAAACATGTTAGTTGACGAAAAAATCATGACGAAAAAAGCTGAAGACCTAGGTCTAGCTCCAACTCAAGAAGAAGTTGATACTGAAACTAAAAAGTATATTGATAGTATAAAGGCAAATTATGGCGGAGAAGAAGGATTGAATAAAGCTCTTGAAGCTACTGGTATGACATTAGATGAATATACTACTAAGCTTAGTGAAGGTATGAAAAATCAATTAATATCAACTAAGGTGGCAGAAGAGATATTTAAAGATATAAATATATCTGATGAAGATATAAAAACATATTACGATGAAAATAAAGATAGTTTCGGGGAGGCTAATGTAGCCCATATATTAATATCTGATGAAGCAAAGGCTAAAGAAATAAGAGAAAGAGCTGCAAAGGGTGAAGATTTTGCTGCATTAGCAAAAGAATTTTCAGAAGATCCAGGAACAAAAGATGCTGGTGGAAGTTTAGGAGTTGTACCTTATAATTCAACTCAATATGTTGCAGAATTCGTGGCTGGCGTTAAAAACCTTAAAGAGGGAGAAATATCAGAACCAGTAAAGAGTAAGTTTGGATATCATATAATTAAAGCAACAGATGTAAAACAAAAGACTTTTGATGAATCAAAAGACTCTATAAAAACTACTTTAGAGAATCAAAAGAAGAATGAAGTGTATAAAGATTCGCTTGAACAATGGAAAAAAGATTATAAGGTAAAGACATACGAAGATAAACTTTAGTAAACTAAATAAGCCTAGCTAATTTATATAAAAATTAGCTGGGCTTATTTTTATATAAACTTTCAAATATTGAATTTTATAAAATTTGGTTATATGGGTATAAAATTTCTAAGAAGTCAAATAATAATATTGCAACTAATTATTATTAATAAAAGGAGGTATCTCACAATAATGAAGGCAACAGGAATTGTTAGACGTATTGATGACTTAGGCAGAGTTGTTATACCAAAAGAAATAAGAAGAACTTTAAGAATTAGAGAAGGTGATCCGCTAGAGATTTTCACTGATAGAGAAGGTGGGGTTATTTTAAAAAAATATTCACCGATTGGAGAATTAACAGATTTCTCTAAAGAATATGCAGAAAGCTTACAACAAGCAATTGGACATATTGTTTTAATAGCAGACAAAGATGCATTTATATCAGTTAGCGGTGCTCCTAAGCGAGATTATATGGAAAGAAAGGTTAGCGTAGAACTAGAAAAAATAATGGAAGATAGAAGAGCTATACTTATAACAGAACAATCAAAAACTATTCCATTACATAATGATGATGAAGCAGGAAAATATGCTAGCCAAGTAATATCTCCAATAATAGCAGAAGGCGATGCAATTGGAGCAGTAATAATATTATCTAAAGAATCTGGAGAAAAACTGGGAGAAGTAGAATTAAAGTTATCTGAAACAGCTTCAGCTTTCTTAGGTAAGCAAATGGAACAATAAAAATAAATATTTAATCAAATATAAAGTTATCAATAAAATAAAGTAATAATACCTCTAAACTTACAATACAAATTTACTAAAGCCTATTTGAAGTTTGGAGGTATTTTATGAGAAAACAATCATTAATTAAAGCAAGTTTAGTACTTGGAATAGCTGGAATAGTTGCAAGATTTCTAGGATTATTTTTTAGATGGCCATTAATAATGCTTATAGGAGACGAAGGTGTTGGATACTATCAAATGTCATATCCGCTATATATGTTTTTCGTTGCTATGGCATCAGGAGTACCAGTAGCTATTTCAAAAATGATATCAGAAAAAAAAGCAAAGGGAGATATACAAGGAGTCTTTGAAATTGTAAAGGAATCAACAATTTTAATGATGTTTTTAGGTGTTGGTACAACCCTTATATTATTCTTTTTTGCTAAACCTATTATTAATTTTGTTCAATGGGATGCAAAATCATATTATGCATTACTTGGAATCTCCTTTGCACCATTTATAATATCTATAATGACAATATATAGAGGTTTTTTTCAAGGATTACAAAATATGACTCCGTCGGGAGTATCCCAAATACTTGAACAAATAGGAAGAGTTATAATAGGAGTTGGACTTGCCATATTACTTTTACCAAAGGGAATAGAATATGCAGCAGGGGGAGCAGCCTTTGGTGCAGCAGCAGGAGGAGTAATAGGAGCAACATATCTTTATGAAAAATACAAAAAAGTAAAGAAACAAATGTGGAATAAAAAAGTTAAAAGCAATCCAGAAGTATTGACTTCTATATTAAGGATAGCATTACCTATTTCTGTAGGTACAACTGTTGGAACAATTATGAGTTTAATTGACTCTATATTAGTTCCTCAAAAGCTTTTACAAGCAGGATTAACCTCAGAAGGAGCAACGATTTTATATGCTCAATTAACAGGGAAAGCAAATGTAATAACCAATATACCACTAACATTATCTATGGCATTAGGAACTTCTTTAATTCCTATAATAGCAGAAAATTATATAATGAATAAAAGAAAGGATTTAGAATCAAAAGTTCAATTGTCATTAAAATTATCTATGTTAATAGCAATGCCTTGTACTATGGGATTGTTTTTCTTAGCAGGACCTATAATGAAAGTTATATTCCCTGGAAAGTGGGATGGCATATTAATACTTAAGTATTTATCTTTATCTGTTCCTTTTATAATAATAACTCAAACAACAACATCTATTATGCAAGGAATAGGTCATTATATAAGACCTATAATAAATTTGTTTATAGGATGTATAGTAAAGGTTATATTAACCTTTACACTAGTACCAATGGCTAATATTAATATATATGGAGCTGTAATAGCAAGCATATCAGCATACCTAGTATCAACTATACTAAATTTAGTATCACTAAAAAAGAGATTGAAACTAAGGTTAAGTATATATCAAACATTTATTAAGCCAATTATTGCTTCCTTAGCTATGATAGCTGGCGTATTAGCCACATATTTATTTTTATTTAATAAGACATCTAGCAATGGATTTTCTTGCTTAGTAGCTATATTTTTGGGTATTATTATATATATGGTATTAATACTAATATTAAAAGTATTTAGTATAGATGAAATAAAAAGTAAAGTCATAAAAATTAATTAGTAAGGAGAGGACCTAATGATAAAGATAATAGGGTTGGGACCAGGAGCACCAGAAGCCTTAACAATAGGAGCAGTTAAAGCTTTAGAAGAAGGAAAGAATATATACTTTAGAACAGAAAAACATCCTACAGTAGATTATTTAAAAGGAAAGATAAAAGAGTTTAAAACATATGATAATTATTATGAAATATCTGATAGCTTTGATGAGGTGTATGAAAATATAGCAAAGGATATAGTAAGTAAATATTTAGATACTAAAGAAATGATATATGCAGTTCCAGGACATCCTTTAGTAGCAGAAAAATCGGTTTTTAATCTTATAAATTTATGTGAAGAAAAAGGGATAGAATATACTATATTACCAGCCGTAAGTTTTATAGATGCTATGATGGATGTATTAAAAATAGATCCTATAGAAGGGTTAAAGGTTATAGATGCATTTGATATGAAAAATCAAATTTTAGATAAGAGAATAGGAACTATAATAACTCAAGTATATAACCCATTAATAGCCTCTGAGGTAAAGTTAAAATTATTAGAATATTATAATGATGATACTGAGATATATTATGTTAGAGCAGCTGGAATAGTTTCAGAAGAATCTATAAGAAAAATTCCAATATATGAGTTAGATATGCAAGATGATATAGATTATTTAACATCTATATATATACCTAAAGATATTAATAATAAAAAAGATTTTAATGATTTAGTTGAAATAATAGATACTTTAAGAGGAGAAAATGGGTGTCCTTGGGATATAGAGCAAACTCATGAAAGCATAAAAAATCAACTTTTAGAAGAAGCATATGAAGTTATAGATAGCATAAATAATGATGATATAGATGGTATGATTGAGGAATTAGGAGATGTTTTATTGCATGTAGTATTTCATGGATCTATAGGAAAGGATGACGGATACTTTAACGTTTATGATATAATTGAATCTATATGCAATAAGATGATATATAGGCATCCTCATGTATTCGGTGAAGGTAAGGCTGATAATAGTGGTGAGGTTCTTAGCAACTGGGAAGAGCTTAAGAAAATGGAAAAGAGCTTTACTACAGTAACGGAAGAAATGAATGCTATAGCTAATGCACTACCATCTTTAATTAGGGCACATAAGGTGCAAAAAAAGGCTTCTAAGGTAGGTTTTGATTGGGATAATGTAGAAGATGCAGCTTTAAAAGTAAAAGAAGAATTAAAAGAGGTATTAGATGTATATAAATCCAATAATAAGGAAAAAATAAAAGATGAAGTAGGAGACTTAATATTCGCATGTGTTAATGTAGCCAGAATACTAAATGTTGATGAAGAGGAAGCAGTTAATTCAACTATACAAAAATTCATAAAACGATTTTCATTTATAGAAGAAACAGCTTTAAAATCTAATAAAATTTTAAGTGAAATGACATTAGAAGAAATGGATGAACTATGGAATAAGGCAAAAAGTAAAGAATTTTACGAAAATAAGAAGGATTTATAAGATGTTTGAAGAATAATATATAATGGTTTATACTATACTATAAATAACTTATTGTAATAAATAGCTTTTATAACAAAAAAATCATAATCTTATAGACTAGTATTAAAAGACGATATATAATAAGAGAATGTAGTTATAGTACATATTAACAGAAATAGTTAACTACTAAAAATATATAACGGGTTATTTAAGGAGGATGTAATTGTGAATAAAGCAGAATTAATCACTAGCATGTCAGAAAAAAGTAAATTAACTAAAAAGGATGCTGAGTTAGCTCTAAAAGCATTTATAGAAAGCGTTGAAGAAGCTTTAGAAAAAGGTGAGAAAGTTCAATTAGTTGGATTCGGAACTTTCGAAACAAGAGAAAGAGCTGCAAGAGAAGGAAGAAATCCAAGAACTAAAGAAACTATAAACATTCCAGCTTCAACAGTTCCAGTATTTAAAGCTGGTAAAGAATTTAAAGAAAAAGTTAATAAATAGTATAATAGGACCCGAGATTTCTCGGGTTCTTTTAATAATATAAATTAATAAGGAGATTAACTATGAGGTTAGATAAATATCTTAAAGTTTCAAGAATAATAAAAAGAAGAACAGTAGCAAAGGAAGTATGTGAGGGTGGGAGAGTTTCTATTAATGATAAGGTAGCTAAGCCATCTACAGTTGTAAAAGAAGGTGATATAATAGAAATTCAATTTGCTAATAGATCATTAAAAGCTAGAATAATAAATATTGTAGAGCATGTTAAAAAAGAAAATGCAAAAGAAATGTACGAGATACTAGAAGGAGAAGAAGATAAAGAATAAAAATACTATCTCATTCATATATTTTTATAAAGAATATGTGGAGGAGATAAAATGGAAAAGAAGAATGAAAATAAGTTAGAAGAGCCAAGGGGTAATATAACTTTAGAGAATAGAAAAAAATTAATACTTACTGGAGTAGAAGAAGTAATAAGTTTCGATGATGAAAAGATATTATTAAATACAAAATTAGGGTTTTTAACAATCAAGGGATCGGAATTGAAAATGAATAAGCTAGATGTGCAAAATGGTGATGTTATAATTATAGGAAATATATCCTCTATAGTATATAGTAGTAAAGAAGTTAAAAAAGAAAAAGAAAATATAATTTCTAAGTTATTTAAGTAGGAGATTATATGCCTTTATCAATAGAAGCTCAATTTGACATAGTTATGTATTCAATTATTTCCGGAATATTAATAGGAATTATGTTTGATCTTTACAACATAATAAGAGGAGTAAAAATACCTAAGATAATAATTATCATACAAGATATATTATTTTGGATATTAACTGCTATTATAGTGTTTACTTTTTTACTATACACCAATTATGCCTTCTTAGGACCATATGTATATATTTTCATGACTATAACTTTGATTATTTACTTAAGATTTGTTAGTCCTATAGTTTTAAAATTAGAGAGAAGTATAATAGATAAATTAAGTAGAGTTATAAGAGTAATTTTAAAAAATTTAATTTATCCTATAAAAATTATATATTCTAATATTTCAGGAAAAAAATAAGGAAAAAGTGTGAACATAAAAAAATAGCTTGAATAAAATATATATAGTGTTTAAAATATAATATATAATATATTTTAAAGAGGGTGAGAGCAATTAAAAAGCAATTAACTCTTAAAAGATTAGTTATAGTTTTTATTTTTGCAATTTTTATATTTAATTATATTAAACAGGAAATTACAATGAAAAGAATTCAAGAGGATATTTCTATTAGTCAAAAACAATTAGAGGAGCTTAAAGATAAAAATAGTAAATTAGAGGCTGATTTAAAAAAAGTCGAATCTGATGAATATATAGAAAAGCTTATTAGAGAAAGATTAGGAATGACAAAAGAAGGAGAAAAAGTTGTAAATTCCCAGAAGCAAAATTAAAGAATATGTTTTAAAATTATAGAAAAAGGTTATTATTATAATAACATATATTATTTAATTTTTAAGGAGGAATCTTTGTAAAATGACCTTAATGGCAGGAAACATATTAGAGGGTACAGTAGTTAATATTACTAGTTTTGGAGCTTTCGTAGAAATTGAGGGTAAAACAGGATTAGTTCATATTTCAGAAGTGGCAGATTCATTTGTAAAAGATATTAGACAACATCTTAATGAACAAGATAAGGTTAAGGTAAAAGTAATATCAATCGATGATAATGGAAAAATAAGCTTATCAATAAAGCAAGCTAATGTTCAAAAAAAATCAATTAAGCCTGTCGAAATAGATTGGGCTTCAGAGAACAAAAAAACTAGTTCTAATGCAGGAAATTTTGAAGATATAATGTCAAGATTTTTAAAAGATAGCGAAGAAAGAATGCAAGATGTTAAGAAGAATCAAGATTTTAAATCTAAAAGTGGAAGAAAAAGCTTTTAGTTAAATAGTTAGAGACATCATATAAATTTAATATATAAATCTATATAAAAGGCTAAGTGCTTTATGCATAATAGCCTTTTATAATGTAAATTACATAATGTTAGTATAAAAAAACAAAAAATATGTTGACACTATATAAAACATAATATATAATTAATTTTGTCGTTGAAGGACGGCGAAAAAATATGCTGAAGTGGCGGAACAGGCAGACGCACAGGACTTAAAATCCTGCGGTAGCGATACCGTACCGGTTCGATTCCGGTCTTCAGCACCAAGCTAAATTCAACTTATAATATCGCGGGGTGGAGCAGTTGGCAGCTCGTCGGGCTCATAACCCGAAGGTCGTAGGTTCAAGTCCTGCCCCCGCAACCATAATATGGCGGAATAGCTCAGCTGGCTAGAGCACTCGGTTCATACCCGGGGTGTCGTAGGTTCAAGTCCTATTTCCGCTACCATATATGCTGGAGTGGCGGAACAGGCAGACGCACAGGACTTAAAATCCTGCGGTAGCGATACCGTACCGGTTCGATTCCGGTCTTCAGCACCAAGTTGAATTTAGCTTATAATATCGCGGGGTGGAGCAGTTGGCAGCTCGTCGGGCTCATAACCCGAAGGTCGTAGGTTCAAGTCCTGCCCCCGCAACCATAATATGGCGGAATAGCTCAGCTGGCTAGAGCACTCGGTTCATACCCGAGGTGTCGTAGGTTCAAGTCCTATTTCCGCTACCATATATGCTGGAGTGGCGGAACAGGCAGACGCACAGGACTTAAAATCCTGCGGTAGCGATACCGTACCGGTTCGATTCCGGTCTTCAGCACCAAAGCACTTAAGAATATTCTTAAGTGCTTTTTTTATATTTGTTTTATACTTTCCTTACCTTCAGTTTGTAGGTGGACATATGTAAATTTGCGTTGACTTGGAGCGGAGCGACGGAATAAGTAAATTTACATATGTCTACTTTTTTATAATGAGTGATAAGTGTAAAATAAATTATATGATAACTAAAATATATTTATTAATATTTTTGAAATGTTTATTCTTCATAAAAATAGCTATAGTGACAAATTTATATTGAAAAAAGTTTATATAAATACAAAGGCTATTTTATTTAAAATAAACGTAATGCTTTACAATATATAGATTTTTAGAATGTATATATTAATTTTAAATATATATACATATAGAAATTATTTATCTATGTATAAGGAATTTTATACATTATTGTCCAACGAAAAAAAGTAATAGGGTACATCATATGACATATATTTCTACAATGCAATGATATAATTTTAATTACATTTTATGGAAGTTGGAGGTAAATATATGCAATACGGAGTGGATATATCAACATACAAGAGATTGGAGAATAGAAGCAATAAAAAAGAATTAAGGTTACAAAGAACACCGATTAAATCAATTGCATTTTTTATAATGGGTTTTTTACTGAGTAGAGTTTTATTATCTGTAACAATAGAAATGGGAATAGCACCTTTTGGAATTGCATATCTTATAGGAATAAAAAAAGAAAAGAGCAAAGATATACTTTTATCACTATTAGGAATTATAATGGGTTATTTATCTATATATAGAAGTTTAGAAGGGGCTATAGCATACTGTATAGTAGCTGTAATTGTAATGGGTTATATTGAAATATGTAACAATTTAGAGTTAAAGCAAAGAGATGTAATAACATTTGGATCAATATTTTTAACGTTTTTTATATATAATTGGGCTACATATAGTCAACCTGTAGGTGTAAATTTAACATTTTCTGCTTTAAAGGTATTAAGTATAATACCAGTAAAATATATACTTAATTATGCGTTTAACTGTATAGATGAATTAGAAAGTAATTATTTTTTCTCAACAGAAGAATTAATAAGTATAGGAATACTAGTATGTTTATTAATTTCGGGAGTAGGTAATGTAAGTATTTTAGGGATTTATATTAGAAATATATTTGCATTATTTACAATAGCTATTTTTTCATATGTAGGAGGCGTTGGATTAGGATCTGCAATAGGAATTTCAATGGGATTTGTAATAGGAATAACTAATAATGATATAGTTACATCCATTAGTTTATATAGCTTATGTGGACTTATTGTTGGAGTGTTTAAGGATACTGGGAGAGTATTTTCTTCACTAGCATATTTCGTTAGTTACTTTATAATATCCATGTATTCTAATAGGCTTACTATCAATGGAGGTCTAGAAGTTTTATTTGCTTTATGTATATTTATTGCTATTCCTAAAATGATTATAGAATCTATAAGTAAGGAGTTTAATCAAGAGAAAAAGGCTGAGGTTATTAACGATATACACTTAAATGGTGTGAAAAATGAATTTGTAGATAGATTAAATTCTATGAAATCTATATTATCAAGTCTATCTGCTTCTGTATTAAATTTAGGTGAAAATGATATATTATCTCTAAATAATAAAGGAACTGCTATGGTGGAAAGTTTAGCAGATAGAGTATGTTATAATTGTGAGCTTAAGCAAAGATGTTGGGATAGAAATTTACATTCTACGTTTGAGGGATTTTCAGAACTTATAAGTAGTTGTGAAAATAATGATGTATATTTTCCTCAGGATTTAGAGAAAAAATGTGTTAAAAAAAGAAGTTTAATTAAAAACGCTCAAGAGATTGTAAATAATTATACTGTAAATGAGGCTTTGAAGACTAGATTAAGTGAAGGTAGAAATTTAATAGCAAATCATATAAATAATATATCATCTACCATGGGTGATATGATTAGAGATTTTGAAAAAGATATATCTGTTTGTTCAGAAATAGATAAGGTTTTAAGAAAGGCTTTAAATAAAAATAAAATAGAATATAAAGATGTATTTTGTTATCTTGATAGAAAAGGAAGAATGAAAATAAAAATTACTTTAAGTAATTGTGAAGGTGGAAATTACTGCAGTAAAAATATTCTATCTGTTATAAATGGTTTAGTTAGAGTTCCTGTATCTATATCTAGCGAAGGATGTAGAATTAATCCTGATACAGATGAATGCTCAATTATAATAGAGGAAACTCCTAAATATCACATGTCTTCATATGCAGCTATTAGGGCTAAGGAGGGGGAAACTTCTACAGGAGACAGCTACAGTTTTTCTAAGAACACTGATGGAACTTATTTAACTATAGTTAGTGATGGTATGGGATCAGGACCAGAAGCTGGAGTAGAAAGTGGGCTAGCTGTAGATTTAATTGAGAAATTCACAGAAAATGGATTTAGCGAAAAAACAGCTATAAATACAGTAAACTCTATAATGGCAATGAAATTTAATGAAGATGAAAAATTTACAACAATGGATTTAAATATAATAGATTTGTATACGGGAGAAGCAGAATTTATAAAAATTGGTGGGGTTGTTAGCTTTATAAAGAGTGGAGAAGAAGTAAAAGTTATAAAATCTAACAGTTTACCTTTTGGTATATTGGATAGTGTTGACGTAAGTTCAAACAAAATGAAATTAAAGCATGGTGATATAATAGTTTCTATTAGTGATGGTGTATTAGATATAGATAAAAATAATGTTGGTAGCTATTCTTGGTTAGAAGAGTACTTGAGATATTCAGACACTAATCCATCGGCGTTATCTAGAGATATTCTTGAAAAGGCTGTAGTTTTAAGTGGTGGAAAAGTATGGGATGACATGACTGTACTAGTATCTAAGATGTATTCTGTATATTAATGAAAGATTTGAAAGTAAAGAGGATGGGAACTGATTTTAGTGTCTCATCTTCTTCAATTTTAAATGTTGTAAAAATTAACTAATTATAAATATTTACATATATAGATGTTAAGGTTATTATATTATATATTAAAATAATTATACTAAGGAGTTTTGATGTGATAAACAAAGTAAAAGATTTTATCTTACAAAACAATCTTATAGATAAAAATGATAAAGTATTAGTTGCTTTATCTGGAGGGCCTGATTCAGTTTGTTTACTTCATGTACTTTACAAAATTAAAGATAGCCTAAATATAGAAATTGGTGCAGCCCATGTAAATCATATGCTAAGAGGTGAAGAGGCTTTAAAAGATGAAGCTTACGCAGAAAGTTTATGTAAGAACATGGGAATACAGTTCTATTCTACGAGAGTAGATATAAATTCTATAGCAAAAGAAAAAAATATATCTCATGAAATGGCAGGTAGAGATGAACGATATAAATTTTTTAATGACATAAAATATACACATAATTATAGTAAAATTGCAGTAGCTCATAATTCTAATGATCAAGCTGAAACAGTGCTTATGAATATGATGAGAGGTACTGGAATAGAGGGCCTTTGTGGAATTAGGAGCAAAAGAAATAATGGTATAATAAGACCTATATTGTGTCTTTCAAGAAGTGAAATAGAAAATTATTGCAAAGAAAACAATTTAAATCCTAGAATAGATAAAACTAATTTAGAAAAGATATATAGTAGAAACAAAGTTAGGTTAGATATATTACCATATATGCAAGAAAATTTTAACGAAGATATTATAGATACAATAAATAGAATGTCAAGATTATTACAAATAGATAATGACTTTATAGAAAAACAATGTAATAATAGTTATAAAAAGTATTGTATAACTAAAAATAAATTTATAGTTATATCAAAAGATGCCTTTTTGCTAGATAAAGCAATATTGACAAGGCTTATAAAGAAATCATTTATAGAATTTACAGGAAAGCACAACAACTTTGAAATGAAACATATTTATGAAGTTATTGATTTATCTAAAAATACGACTAATAAAAAGATAGATTTGCCTAATGGCATAATGGCAGAAAATATTTATGGTGATATATATTTAAAAAATAAAGAATATAACCATGAAAAATACGAAGATATAGAAGTCTTAATAAATAAAGATAAGTTAGATAAATATTCTTTTGATTATAATAATTGCAAGGTTCATTTTGAAGTCATAAAAGACAAAAATAATATAGAATTTTCTAATAATGTATTAATAAAATATTTCGATTATGATAATATAAAAGAAGGGCTAGTTATTAGAAAAAGAAAAAATGGGGATAAAATCACTCCTTTAGGAATGAAAGGCAATAAGAAATTAAAAGATATATTTATAGACTTAAAAGTGCCTGTGGAATTAAGAGATCAAATTCCTATTTTATGTTTTGATGATGAAATAGCTTGGATAGTAGGGTATAAGGTTTCGGATAAATTTAAAATAACCAATGAAACAAAAAAGATAATAAAAATTACTTTTACTAGAAAGGAATAAAGGAATGATAAGAGACATAAAAAAAATATTAATAAGTGAAGAGGAAATATTAAAAAAAGTTAAAGATTTAGGAAGTAAAATTAGTGAGGATTATAAAGAAAAAGACTTATTAATTGTAGGAATTTTAAAAGGGTCAGTAGTATTTACATCTGATCTTATTAAGAATATAACTATACCATGTGAAATTGATTTTATGGCTGTATCTAGTTATGGAAGTTCTTCAGAAACTTCTGGTGTTGTTAGAATATTAAAGGATTTAGATCATGGCATTGAAGGAAAAGACATAATTATAGTAGAAGATATAATAGATAGTGGAGTAACATTAGATTATCTATTGAAATATCTAAAAACTAGAAAGGCTAATAGTATAGAAATAATATCTTTACTAACTAAGCCATCTAGAAGAAGAGTTGATATAAATGTTAAATATTGTGGATTTGAAGTTCCTGATGAGTTCCTAGTTGGTTATGGGTTAGATTATTCAGAGAAATATAGAAACTTACCTTTTATAGGTATATTGAAAGAAGAAATATATATAAATTAAAAGAAAATGCAATATAATAAAAAAACTAGAAGAAAGGGGGGCTCTTGAATGAAAAAATATTCAAGTGCAACAGTATGGATATTTGTAATTTTAATACTTTTCTTATCTGCAACATTCCTATGGAATAGCGGTAAGATGGCAGATGAAATATCATACAGTGATTTCCAACAAAAATGGGTTAATGATGAGATTGAGAGTGTTATGGTTCATCCTGATAAAATGATAATTTCAGGAAAAACTACATCCAATAAACAGTTTACTACATATGCACCAAGTGAAATGGTACAAATGTTAATGACTCAAAATCCTAAAGACAATATAAAGATAGAATTCAAACAACCTTCAAATAGTAGTATATGGATTAGTATAATTCCTACATTAATGTTAATGGTTTTAGTTTTTGTGTTCTTCTTTATGATGACACAGCAGTCACAAGGCGGCGGTGGAGGAAGAGGTGTTATGAACTTTGGAAAAAGTAGAGCCAAAATAATGCCTCCAGATGCAAAGAGAGTTACATTTGATGATGTAGCAGGAGCTGATGAAGAGAAGCAAGAACTAGAAGAAATAGTTGATTTCTTAAAGCAACCATCAAGATATACTGAAATGGGAGCTAGAATACCTAAAGGTGTTTTATTAGTTGGTCCTCCAGGAACGGGAAAAACTTTATTAGCAAAAGCGATAGCTGGTGAAGCTGGTGTTCCTTTTTATAGTATATCAGGATCAGATTTTGTTGAGATGTTCGTTGGGGTTGGTGCTTCAAGAGTTAGAGACCTTTTTGAGCAAGCTAAGAAAAGTGCACCATCACTTGTGTTTATAGATGAAATTGATGCTGTAGGTAGACAAAGAGGAGCAGGTCTTGGTGGAGGCCATGATGAAAGAGAACAAACATTAAATCAACTATTAGTTGAAATGGATGGATTTGGAGCAAATGAAGGAATAATAATGATTGCAGCAACTAATAGACCAGATATATTAGATCCAGCTTTATTAAGACCTGGAAGATTTGATAGACAAATAGTTGTTGGAGCTCCTGATGTAAAAGGAAGAGAAGAAATATTAAAGGTTCATACTAAAAAGAAACCTTTATCCGAAGATGTAGAACTAAAAGTTTTAGCTAAGAGAACCCCTGGGTTTAGTGGAGCAGACTTAGAGAATTTAGCAAATGAAGCAGCTCTTTTAGCTGTTAGAAAAAATGAAAAGCTAATAGGAATGCTGGATTTTGAAGAAGCTATAACAAGAGTAATAGCTGGTCCTGAAAAGAAGAGTAGAGCAATAAGTGAACACGATAGAAAATTAACTGCTTATCATGAAGCAGGGCATGCAGTTGTAATGAAGCTATTAGAACATGCCGACCCAGTACATGAAATAAGTATAATACCAAGAGGAATGGCCGGTGGATATACAATGCACTTGCCTAGGGAAGATAGGGCTTACACTTCAAAGGAAAAGTTAAGAGATGATATGGTAGGGTTACTTGGAGGAAGATTAGCTGAAAAGATAATACTATCAGATATAAGTACTGGTGCTAAGAATGATATTGATAGAGCTAGTGCTATTGCAAGAGCTATGGTAATGGAGTATGGAATGAGCGAAAAGCTTGGAACTATTTCTTATGGAAATGATAATAATGAAGTGTTTATAGGTAGGAACTTAGGAAGAAGTAGAAACTTCAGTGAAGAAGTTGGAGCTGAAATTGATAAAGAAGTTAAGAGATTTATTGATGAGGCATATGAGAGAGCACAAACATTATTAAGCCAAAATATAAGTAAATTACATGCAGTAGCAGAAACTTTATTAGAAAAAGAAAAAATAGATGGAGAAGAATTCGAAAGAATTTTTAGCCAAAGTTAATAAAGAGCAGTCTATAGACTGCTCTTTTTCATATATAAAAAAGTATAAAAGTTTAAAGTTTTGAAAATGTGATTATATAATATTTTTAATAATCGAATGTGGAAAAGTATATTTATTTTATGCTTATAAAAGATTTCTAAGAATTAAACAATATAAAATACGAACTATATATAATAATGAAGCTAGACAATTGCGAAAACAGTAAAATATACGAAGGATTATTGATATAAAAATATAAACGTTCGAATTAATATTTGAATGTTATAGATTAGATGATATAATTTATGTATAAAATAACAATAGAAAATAATTTTAAAAGAAGTGGGAGTGTATTGGTATGAAGAGTGATATACAAATAGCTCAAGAAGCTAAGATGGAGCATATAACTAAAATTGCTCAAAAGCTAAACTTAACAGAAGATGATATAGAACAATATGGAAAGTATAAATGCAAATTATCATTAGATATATTTGAAAAAAACAAGAACAAAGAAAATGGAAAGTTAGTATTAGTAACAGCTATAAATCCTACACCAGCAGGAGAAGGTAAATCAACAGTTACAGTTGGGTTAGGGCAAGCACTTTGCAAAATGGGTAAAAATGCAGTTATCGCTTTAAGAGAACCTTCACTTGGACCGGTTTTTGGGATAAAGGGTGGAGCAGCTGGTGGTGGATATGCTCAAGTAGTACCTATGGAAGATATAAATTTACATTTCACAGGGGATATGCATGCTATTACTAGTGCTAATAATTTATTGGCGGCAGCGATCGATAATCATATACATCAAGGAAATGATTTAAGAATTGATTCAAGAAGAATAATATTTAAGAGAGTTATAGATATAAATGATAGGTCTCTTAGAAATATAGTTGTGGGGTTAGGTGGAAAACTTAATGGATTCTTAAGAGAAGACGGTTTTATGATAACTGTAGCATCAGAAATAATGGCTATATTATGCTTAGCAAATAGTTTATCAGATCTTAAAGAAAGAATGGGGAATATATTAATAGCCTATGATTTAGATGGCAACCCAGTATATGCAAAGAAGTTAGATATACAAGGAGCGATGGCATTACTTATGAAGGATGCTATAAAGCCTAACTTGGTTCAAACATTAGAAAATACACCTGCAATAATACATGGTGGACCTTTTGCTAATATAGCACATGGATGTAATTCAATAATAGCAACTAAGATGGCTCTTAAATTAGGTGATATAGTTGTAACAGAAGCTGGGTTTGGAGCAGATTTAGGTGCGGAAAAGTTCTTAAATATTAAGTGTAGATATGGAGAGTTAAGCCCAGATTGTGTTGTTATTGTTGCAACAGTAAGAGCATTAAAAAATCATGGAGGAGTAAATAAGGAACAGTTAAATATACCTAATGTAGAAGCTTTATCAAAAGGAATTTCAAACTTAGAAAAGCAAATTGAAAATATTAAGAAGTTTAATGTTCCAGTTGTCGTAGCTATTAATAAATTCTCAACAGACTCTGATGAAGAAGTTAAATTTATAAAAGAGTACTGCAATAATCTTGGAGTAAAGGTTGCTTTATCAGATGTATGGTCTAAAGGTGGAGAAGGTGGAGTGGAACTTGGTGAGATAGTATGTGATACACTAGAAAAAGATGAGGCTAAATACAAGCCGATTTACGATTTGAATGATAGTATAGAAAATAAAATACTTACAATAGCTAAAGAAATATATGGAGCTAAAGGTATAGTTATTACACCTAATGCTAAAAAGCAGATAAAAGAGCTAGAAAAGTTCAACTTAGATAAATTACCTATTTGCATGGCAAAAACACAATATTCACTTTCTGATAATCCAGCGTTATTGGGTAGACCAGAAAATTTTGATATAACAGTAAAGGAAGTAAGAATATCTAATGGAGCAGGGTTTATAGTGGCATTAAATGGCGATATAATGACAATGCCGGGACTTCCAAAGGTACCAGCGGCTAACAAAATGGATATATTAGATAATGGAGAAATAATAGGATTATTTTAATATATGGAATTTACAACACTTGACAAATACTCTGTAATTGTTAAAATTAAATTGTTAAATTTATTGTGATTATATTTATTTAAATAAAGGCAGCTTTCAAAGCTGCTTTTAATTGTATTAAGGTGGTGCTTGTATGATTTTAGTGGTAGATGTAGGTAATACCAATATAGTCTTGGGTGTATATAATAATTCTGAAAATATTGCTGGCTGGAGAATTTCTACTGATGCAAAAAAAACATCTGATGAATACTCTATTCAAGTTATGCAACTTTTTATTCAAAGTAACTTAAATCCGAAGGAAGTAAAGGGAATAATAATTTCATCCGTTGTTCCAAATATAATGCATTCATTAGAAAATATGATAAAAAAGAGTTTTGGAATAAATCCTTTGATTGTAGGACCTGGAGTTAAAACAGGAATAAACATAAAATATGATAATCCAAAAGAAGTTGGAGCCGATAGAATTGTAAATGCTGTAGCTGCACATGATAAATACAAGAGAGATCTTATAATAATAGATTTTGGAACAGCTACTACCTTCTGTTCGCTAACTAAAGATGCCAACTATCTTGGAGGGTGCATTACTCCAGGTATAAGAATAGCATCAGATGCTTTATTTGATAGAGCTGCAAAGTTACCAAGAGTAGAATTAGAAGTACCCAAAAATATAATATGTAAAAATACTATATCTAGCATGCAATCAGGTATAATTTATGGATATATAGGGCAGGTAGAATATATAGTAAACAAGATAAAAAAAGAAATGATAGATCTTGGTTCTGATGAGCCTTTAGTTATAGCAACAGGTGGATTGGCTAATTTAATAGCTAAAGAAACTAAAGTTATAGATAAGGTAGATTCTAGTTTAACATTAGAGGGGTTAAGAATAATATACGAAAAAAATAAGGAGTAGTATAATATGAAGATTGGAAACCTAGAATTTGAAAATAATGTTTTTCTAGCACCTATGGCAGGAGTAACAGATATATCTTTTAGAGGGTTATGTAAGGAAATGGGATGTGGACTAGTTTATACAGAAATGGTAAGTGCAAAGGCACTTTATTATGGTAACGAAAATACAAAGTCATTACTTAGAATAGCTGATGAAGAGATGCCTGTTGCTGCACAAATATTTGGAAATGATCCTAAAATAATGGCAGAAGTAGTACAAAGACATTTTAATGATAGAGAAGATGTTTGTATAGTAGATATAAATATGGGATGCCCTGTAAATAAAATTACTAAAAATGGAGAAGGATCAGCTTTATTAAAGAATCCAGAATTAGCTGCCAATATAGTAAAAGAAATAAAAAAAGTATCAAATAAACCAGTAACAGTTAAATTCAGAAAAGGTTGGGATGAAAATAATATAAATGCTGTTGAATTTGCAAAAAGGCTTGAAGATGCTGGAGTAGATGCTGTTACAGTTCATGGAAGAACAAAAGAGCAGATGTATGAAGGTAAAGCAGATTGGGGTATAATAGGAGCAGTAAAAGACGCTATATCAATTCCTGTACTAGGAAATGGAGATGTATTTACAGCTGAAGATGCGCTAGAGTTAAAGGAAAGAGCTAACTGTGATGGAATAATGGTTGCAAGGGGAAGTATGGGAAATCCTTGGATATTCAAACAAATTCAACATAAACTAAAAGGAGAACCACCTTTAGAAATAACATATTTAGATAGAATAGATATGTGCTTAAGACACTATGAACTAGCTCTTAAGTATGATGGAGAACATAAATCAGTAAGAGAAATGAGAAAGCATGCTTCGTGGTATCTTAAAGGATTACCAAAGAGCAATGATATAAGAGGAGTAATGAATACCCTAGATGAAAGCAATGCTGTTATCCAATTACTTAATAATTATAAAGAAGAGTTAAGAAGAATTTATTAGATTATGTAATTAATAGGTTTTATAAGGAATAAATATATTAAAAGCGAGAATAATATATATCTGTTAAAATAATATTATATATTTATTTATAATATTGGTGAGTTGACAGATAATACTTGCTGATTTATAATGTTTAAAATGATTTGGAGAATATCAGACCTAGTGTTAGGTATTTAAATAAAGTAGTAATTTTGAAGGGGAGAAAATCATGAGTGAAACAAAAAAATTCGTAATGACATACGAAGGTGTTAAAAAGCTAGAAGATGAATTAGAATTCTTGAAGACTGTTAAAAGAAAAGAAATAACTGAAAAAATAAAAGTTGCATTAGGATATGGGGATTTAAGCGAAAACTCAGAGTATGATGAAGCTAAAAATGAACAAGCGTTTACAGAAGGTAGAATTATTCAATTAGAAAATATGTTGAAAAATGCCAGTGTTGTTGACGAATCAGAAATTCCAACAGACAAAGTTTCAGTAGGAACAATTGTTAAGGTTAAGGATTATGAATTTGATGAAGAAGTTGAGTATTTTATTGTAGGTTCAGCAGAAGCAGATCCTATGAACTTTAAAATATCAAATGAATCACCAGTAGGAGCAGCTTTACTAGGTAAAAAGGTTGGAGAAATAGTTGAAGTATCAGTACCTAATGGAGTGAATAAATTCGAAATACTAGGAATAAGAAGAGAGTAACGGAGGGATATTTAATGTCAACTGAGGAAATGAATATACAAGAGTTAGAATCTCAGTTTAGTGAGCAAGAAGCATTAAGAAGAGAGAAGTTAGTAGAACTACAAAATCAAGGAAAAGATCCATTTGACGTATACAAAGTTGAAAAAACACATATGTCAGAGGCTGTTAAAAATGATTTTGAAAATTTAGAAGGAACTGTAGTTACAGTAGCTGGAAGAATTATGTCCAAAAGAGGGCAAGGTAAAGTTGTATTCTCAGATGTACAAGATAGAGACGGGAAAATTCAATTATTTATAAAAATAGATGAAGTAGGAGAAGAAGCTTTAAAATCATATAAAACTTATGATTTAGGAGATTGGGTTGTTGCTACAGGAGAAGTATTTAAAACTAAAACTGGAGAAGTATCAATTAAAGTTAAAAGTTTTGAGTTAATATGTAAATCATTAAAACCGTTACCAGAAAAATGGCATGGATTAAAAGATCCAGATTTGAGATATAGACAAAGAGAAGTGGATATGATTTCTAACCCAGAAGTAAAAACTAACTTTATTAAGAGAGCTGGAATTGTAAAAGGAATAAGAGAATTCTTAGATAATAGAGGATTTATAGAGGTTGAAACTCCAATGCTTGCACCAATTGCAGGAGGAGCATCAGCTAGACCTTTTATTACTCATCATAATACATTAGATTTAGATATGTATTTAAGAATAGCACCGGAATTATATTTAAAAAGATGTATAGTTGCTGGTTTAGAAAAAGTATATGATATGGGAAGAACCTTTAGAAATGAAGGTATGTCAGTAAGACATAACCCGGAATTTACAATGATAGAGTTATATGAAGCTTTTGCTGATTACAATGATATGATGGAAATAGCAGAAAACATGATTGCATCTGTATGTGAGAAAGTAAATGGAACAACTAAAGTTAATTACCAAGGCACAGAAATTGATTTTGCACCACCTTGGAGAAGGATAACTATGGTTGATGCAGTTAAAGAACATACAGGAATAGATTTTAATGAAATAAAATCTGATGAAGAAGCTCAAGCTATAGCTAAAGAAAAACACTTAGAATTTAAAAAAGATATTAAGCATGTAACTAAAGGTGAAGTGTTAAATATCTTATTTGAAGAGTATGCAGAACAACATATGATACAACCAACATTTATTTGTGATTACCCAGTAGAAATATCACCTTTAACTAAGAAAAAGAGAGGAAATGATAAATTTACTGAAAGATTTGAAGGATTTGTATTTGGAAGAGAAATCTGTAATGCTTATTCAGAATTAAATGATCCTATAGTTCAAAGAGAAAGATTTAATCAACAAGAGAAAGAAAGAGAATTAGGCGATGATGAAGCATACATGATAGATGAAGAATTCATGAGTGCTTTAGAAACAGGTATGCCTCCAACAGGTGGATTGGGTATAGGTATAGATAGAGTTATAATGTTCTTGACAGATTCTGCATCAATAAGAGACGTTATAATGTTTCCAACAATGAAACCACAAAAATAGATTTTTTATAAGGGAATGGGATTTCTATTCCCTTATCTAAATAAATTATATAGTGTATAAATAATAAAATTTTAAAAAGTATAAAAAAACACTTGCATTATTAATAAAAATTGTTATAATAACTAATGTAACTAATATTCCGCGATAGCTCAATGGTGGAGCACTCGGCTGTTAACCGATAGGTTGGAGGTTCGAATCCTCTTCGCGGAGCCATTTTAATTTTAAAATTAATTTATAGGAATATTCCGTGGTAGCTCAATGGTGGAGCACTCGGCTGTTAACCGATAGGTTGGAGGTTCGAATCCTCTCCACGGAGCCATTTAAATTTTAAAATTAATTTATAAAAATATTCCGTGGTAGCTCAATGGTGGAGCACTCGGCTGTTAACCGATAGGTTGGAGGTTCGAATCCTCTCCACGGAGCCATTTTTAAAAGAGTTTTATAAGAGTAGATAAATTATCTATTGTTATAAAACTCTTTTTTACTTGACATATATAAGTCTTTTGGTAAAATTAATATATAATTTAATAAATACTATGAGAAAGAGGAGTAGACTTAGTATTTCTTTTAGAGAGACAATGGTTGGTGAAAATTGTTATTAATTTAAGTTGAAGGGCGCTTTTGAGTATTAATATGGAAAGTTGGGCTAAAGCCAAGAAGGGTGGAACCGCGGAATTTAAATTTCGTCCCTTTAGGTTTGAGGCCTTTTTTATTTATAAAAAATTGGAGGTATTAAAATGGCGGTAGAAAAAACTATGGAAAAAATTGTTGCTCTTTGTAAAAATAGAGGCTTTGTATTTCCAGGATCAGAAATATACGGAGGATTAGCAAACTCTTGGGATTATGGTCCATTAGGTGTTGAATTTAAAAATAATGTTAAAAAAGCTTGGTGGAAGAGATTTGTTCAAGAAAGTCCTTATAATGTAGGTGTAGATTGTGCTATATTAATGAATCCAGAAGTGTGGGTTGCATCAGGACATGTTGGTGGATTTTCAGATCCGTTAATGGATTGCAAAGAATGCAAAGCTAGATTCAGAGCAGATAAAATAGTTGAAGATCATATGACTGAAAATGGAGCAGAAGTTGCTAGTGCAGATGGATGGAGTAATGAGCAATTAAAAGATTATATTGAAAAAAATAATATAGTATGTCCTAAGTGTGGAAAATTAAATTATACAGATATAAGAAAGTTTAATTTAATGTTTAAAACATTCCAAGGAATAACAGATGATTCTGCTAGTACAATATATTTAAGACCAGAAACAGCTCAAGGTATATTTGTAAACTTTAAATCAGTTCAAAGAACTTCAAGAAAGAAAGTTCCTTTTGGTATAGCTCAAATAGGGAAATCTTTTAGAAATGAAATAACTCCAGGAAACTTTACATTTAGAACAAGAGAGTTTGAACAAATGGAATTAGAGTTTTTCTGTAAGCCAGGAACAGATTTAGAATGGTTTAAATATTGGAAAGATTACTGTTGGAACTTCTTATTAAATTTAGGAGTTCAGCAAGATAATCTAAGAATGAGAGATCATGGAGAAGAAGAATTATCATTTTATTCAAATGCAACATCAGATATAGAATATTTATTCCCATTTGGTTGGGGTGAGTTATGGGGAATAGCTGACAGAACAGATTATGACTTAACAAAGCATCAAGACCATTCAGGTCAAGATATGAGCTATTTAGATCCAACAACTAATGAAAAATATGTTCCTTATGTTATTGAACCGTCTTTAGGTGCTGATAGAGTTGCATTAGCTTTCTTAGTAGATGCATATGATGAAGAAGAATTAGAAGGTGGAGATACTAGAACAGTTATGCACTTACATCCGTCTTTAGCTCCATATAAAGCTGCTATATTACCACTTTCAAAGAAGCTTTCTGAAAAAGCTTTAGATGTATATGCAGATTTAAGCAAGAAGTTTAACATAGAATACGATGAAGCTGGAAGCATAGGGAAGAGATATAGAAGACAAGATGAAATAGGAACTCCATTCTGTATAACAATAGATTTTGATACTCTAGAAGATGAAGCTGTTACTATTAGAAATAGAGACACTATGGAACAAGAAAGAGTGAAGATTGCAGATTTAGAATCTTATATAGAAAAAAGTTTAGAGTTTTAATTTAAAAG
This sequence comes from Clostridium sp. CTA-7, assembly GCF_054768095.1. Taxonomy (NCBI): domain Bacteria; kingdom Bacillati; phylum Bacillota; class Clostridia; order Eubacteriales; family Clostridiaceae; genus Clostridium; species Clostridium sp. CTA-7. Next base: position 3,240 of record NZ_BAAAAV010000006.1, on the reverse strand, counting down.
AGAGGAGTGTATAATAAAATTCTCCTCTCTTTTTTGAGTTTGGATATCTTAAATGTTATAATTAGAAAGAATTGGGACAGACTTAAAGATAAGTGAGCCTACAAATTTCACATTTGGAAAGGCGAACTTACTCATTCGAACGCATGTGAGAAGGAGTTACATAAAACGCCTCCAAATTTTATATTTGGCAAGGTGAACTTACTCATTCGAACGTAGTAAGAGGAGTTTCATATAATATCTTATATATGGTTTTGGAGGAAAGCTATGAAAAAACAATTTAGTGAATTCAAAGAGTTTATAAAAGACAAAAATGTTGCTGTTGTTGGTATTGGGGTGAGCAATATACCACTTATAAGATTTTTGGTTAAGCTTGGAGCAAAAGTAACTGCATTTGATAAAAAAAATAGAGAAGAATTAGTTGATATATCAAAAGAGTTTAATGAATTATCTGTTGCTTTAGAACTAGGTGAAGGATACTTAGATAAATTATCAGGGTTCGATGTTGTATTTAAGACTCCATCAATGAGAATAGATTGTGATGCTTTGCTAAAAGTAAAAAACGAAGGTGCATATATAACATCAGAAATGGAAGAGTTCGTTAGATATTGCAAAGGAAAAGTATATGGCATAACAGGAAGTGATGGTAAAACAACAACAACAACAATTATATCTAGGCTTCTAAAAGAAGCAGGGTATAAAACTTGGGTTGGAGGAAACATAGGTACACCTTTATTTTCTAACATAGAAGAAATAAAAGAAGATGATAAAGTTGTTTTAGAGTTATCTAGTTTTCAACTTATGACTATGAATACACCTATAGATGTTGCTGTAGTAACTAATTTAGCACCTAATCACCTTGATATGCATTTAGATATGCAAGAATATATAGATGCAAAGAAAAATATATTCTTGTATCAAGAAAAAAGTGGAGTTTTAGTTTTAAATAAAGAAAATGAAATAACTCATAGTTTCACATCTGAGGCTAGGGGAGAGGTTAGAGAGTTTAGCTCTAAGAGAGAAGTTGAAAATGGCACATATTTTAAAGACAGTATACTATATTTAAATAACAAAGAAGTATGTAAAAAGCATAATATAATGATTAAGGGTATCCACAATATAGAAAACTATTTAGCTGCTTTTTTAGCAACGAAAGATGATGTATCTATAGATGTTATGAAAAAAGTTGCTGAAACCTTTGGTGGAGTTGAACATAGATGCGAGTTTGTTAGAGAACTAGATGGAGTTAAATATTATAATGATTCTATAGCTTCAAGCCCAACAAGAACCTTAGCTGGATTATTTGCTTTTGAAAAGAAAGTTATTTTAATAGCTGGAGGGTATGATAAACATATTCCGTTTGAGCCTTTAGCAGAAGAAGGGTATCCTTATATAAAGGAGTTAATATTATTAGGAGTAACTAAGGATAAAATAAAAGAGTCTTTTGAAAAGCTTAAAAAAGAAAAAGGAATTGAAATTCCTATAACAATAGTAAATTCATTAGAGGAAGCTGTACTTAAAGCAAAAGATTTATCTAATAATGGAGATGTTGTGACACTTTCACCTGCATGTGCATCTTTTGATATGTTTGCTAACTTTGAAGTAAGAGGAAATAGGTTTAAAGAAATTGTAAATCAACTAAAATAAAAATAAAAGGCTGTATAGCCTTTTATTTTTTAGGTTGAATAAAGAATTTCTATTTCTTGTAAATTAGACGCTGGTTCTATAAAAATTCCTTTTTCAGTAGGAAAATATTCATTTGTGAAATCTGAAAATAATTTATTATATTCAAATTTATCGTTTTGTGTAGCTTGTGTAATAGTATAGATTGAATTTGGGTCATCATTATTAATAAAATAAATTTTATTCTCTAGTTGTTTCAAGTTGCTAGCATTAATATTTAAAACTTTCTTTATTTCTTTATTTGAAAGATTTAAAGAATATAGAGAATTATTATCAGAGGTATTTATAAATAATATTTCATTATTATAAGTTATAAAACTATCTACAGGCATATCAGTTAATTTTAAATTATTATCTTTACCATTATTATTATCTATTACTAAACAATATAATTTAGAGTTATCATCTAAATTTTTATAAAATATATTATTACTATTTAAAATGAAATTTCCTACTTTATTGTTTGATAATATAGTTTTAGACTTAGATTTAATATCATATGAGTACATATTATTAGTATTTAAATCAATATAATATAATTTTTCGTTTTGGTAGACTATTCCTTTAGGTGAATCATTATTAATCTTTACTATATCCTTTTTTTCATAATCTAATTTATAAAGCCCATGATCCTTAGATGTTGATGAAAAATATAATGTAGTATTATCTGAAGCTAAAGAATCTACTGAGTAATCAAATGAATCTATTATTATATCTTTTGTTATACTTACGCTATTCCCTGAGAGTTGAGCTACTGAAAGTTTATTATTGTTATTTGTATCAGGGAAAAATAGCAAATTACCTATATAAGCATATTTGTTATAGCTTAAGGTTTTACCAGAGAGAATAATGCTTTTGCTTGCATCAACATTTTTCTTAAAAGATGTTGACAATGAAGCGTTGTTTTGGGTTGCTTTGGTTTCTTTATTATCACTAGTACAACCTGTAAAAAATAATGTTGATATAATTAAAAAATAAAATATCCTTCTTATCATATAGACCTCCTAATAGTCGATTAATATCTTTATAATAATATATTAAATTAAAATTATAATTAAGTAAAACAAAACTATGAAAATATAGAAAATTTTGATAAAAAATAGCGTAAAACAGTTTAAATTTATAGGTATATAAGTTAACTTTACCTGGTGTATCATTATATAAAAAAGAAAGAATAAGTTAGAAATTAGTAGAATAATAAAAATAAAATCAACAAATAAGATTGTTTTATATTTGAATAAAATCATAATCGTGATAATATAAATAACGTCGTCGGGAGCGAAAAGCAGACAATAAATAATAAGAAAAATTGAAAACAAAAAAATGTTGACAATTAATTAATGAAATGTTATTATTATTAAGCAGTCGTTGAGACGGCAAAAGTTAGATCTTTGAAAATTGAACAGAATATAAGTTAAGTAAAAAACCAGCAATTCTTTTAGAYGTCTTAAAATTAAGACTCAAAGTAATTTGAGCAAAGAGATTAAACTTTTTATTGAGAGTTTGATCCTGGCTCAGGACGAACGCTGGCGGCGTGCCTAACACATGCAAGTCGAGCGA
>NZ_BAAAAV010000005.1:0-225474 GCF_054768095.1 Clostridium sp. CTA-7 | reverse complement strand
AAGGAATGCAAGGAATGCAAGGAATGCAAGGAATGCAAGGAATGCAAGGAATGCAAGGAATGCAAGGAATGCAAGGAATGCAGGGAATGCAAGGAATGCAAGGAATGCAGGGAATGCAGGGAATGCAGGGAATGCAGGGAATGCAGGGAATGCAGGGAATGCAGGGAATGCAGGGAATGCAAGGAATGCAGGGAATGCAGGGAATGCAGGGAATGCAAGGAATGCAAGGTATGTACGGAATGGATGGAATGCATGGCATGAAAGGTATGTGTGGAATGCATGGCATGAAAGGTATGTACGGAATGCATGGAATGCATGGCATGCATGGAATGCATGGCATGAAATGTATGTGCGGAATGGAAGGAATGCAAGGCATGAAAGATATGCAGGGAATGCAAGGTATGAAGGGAATGTCAGAAATGGAGGAGATTAATAAAAAGAAAAAAGATACAGAAAGATTATATTAAGACAATCTACATTACAAGGTATTATATAAGTACCTTGTAATGAATAAGCTTGATTAATTTATAGAAATAGCTAATATTTTGAAAATTAAATATCGAGGTAAAATGATGATTAGATACAAAGATGTAAATTTAAAAGATAGTGATCCTGATGCTACTATAGCTAATATAAAAAATATATTAAATGAAATTGAAATAAATATATCTGAAAATAATTGGTATAATTCACTTCAAAATTATTACTCAGTTAATATAAGGATTAACAATACTAATCTAAGTACTAATGGTAAAGGGATAACTCCGTCATATGCTCTAGCAAGTGCTTATGGAGAGTTAATGGAGCGACTTCAAAATCAAGCGTTTTTTAAATTATCTGTCGATGTAAGTCCGAGAGCTCTTAAATATAAGGAGTTCTATTATTGTCCAGATGAAAAAAAGATGTCATTAGACCAGATAGTAAAGTTTGATAATGAATGGTTTAAAATTCAAGATAAATTAATAAAAAAAGAGATTGATATAAAAAGTTTAATAAAAAAATGGATGCAAATAGCTTATGAAGATTTTGATGAGGATTTTATATGTATTCCATATAAGAATCTACATAGTAAAAGGAAATCATATATACCAATAAAGATGGTATCTAAAATGTATATGTCTAATGGAATGTGTGCGGGGAATACAAGGGAAGAGGCTTTAGTTCAAGGGTTATCAGAAATTTTTGAAAGATATGTAAATAAAAAAATATTAATGGAAAATATTATACCACCTGATATTCCTAAAAATTATATAGCTAAATATCCATTACTTAATAAAATGATAAATGAACTAGAAGAGTCTGGAAATTATAAAGTTATAGTTAAAGACTGCTCATTAGGAAAAGGTTATCCAGTAATAGGAGTAATAGTTATTAATAGATTTAATCAAACGTATTTTGTGAAATTTGGGGCTCATCCTAAGTTTGAAATAGCTTTGCAAAGAACTCTTACGGAATTATTACAAGGGCAACATGCGAAAATGCTTAAAGGAGTTACAGAGTTTTCTTCTATTCCTAAAGTTGAGAATCTTCATAATAATATGATTGGGATATTGGTAAATGGCTCAGGAGTTTACCATAAGGAGTTATTTTCAAGTAATCATAGTTATGAATTTAATGGATTTTTAAGTGTAGATAGTAATGAAAATTCAGATATGTTAAAATATCTTTTAGATATTTTAAAAAAAGAGGGATATTGTGTTTTTGTAAGAGATGTCTCATTCTTAGGATTTCCTAGTTATCATGTAATTGTTCCAGGTTTTAGTGAAATTGAATCAATAGACGATATTGAAGCATTAGATAGTTATATTAAATTTGTTAGCATAAAAAAATACTTAAGAAATATTAATAGTTTAAGTTCTAGTGAATGTAACTATTTAGTAGACACCCTAAATAGTTTAAACATAAAAAATAAATTATCAATTCCAAGAATATTAAATTTAAATATGATAGATAACTTTGATTGGTATTACTCTGATATAGAGTTATTGAAGTGCGTTTTATGTTATAGAAATAGTGAATTTGAAAATAGCTTTAACTATATAGATAAATTTATAAAAGGATTAAATAACCCCACTCTAGATATTTATAATAACACATATTTTAGATGTGTTAGAGACTTTATTGGTAATAGGGCATCTAAGTTTAATTTAAATGAAAATATAGAATTATTAGAGAATTTTTATTCAACAGAAATAATAAAGGATGTTGTTGATAATTTTTATGATAATAGTAAGGCTATAGATAGTTTTGAACCTATTTCCTGTTGGAATTGTAATAAATGTCCTTATTCGAATAAGTGTTTCAGCAAGGAGCATGATAGAATATTTATGGTTTTAAAAGATAGATATGATTTAAATCAAATGGAGTAGATATTAGATACAGAATTTAAAAACATAATACATTTTTTATAAATAACTTAATCATTCAGATTAAATCGTACACTAAAAATTTAGTTGATTTTAAAGGTAGTGCTTCGTCTCCAACATGGAACCCACGAAAATCTAAAATTTAGATTTTCGTGGGTTATTTTAGTTTGTAAGTATTTGATAGAAAGAAGTTATATTTATAAATACTATAAAAATGTATTAAAAACAGCAATAGAAAACCATTTTAGAATTGCATAAGGTAAACTGGATACAAAGTTTTCATTAGTTTATATTTTTTTATAGAATTGAATGTACAAATATAGGAAGAATAATCACCGACTAAGTGTTACAATAATGATAGATATCAGAAAACTTAAGGATGGTGATTTTTTTGTATTTTGAATATGGAGATAATGAGATAAACTACTTAAAAAGTAAGGATAGAGCATTTGGAGTGGCTATTGATAAAATAGGTCATATTAATAGAGAAGTAGATATTGATTTATTTTCATCAGTGGTACATCACATCATAGGACAACAGATTTCGACTACAGCCCAAGCAACTATATGGAAAAGAATGAATGAGGCTCTGGATGAGATTACAGTAGAAACTATTTGTGGCACTGATATTAATAAACTTCAAAGGTTTGGAATGACTTTTAAGAAAGCAGAATATATCAAGGACTTTGCGGACAGGGTACAGTCTGGTGAATTCAATATAGAAGAACTGAACAACAAAAGTGATGAAGAAGTTATTGCAGAATTATCAGCACTGAAAGGAATTGGAAGGTGGACTGCAGAAATGATTATGATATTCTGTATGCAAAGACCAGATGTGATGAGTTATGGAGATCTTGCAATACATAGGGGGCTTCGAATGCTATATCATCATAGAAATGTAGATAAGATTAAATTTGAGAAATATAGACGCAGATATAGCCCATATGGAACTGTGGCAAGTCTTTATCTATGGGATATTGCTGGTGGCGCAATCGATGAAATGAAGGACTATGCTCCTAGACGTAAACCTACTCAAAAGAAAAAATGAATTACTTAAAAAGCGAGGTGAGTTATGACAGTGGAAGAAAAATGGAAAGCAGTATCAAATAATGATGAAAATTATGATGGAATCTTTTTTTATGCGGTCAAGTCAACAGGTATCTTTTGCCGTCCATCTTGTAAGTCTAAATTGCCATTAAGAGATAACGTATCATTCTATGAAAATGGTAAGGATGCAAAGAAAGCTGGATATCGACCTTGCAAGCGCTGTAGGCCGGACTTGTTGGAATATCACCCGGTAAAGGATATTGCGAAACAGTCAAGAAAGATTATTAAGCAGTATTTTCATACAAGAGACAAGTTAGAACAGGAAATAAAGAAACTTGGAGTGTCAGATCACCGTATAGCCGAAATATTTAAGGAAGAGTATGGAATTACACTCTTAGAATATACAAATTCATTACGACTAGATCAGGTAAAGAAAAAATTGCGGAATATGGATGATGATATTGTTACGATAGCATATGAAGTTGGTTTTGAGAGTTTATCAGCTTTTTATCGCTTCTTTCGAAAGTATACTGGAACGTCACCAGCTAAGTACCGAAAAGAATTACTGGGCAAGGAGGAGAATTGATATGGATTATGCGATTTATGATACGCATTTTGGAACAGTGAAAATTGGCTATACAGATAAATTTATTATCCATATGGATTTAGAAACGCATGAAAATACAAATAATAGAGGAACTACTTCAAAATTGAGTGATTTAGCTTATTCGCAGCTTACAGAATATTTTGAGGGACAACGAAAAGGATTTGACTTTCCATATAAGATGCAGGGCACTGATTTTCAAAGGAAAGTATGGAAAGCACTCTGTGATATTCCTTATGGGGAAACAAGAAGTTATAAAGACATTGCAATTGTAGTAGGAAATCCAAAGGCAAGTAGAGCAGTCGGTATGGCGAATAATAGGAATCGTCTGCTTTTTGTGGTACCATGTCACAGAGTGATTGGGGCCAATGGATCATTAGTAGGCTATGTAGGTGGATTAGAAATGAAAACAACATTATTAGAACTAGAAAGGAAGTATAAAGATAAATTATAAACAAAGTAATTTAGTAAATTAAGAAATATTTAGAAAATTTAAACTTATTTATAAGTAAACAAAATAGCTTCTACAATGATTGACAAGCATTATATTGAATGGTAGTATAAGAAAAAATCCCTTTAAATTGATTCGAGAAATCAGCAAGGAAGTTATAGTATACTTATAAATTTTATCTTTTTAATTGTGTGTAAAATACAATAAAAAGCAAATGAGAGAGTTATCATAGCCTTCCTTATTAGGAAGGCTTTTTTACTTAGATAAATAAAAGTAAAAATAGAATAATAAGAAAGTTATAAGTTAAGTATATTAAACCTTATGTAGTTGTTTAGGTCTCACAAATAGGGAAATAACTAATTAGGAGAAGGTAACATGAAAGTAAACAATAATAACAGAGTAGCTGTAAAAATGGCAATTGCTTTAGTCTTAGGGTTAGTAGTAGGTATAGGATGCTTATTACTAAGAGAAAATCTAATTGCAAATGGAAATGCAGATATTTGGAGAAAGATAAATAGTATTTTATTCCAAGATATATCAGCAGAAGGGGCAACAAGTGCTTTAGGCATATTTTATATTATAGGTCAGCTATTTGTTAACTCACTTCAACTTATAATTGTACCAATGGTATTTACTTCTATAGCTTTAGCTATGTGTAAAATAAGTGATACTAAGAAACTTGGACGTATTTCCTTTAAAACTATATCAGGTTTTTTAATAACATCATTCTTTGCATTAGCATTAGCTGGAGTAATAGGGTTTACAATTAAAAACTTAGGTTTATTTGCAGCTAATGTAGAAAATGTTGCAGCGAAAGCAGGTGTAGCAAGTTCTACAAATCCATTACTTGTAATAGTAAATGTAATACCTAATAATATTTTATCTGTTTTCTCAAAGAATAGTGAAGTACTGGCAGTAGTATTTATAGCAGTAGTAACAGGTTTATGTATTAATAACTTAGGAGATAAGATAAAAGTTTTAAAGACTGTATTAGAAGAAGTTAATTCTATTATTACTGTATTTTTAACTTTTGTAATAACTAAATTTGGACCAATAGCAATATTTGTTCTTATAACAAGAACTTTTGCAATATATGGTGTAGATAATTTAAAACCGGCTTTAGTGTATGTAGTAGTTACAATAGTTACTTTATTATTATTCTTAATATTTGGATATGCAATATTTGTAGCTATAGGGGCTAGACTTAACCCAATTAAATTTGTAAAGAAAATAGGTAAGGTTGCTTTATTCGGATTCTCAACATCATCTTCAGCAGCAACATTGCCTTTAAATACAAAAACTACAACCGAAGAACTAGGTGTTGATAAGGATATAGCTTCATTTATATTACCACTTGGAATGACTGTTAATATGAATGGTACTGCTATAATGCAAGTTATTGCAACTATATTTATAGCATCATCAGCAGGTTATAATGTAACAATAGGAAACATAATTATTATTGCATTAATAGCCTTAATAGCATCAGTTGGTACTCCAGCTGCGCCAGGAGCAGGAGCTATAATACTTTTCACAGTATTATCAGGAATGGGATATAACAATGAGGGAGCAATACTTGCTTATTCATTAATACTTGCTATAAATAGACCAATAGAAATGCTTGTTACATCTTTAAATGTAGTAGGAGATGCAGCAACAAGTGTTGTAGTTGCGAAATCTGAAGGTATGTTAGATGAAGAAATTTATAACGCTAATTAAATTATCAAATTTTATATATGAATGAAATAAATGCACGCCATTACTTCAAAGAGTAATGGTGTGCATTTTAATGTTATAAGCATATATAGTAGTTTATAGGCTCGTCTAAAAAAGGGTATTTATTTACTTACTATATTTAGTAACATAATGATTAATGTGAAATATAATATATTATACTATATTATAAATTAAAAAGAGTAAGGAGGTAACTTAATATGTCAGATTATTGTTATGATAGAGAATCACAAGAGTTTAAATCATTAATATTCAATGCAGGAACAATTAATGACGCTGAAGAGAGTATTCCTGATACTGTACCACTTGGAAGCGCTAATTCTAGTATTAGAATATTGGGATGGCTTTTACCTCAAGGTGATACAGATGAGTATTCATTAACTTTTAGTGTACCAAAAGATGCTCGTAATAGACATCAAAAAGCTAAAGTATTTGTTCATTTGTTAACTGATAATTCCAATACACCAAATGGAAATAGGTTTGCAATTAGGCTTTCATCATTGTTCGCTAGAGCTAATGGTGTAGTAAATGCAGCTAATATAATGGTTAATAATAGTGGTAATATTCCAATTCAAAACTCACCAGGCAATTTTCAATATAATCATTATGTTTTAGAGTTCGACTTAGACAATATTATTAGAGCAGAAGATTTTGCATTGTTGAGCGTCGCTCGTATTGCAGTTAATAATGACTTTGCTGGTGCATTACTTTTAACTAGTATAGAGTTTAGATATTTAAGTGACTAAGTATAAAAATTAATTGAAAATAAAATCAGCTAATCAATGTTAAGTAAAATATTAAAAAATATTTTATTAAAAATTTTGCATGACAAATAAATCCCTCAAACTTCAAAAGATAAATTAAAAAGAATTTATGGATGGTTATTGCAAATTAGTAGTGACCATCCTTTTTTCATAAAATAGTGATAAAGGATAATATTAAATTTAGTTACTGTAGAATTTATAGATTTAGAAAATTAGTCATTAAATATTATCTTTACTAAATAGTAAATTTTAATCTAATTTTAATCTTTCTTATATTTTAGATTAATCTTCTAAAAGTATTATATAACCATGATGAATGATTAACAAATACATGGAGGGAAATCAAATGGAAAGAAACGAAATGATTGAAATTATAATTGCAAAGGCTAATGTAACTCGTGAAGAGGCAATAGAAGTATTAGAAAAATGTAACTGGGATATTGTAGATTCTATTATATATCTAGAAAGAAGTGGAAAAGTAGAAAATAATGAAGCTACTACAATAATTGAAGTTAAAGAGGAAGAACAAAAGCAAAATAAAAAGGAAAATAGTAAAAAACGTGAAGAAAGATATGGTGGAATTGGAGAAATTATTGGTAGAGTATTTAAATTTATAGGTAAGTTTATAAAAAAAGCAAATAATAACTATTTTGAGATTAAAAAAGAAAATGAAAAGCCAATAAGAGTATCATTAACAATATCAATACTTTTATTAATATTCTTATCTGTACCAACTATAGTATTATTAGTAATTGGATTATTCTGTGGATATAAATACTCATTAGGTGGATCTAACATTAATTATGATGGAGTAAATAATGTTTTTGAAAAGGCATCAGAATCAGCAGATACTATTAAAAATGATTTTAAGGAAGGTTATGAAAAATAATAAATTGTTAATTAAAAAATGCCGTATATTCTTTTTGAATAATATGGTATTTTTAGCAATTTAATATTTAATTTTATCTTCGTAATATATTAAAATTATTGCTCATTTTTTAAAATTTCTATAAAAGTATTTCTAAAGCATATATCTCTAAACGAAATTATAATTCCTACAATAAAGCCAATTATAATGTCATTAACATTAATAACCAACAAGAAGAACATTACAATAAATGTAAATATGAAAATGATTAATTTAAATTTATCTTTCTTCTTCTTATTCAAAGTATCGATTTTATTTTGAAATTGCTTAAATAACTCCAATTTACTGCAGTTTAGCCAATAGAACAAATAACTAAATATTAGCAGAGATAAAGAACATGATATTATAGCTATTACCACTTTCATTGCTCCTTTTTTATATTTATATAATTCGAAAAATAATATAATTCCGAGTTGAGTATAACATATTTTTACAATACAGTACTATTTAATTTTCGAAGAACAATTTTCTTATCTAATTCGTAATAAATTCATAATTATGAATAAATATATTATTACTACTGTTCTTTCCATGGAAGTAGAAGTGCAAGTTCAGTGTATACCAAAATGACAGCAATTATAGCTATTGTAATTCTTATAATATTATTTATTAATGTAGTTGGATAATATCTAGTTAAATAATTCATAGTAATACAACATAAGGCAATAAGAATTATCACAATAAGCAGATAACATTTTATTTTAAATTTACTATGACACTTATCACATTCTATTAATCCTTCTTCTTTATAACTTGATTTTAGTATTGTTATAAAATTAATTTTAGTTTTACATTTGCTACAAGTTTTCATATTATACTCCTTTTTTATTAATAATATAATACTATCACGAATTAATTATAACATATTCTCCCAATAACGTACTATTCAATTTTCAAAGAACATATTTTATATAGAGTGGATTACTTATGTAGTCCACTCATAATATATTAGAATTGCAAACTAAAAAATACCACATATTCATTTTGAATAATACGGTATTTTAATATGTTATTTATTTTCAAGCTCAATAATGTACGAATAAGAAACTCATTAACAAACTGAAATTTAAGGCCTTAAATTTCTATAAACTCTACAGAATTACCATGCTGTTTAATTATCCTCACTAAATCTATTACATTTAGCCATATTGTTGCTGTATTTTCATTTGGGTGAATCCCTATAAGACTTTCATTAAATGTAGTATCTAGTATTACCTTTACTTTTCGCTCATCATCATTGATTATACCCAAGGGTGTTACAGAACCCTTAGAAAGCCCTAAAATATAATTTAAATCATTTTCAGAAGCAAAGCTAAGAGGTCTTGAACAAATTTTCTCTTTTAACTTTTTTAAGTTAACCTTCTTTTCCTTCCGGATAACCAATAGATAATAATCACGTTTTTTATCATCTCTAACAAATAGATTCTTTGCTATAACATCGGTGTGAGGCAAGTTAAGTTCCATCATCTCATCAATATTATATACTGCCTTATGCTCAATAAGTTTAAACCTAATCTCCATCCTATTTAAGAAATCATAAACTTCTTTTGACTTTTTTAACATTTTCGTATGCCCCCATTCATCTCAACACATGAAATTTATTATTGTTTCATTTTCCATTCAAACCCAAGATTTTCTGTGTTTTTAAATAAATTATAGCATATTTTAATACCATATTATTCAATTTTCAAAGAACATATTTTATTAACTAATTCGTAATTTATCTTTAGTAAGAAAGTGTATTATAAGTACCAAGCTCTTACTAAAGTTTACCTCCTTTCATTTTATACACTTTCAAGTGTATAACAAGTTATTAGTTCACATTGTATTTGAATTACGACGTAAAAACACTGTAAAATTCAAATTTGAATAATACAGTGTTTTAATAAATCATTCGTCTTTTCAGTTGTTACGTTAAATAAGAATGGTGAAAATTAATTCAGCTCTATACTTCAATCATTTTGTATTATTTTCTACTGCTGCTACTGCTTCAATTTCTACCAATTGATTTGTATATCCTAATACTGTAACTCCAGATAAGGTGCTTGGAACATCATGATTACCAAACTCTTTTCTTATTGTTTCCCATGCAGTTACCAAATCTGACTGATTTTGAGATGCTACAAGAACTCTGGTATATACAATGTCTTCCAAAGTGGCCCCACAGTCCTTCAGTGCTTCCTTCAAATTCTCTACACAAAGTTTCGCCTGAAGCTCATAATCACTCAAATTGGGTACTTCTCCGTCTCTATTAATGGGACATGCTCCCGCCAAAAATAATAAGTCCATTCCTGAAGGTATACGTCCAGCATAAGCATAATCCACTGGAGCTAAATTTGTAGAATGAATTAATGATATTTTTTTATTCATTTTGAATCTCTCCTTTTCTTATAATATCTACGAGAAGAATTACAAATTCATTTTTAAAATAAATTTTATGTTCAATATCATTTTAAAGCTTCTATATTTCTTAAGAAAGATAATAATCATTTCTATATCATCTTTTATACAAAAGCTACCACACATTACAAGAGTGGTAGCTTTAGCCTACTTATCTTTTTTATATACAATTTTCTTAATACTACTATCTGAAAGGAAGAATTCTTCAGCCAGATTGTTAATTGATTGCCCACCTATATATTGGTTTAATATCTTTGCATTTCTAGCTTTTATATAATCTCGGATTTTAGACTTTTCACCCCAGCTTTTTCTCTTTTCAGGAATGGAAGGGATGTATATATATTCACCTTGAATATACTTTTGAATTTCTTTAACTAAATCATCTGGTAATATTCTATCAACTCTTACATATTTCATAAAACTCACTTCCTTAAATTTATTATTTAATTAAGGAAACAAAGCCTGTATATGTATGAATTTATTTATGAAAAGCGACTAAATATTTATCTCTGTGCAAATTGTCGCCCAAACTCATACCTACAGACTTTGCACAGAGTATTTTAAGCATTTTTCTATCCATGAGATGAATATTCATGATATCACACTCCCTATTTGTATTAAATCAATTATATTCTTTATTAAGACGATACGTAATTTATTATAACATATTTTGTAAATATCACAGTATTCAATTTTTAAAGATCATATTTTTATCTAATTCTCAATATCTACATAATTGTTATTTTAGAATTGCGAACTAAAAAATACCGTATATTCACTTTTGAATACTACGGTATTTCTATTAATTTAATATTTAATTAATTTTTGTATATTTGTGCCATCTATGAGGCAAAACATAAAACAAAGATAAAAACAAAACTAAAATAAAAATTTGTAATATGAGCTTTAATGTGAAATTATTCAAAGTAATGTAGTCAAATCCAATCATAGCTGTAAAAACGACTAATCCACTATATATTCCATTATATATATTTGGTTTAGGTTTATAAACAGAGTTACATTGTTGACACTTCAAATATCCTTTCAAGTTTAAGATACTTTTTAATCTATCATAAAACGTGAACCTATGATTGCATTCAATACAAATTCTCATAAGAATTCTCTCCTTAAGTTACTATTCTAAATTGATTATAATATATTTTTCCAATACCGCACTATTCAATTTTCAAAGAACATATTTTATATAGAGTAGATTACTTATGTAGTGCATTCATTTCTTTGAATTGCGAACTAAAAAATACCACATATTCACTTTGAATAATACGGTATTTTTAATAATTTAATATTCATTTATACTTCATAGTATTTTTAAAAATGCGTGCTAATTATATACCAACTTCATATAGCTTCTATACATTGGAATTTAACTTTTATTTATAGTTCACTAGTAGTATGTAAGGTATTAATGTCTAAATATCCATAGGTTGTTTATCATTAGTAATAATAACAATAAAATCATTAAGATAGTTCCTATAGTTGCAATTATATTTATGAATTTTTGTGCCTTAACACTATTTTTGAATACTTTTTCAATTCCTTTATATATTATTAATCCAATTATTCCGCCTAAAGTATTATTAATTATATCCGTAATATCAGAAGCCCCAACATTCAAAATAAATTGGAATACTTCACATATTAAACTAATTAAGAAAAATAAGAAAAGTTTTTTTCTAATAATCCATCTTTTAAATAAAATTCCTGCATATATACCAAGCGGTACAAAAATCACTACATTCATAATGATTTCACTAAAAGCAATTTTACCATTTAAGATTAAAGGTTCACTAAACGGAATTAAGTTTATACTTCTCATATTTCTCAAAGAAGGTAATCGTACATTAAATTTAAATACTATAATCCAAAATAATGCAATCAAATAAATTATAAATAATACATTAGTTAACTTGTTTGTTTTATTATTATCTTTCATATTGTTCCTACAATATTTTTGCAAATTCATGTTTATCGATAAGATTATATAAATAACTGCTAGTTTGCATTTTTTAAAATTATGAGTAATTATAGCATATTTTATAAATACGATGTTATTCAATTTTAAAAGAACATATTTTCTTAATTAGTTCGTAATTAGTTCGCAATAATTTCAAATTGCTTATTAGATTTTTATTTGTAGAATTACTTTATAATTTATTAAGAAATTAATATACTTATCGCAAGTAAAATAGTAAAATTTAAATAATATATGTTATTTTTTATGCCATAGATATGGAGGTTTATTTATGGAGAAGCTTAGGTTAGTAGATAAATTGAGGGAAAAAACAAATATAAGCTATGAAGAAGCTAAAATAGTTTTAGAAAATAATAATTGGGATATATTAGATTCCTTATTATATCTAGAAGAGAGTGGAAGGATGAAAAAACCTTCTGTTAGTATTTTTTATACTAACGAAACAAAGTATAGTGAGGAAAGCAAAGAGATTAGGAAGAATGAAGAAAACAAGTACAAAACTAACAATAGTTTTCAAGGAATTTTTGAGAGGATATGTAAGTTTATAGATACATGTAATAATATTTTCTTAGAAATAAAAAAGAAGGATAAAGTATTTTTAAGGATGCCACTTACAGTGGTTGCTATACTTTCATTTTTTATGTTTTGGATTATTATACCTTTAATTGTGGTCGGATTATTTTTTGATATAGAATTTTATGTATATTCAAATAGAGTTAATACAAGTAAGGTTAATAAGGTATTAAGTGAGATTTCAGAAAATGTAAAAGTCATAAAAGAAAAGTTTAAAAAGGTGAGTAGGAATGATTAAGATTTTAATAGTTGAAGATGAAGAAAAATTATCAAGATTTATTGAGCTTGAGTTAAAACATGAAGGTTATGAAATAGTAAAAGCAAATAATGGTAGAACAGGTCTTGAAATTGCAGAAAAAGGTGAGGTGGATTTAGTTCTTCTTGATATAATGCTTCCAGAAATTAATGGTCTCGAAGTATTAAGAAGGCTTAGAAGGACTTCTGACATCCCAGTTATAATGCTTACTGCAAGAGATGCTGTTATGGATAAAGTATCAGGTCTTGATGCAGGAGCAGATGATTATATAACTAAGCCATTTGCAATAGAAGAGTTACTTGCAAGAATAAGAACAGCACTTAAAAAGAGAATAGTTACAGCAAAAAAAGATGAAGACATAATAAGGTGTGGACTATTGTCCTTAGATAAAATGAGACATAAAGTAATGTATGATAGTACAGAGATAGAACTTACTAATAGAGAGTTTAATTTGTTAAAAATATTAATGGAAAACAAGAATATAGTCTTAACTAGAGATACACTTATGGAAAAGGTATGTGGGTATGATTATATTGGAGAAACAAATGTTATAGATGTTTATGTGAGATATTTAAGAACAAAAATAGATGATGTTTTTAATGTAAAAATAATAACTACAGTTCGTGGTGTGGGGTACGTAATTAAAGATGAGTAGAAAAAATAAAACAAAAAATGTTACATCTATTGCAATAAAACTAAATTCTGTTTTTGTAAGAGAGCTATTTCTAAAGTTTCTTATTATTGATATATGTATAATTGCTGGGCTTATTGGAGTTTGGTGTATTGAAAGTGAACTAAGCTTTTATGGGGAGTTCATGAAAAATGCTCAAAGATCCTTTGAGTTTTATCCTATAGAAACAGCAACTTATAAAGTTATTTGGGATAATGGAAAAGTAATGATAAAAGAAGCTAGCACTTTTCTTAATCTTCTTATAAAAGTAATTGCTGCTATTGGAATTATAGAATTAATAATGCTATTAAATCAAATGATATTTGGTACTGCAAAAAATAGAAGGATTTTAAAACCACTTAATGAAATAGCAGAAGCTGCAAGCAGGCTTAGTGATATAGCTTTTGATGAGCAAAAATTTCAGAGTCTTGAGGACGCTATATCTAAGATTAGTCCTGTTACATCTGATGAAAGAATTCATATTGGAGATAGCGATCTTCAGGGGTTAGAGGAAGCTATTAATAACTTATTAGATAGAATGAGAGATTCTTATAGACAGCAAGCAAGATTTGTTTCAGATGCATCACATGAGCTTAGAACTCCTATATCTGTAATTCAAGGTTATGCTAATATGTTAGATCGTTGGGGAAAAGATGATGAGGAAGTATTAGAAGAATCTATTGCAGCAATAAAAAGTGAATCAGAAAATATGAAAAACTTAATAGAGCAGTTATTATTTTTAGCTAGAGGTATTAATGGTAAAACTCAACTTAAGGCTATAGAATTCTCACTTAATGATATGATGAAAGAAGTATTGGAAGAATCTAAGATGATAGATAAAGATCACATATATAGGTATATAGATTCAGAAAATATAAATGTTTATGGAGATATAGCTTTACTTAAACAAACAGCTAGGATATTAATAGAAAATGCAGCAAAGTACACAGAGAAAAGTGAAGATATAATACTAAGAACAGGAAAAAATGATAAAAATGAGCCTTATTTCTCTATTCAAGATAATGGAATAGGAATGGATGAAAAAGATGTATCACACATATTTGAACGCTTTTTTAGAGCTGATACTGCAAGAGTTAGAAAAAATGGTGGTACAGGACTAGGACTTTCTATTGCTAAGTGGATTATTGATAGTCATAAAGGCTATTTTAGTGTTTTAAGTAGGAAAGAAATAGGTACAAGAATAACTGTTTTTCTGCCTGAAAGACAGTAGAGTTGAAAGAACTTTAAATTTATCAAACATTAATTAATATTAAGTAGATAAGAAAAAATAAGGTTGATATAATGTATATGGGCTCTATATAGAAATAGATAAGGATGAATTTATAATATAGCATGATTTAAAATGGGAAAGATGTGAAATGAGGACACTGATATATGATATATAAATTAATATGCTGTGGGGTAGAAAATGAAATTATATTTGATAATCTAAGAGACGGAGTACAATTTATAAATAATTCTGATTTAAAAAGTGAAATTCTAAATAGAAAGTGTTATAAAATTGGTAATGATAGAATAGAGATTATTAAATTAAATTCAGAAATTAATAATATTGCTAGCTTTGAATTTATAAATTACAATGAAGGTAGGGTATTATTGGTATTAAGTGAAATTAATGATGATAATATATTAAAATTAAATGAGTTATTTAAAAATAAGAATGTAATTATATTAGCTATAAGAAAAAAAATATCATTAGATATATATAAATTAAATTTAGAAATTATAAGTAAATTAATAATACTAAAACAACCTTATTTTAATAATAAAATAGATGTAGAGTTTATTTTATTACCTTTACTTAATAACTACGATAAAAATAAATTTATAGGTAATGCTAAAGAACAATACTTAATTTTAGGTTACGAAGATGGAGAAAATGCCTTAGGTAAAATAGTTTTAAATGTATTAAGATCTTGTAATGATATACATAGATATGAAAATTTAGCTTTGAATTTATACCCTAATAAAGAATTTGATTTGCAAGAATTAACATATATAGAAGATCCGTTAAGAGAATATATGGAAGAAGATGCAAAATTGATTATTAAACAAATAACAAACAATAATATGGATGGCAAAGTATATTTTTCAATGCTAATAAATTATAAAAATTAATAAATCCGCTGAAATCCCTGTGTATAATACCTTTTTAAAGGTATTATACACAGGGATTTTTATATTGAAAAAATAAAGTTAAATAAAAATATTACTTAAATAAGTTAAATAATTATTAATTAATTTAAAAAAATTGAAAAGAAATATCGAAAATTGTACTATAAATTTGAGAGTGTTAAAAAAAAAACAATGATGGAGGAAGAAGAATGTTAGAAATTATTAAAAATACTTTAACTAATAACGAAATTTTAGGCGCAATATTTTCATCAGTATCAATAATACTTTTAGGCTTTTATTTAAGAAAAAAAGAAATATTAAATGGACAAGCATCAAAAACTATATCTAAGCTTGTTTTGACAGTTTCATTACCTGCTTTAGCATTTACTTCATTTATGAAGGATATAAATGGTGAGGAGTTACATCAAGGTATAAGTATTTTAATATGGGGATTTGTAATTTACATATTATTAATACCAATTACTAAATTTATGTATTCAAGAGTTAAAGGAGATAAACAGGATGTATATAGAGTACTTACTATATTTGGATCTACTACATTCTTTGGAACTCCAATAGTTACTGCGGTTTATGGTGCAGTTGGAGCTATGTACTCAAATATATTTAACATAGCTTACAGAGTGTTCTTATATTCATATGCATTTATAAAAATGTCTGGAGCTAAAATGGATAAAGAAAACTTTAAGAAAAATATGAAGGAAGTATTCTTAAATCCAATTATATTAGCTACATTCTTAGGATTATTTATATGGTTATTCCAAGATAAATTACCTCAAGTTACAATAGCAGTTAAAGATGGAACTGCAAGTTATGGATTCTTAAGATTAGACAAAACATTACCTTGGTTCTATAAAGCACTTGACTATTTAAGTAAGTTAGCATCACCACTTTCATGGATATGTATAGGTGCTACTTTAGCAGAAATACCAATGAAAAAAGCTATAGTACAAAAAGATGCTTGGGCATACAGTTTAATAAAAGTAATGCTAATACCAGTTATAAACTTTGGGTTATTGTTAGTTGTAAATAAATTAGGAATATTACCAGTTTCATTTGAAGGAATGGCTACAACAGTAATAATGATGGCAGCCCCAACTGCAACAGTTGCAGCATCATATGCTATAAGTTTTGATAAAGAATCAGTGTTTGCATCAAACTGTTCGTTAATATCAACAGCAGTAGCTGTATTCGCTATGCCGGTGTGGATAATTATATTAGAAGTTATAAAAAATCTAGGATTATTTATGTAGATATAATATAAGGAGGATTAGATTATGATGAAAATAGTTTGTTATGGAGTTAGAGAGACAGAGGTTCCTTTCTTCAATGAGATAAATAAAAATTACGGATACGATTTAAAATTAGTTACTTTAGGTCTTAATCATGAAAATGTAGCTGAAGCAATTGGAGCTGAAGCTATAATGGTTAGAGGAAATTGCAAGGCTGATAGAAAAAACTTAGAGTTATTAAAAGCTAATGGATTACAAATAGTTTTAACAAGAACTGTGGGATTTGACCATGTTGACTTAGAAGCTGTTAAGGATTTAGGATTAAAAGCAGCTAGAGTTCCTGGATATTCACCAAATGCTATAGGTGAATTAGCACTATCCCATGCAATGATGTTATTAAGACATACTGCATATACAGTAAATAGAACAAGAGAAAAGAATTTCTTAGTTGATGGATTTATGTTCAGTAAAGAAATTAGGAATTGTACAGTAGCAGTACTTGGAGCTGGTAAAATAGGTTTAACTACAGCTAAATTATTCAAAGGGTTAGGCGCTAGAGTAATAGCTTACGATGTATTCCAAAGTGATGCAGCTAAAGAAGTAGTAGAATTTATGGAACTAGATGAAGTTTTAGCACAAGCAGATGTTATATCAGTTCATATGCCATATATAAAAGGTGTAAATTATCATATTATAAATGATGAATTCATATCAAAAATGAAGGATGGAGCTATACTAGTTAATACTGCAAGAGGAGAACTTCAAGATATAGATGCAATAATCAGAGGAATTGAATCTGGAAAACTAGGAGGATTTGCTACTGATGTATTAGAAGGAGAATCAGAAGTGTTCTTTAAGAATTTAAATGGACAAGAATTAGAAAATTCATCATATGAGAAGTTAGTTGATTTATACCCAAGAGTATTGATAACTCCACATATAGGTTCATATACAGACGAAGCTTTAACTAATATGATAGAAATATCATATGAAAATGCAAAAGACTTCTCAACAAAAGGAACTTGTAAAAATAATATAGCATAAATAATATAAAAAGCGTATTATTGAGGTAGATATCTTAATAATATGCTTTTTATATTAAGAAAACAATAGTTAGTTGGTGATCTTTATGAGAAAAAAATTGAAATTTGAGCATAAAATAATTTTATCCTCAATAGTTATTGCATTTATACCTCTTATATTATCATATATTATATTTATTAATGAGAAGATAGCGTATATAGATGATGTTATAAAGTCAAATTTAAAACATGTAGGATTTACCATAGGTCAAAGTGAATTGATTCAGAATAAACTTTATAATAAAGAAAATGATGGGCAAGTACAAGAGTATACAAAAAAATTCATTTCTAACTTTAATGATGCAGATATAATTGTAGTTTCTGATATGAATGGAGAAAAGTATTCTCATTTAGATGAAACTCAAATAGGGCAAATATATGTTGGAAATGATAAAGAAGAAGTTTTAAAAGAAGGAACAAGTTATTTCTCTTTAAAGGAAGGTTCGATGGGAGTCACATTAAGGTGGTTTGAGCCAATCATGTATAATGGAGAACAAGTGGGATTTGTTATGGTAGGTAAATACTATAAAGATATCACTGGAATAAATCAAATAATAAAAGTAAGATATTTACTTTTATTTATATTTACATTATCTATTTCGATAATGGCATCAAAGTTATTTGGGAGAAGCGTAAAGAAAGAAATTTTAAATATGGAACCATATGAAATAGCAACATTATATAATCAAAAAAAGATTATAATAAATAGCGTAAAAGATGGTATTATAGCTTTAAATAAAAATAACGAAATTACAGAAATAAATAAAAATTGTTATAGGTTATTTGATGACTTTGATTCTCATAAGGTTATAGAAAAACTTAAAACTTATATAGACCATAGAGAAGCTTTTGAGATGAAAGAATTTATTATACAAGGTAAAAAAGTTTTTGTAACAATTAATCCAATTATACAATCATCAGATTATTTAGGGATGGTTATTACCTTAACTGATAAAGATGATATAAGAAAAGTTGCAAAAGAAATAACTGGAGTAGATGAAATTATAAAAAACTTAAGAGCTAATATTCATGAATTTAGAAATAACCTACATGTTATATTAGGATTAATGAAAATAGATGAATATGAAGAAGCAAGAAAATATATACTAAATATACAACGTATACAGGAGGCTAATTCAAATAAATTTTCCAGTATAAAAGATTCATATATAAGAGGTTTATTGTTAAGTAGAGAATTGGTAGCTAGAGAAAGAAAAGTAGATATGGTTCTTACTGAAGATTCATTTTTATATGCAAAGCATGACTTTATAAATTCATATGATTTAGTTACTATTTTAGGGAATTTAATAGAAAATTCCTTAGATGCTTGTTCAATAAGCCAAGCTAAAATAAAAAGGGTTGAAATTGATTTATTTGAAGATGATAGAAAAATAAGAATTATGG
Source organism: Clostridium sp. CTA-7 (assembly GCF_054768095.1). Classification (NCBI taxonomy): domain Bacteria; kingdom Bacillati; phylum Bacillota; class Clostridia; order Eubacteriales; family Clostridiaceae; genus Clostridium; species Clostridium sp. CTA-7. The sequence continues at coordinate 205,816 of NZ_BAAAAV010000005.1, read as the reverse complement.
TGAAAGATAATGGGAAAGCCATAGACAAAGATATAAAGAATGATATTTTTAAAGAAGGAGTATCTTCAAAAGGAAAAGATAGAGGAATAGGTCTTAATTTAGTAAAAAATAGAGTAGAACTTTATAATGGAATTATAAATATTAAAGAGCTTGAAGAAGAAAAGATATTTACAATAACTATTTATAAGGGGGATTAGGAAGATGGTAAAGGCGCTAATAGTAGAAGATGATCCAATGGTGGCATTAATAAATAGAAAATATCTAGAAAAAATAGGAAATATAAAGGTGTATGGACCAGTAATTAGTGAAGAAGAAATAATAGAATTATTGAAAAAAGAAACAATAGATTTAATTTTTCTAGATGTATTTTTGCCACAAAAAAGCGGAATAGAAATATTAAAGTCTTTGAGAACCAAAGAATATTTAGTTGATATTATCATGGTTACTGCAGCAAATAGTATAGAAGATCTAGAGAGAGCTTTTTCATATGGTATTATAGATTATCTTGTTAAACCATTTGAATTTGAAAGATTTGAAGAAGCATTTAATAAATTCAAATTGAAGTATGAAGTATTCAATAGATCAGGCAATTTAACTCAAAAAGAGATTGACTCTATGCATGGTAAAAGCACTTGTCGACAAAGTACAGAACTTCCAAAAGGATTAAATACAAGAACTCTTGAAAGAATAGAAGAATTTTTAAAAGATAATTCAAATAGAATATGGACACTAAGGGAAATTGCGAGAGAGCTAAATGTTAGTAATGTGACTATAAAAAAATATATGGATTATTTAGAGAGCATAGATAAAATATGTGTGAAGATAACATGTGGTAATGTTGGAAGACCAGAGTTAAAATATAGCATTGTAGAATAAATTAGAATTTATTAAATATAAAATTATAAGTACTTATAGTATAATAATTATAAAATACATTAAGAATTATTATATTAGGAGAGATTGCATTATGGAATATGGTAAATATAAGTACTTGGGATTTCTAGGATTATTATCGTTGATAGGACTTAAGGGATTTATAACTTCTAATTATTTATGGTTTATTACGTTTTTAAATTATGGATGGTTTACTTTTTTCTATGAAAATAGTTTAGTTTATAAATTAAAATTAGGAAGTAGATAAAAATAAAGATTTATTATTAAAATTTCATAAACGTAATATTTAACACAGACAACAAATTAACGAATGAAAGACCGTAAAGATCATACATCTCCTCCACCATGAAAACCCTCAACAATACAGAAATGTATTGTCGAGGGTTTATTTCTTTTTTCTATTTTACAAGGACCTCACGAAACGTTAGCCCCTTGTAAACCCTTAATTTTACTAGGTTTATCAAGAAAATTATTAAATAAAAAATTTCTATATACTATTTAAATATGCAGAAAACTATAACTTTTTAAAATTTCTAATAAAAACTTATTATTAATAATAAATGCAATAAAATTTATAACAATTTGTAATACTATAGAAATGAGTGTATCAAGAGGTAGAAATGAGAAAATATTTTTAGGATTAACAAAGGAGAACCGTATCACAAGTAAGTGATAGCTATTAACAATAAGTATTTTATTAAAATAAGTAATATTATATAATATTACTTATATATAATATTTTTCATTAACAATAGATAAGGAAGTGTTTTTTATGATTAACATACTAGGTCAAGTTATGGTTTATGTAAATAACCAAGATGAAGCAGTAAAGTTCTGGACAGAGAAAGTAGGGTTTACTGTAATTTCTGAAGAAGATAATGGTGAAGGAATGAGATGGATTGAGATTGCGCCTCAAAAGAGTTCGCAAACAACTATTGTGCTTCACAATAAAGAAGTAATTGCTAAAATGGGAACAGGGATAAATTTAGAAACACCATCTTTATTATTTTATACAGAAGATATAGAAACATTACATGTTAAGTTATCTAATAACAATGTCCTTGTAGGAGAAATAATATCTATGCCTTTTGGTAAAACTTTTAATTTTGCAGATAATGAACAAAATTATTTTGCAGTAGCTGAAAGAAATAAATAAATTTTTTAGCCTTAGGCATTGAAATAAAATGCCTAAGGCTATTTTTATGAGTAAAAGTACATAAATTCTAATTAATTATGATAATATTAAATTTATAGAAAGCACGTAGTAATACCATTAAAGAAATTTATAGAAAGGATGATTATATGATTTATTTAGATTATAATGCCACAACACCTATAGATAAGGATGTTGCTGAAGCTATGATGCCATATATTTATGGAAACTATGGGAATCCATCTAGCAATCATGAGCTAGGCACTACTGCCAAAAAAGCTGTTGAAATGGCAAGAGTACAAGTTGCAGAATTAATAAATTGTTCACCAGAAGAAATAATCTTCACAAGTGGAGGAAGCGAATCAAATAATATGGTTATCAAAGGAGTATCTCATATATTAAAAAGCAAAGGAAATCATATTATAACATCACAAGTAGAGCATCCATCAGTACTTAACCCATGTCATTATCTTGAGAAATTAGGCTATGAAATAAGTTACTTAACAGTTGATAAATATGGAATAGTGAATCTTTCAGAACTTGAAAGTTTGATTACGGATAAGACTATACTTGTCACAGTTATGCATTCTAATAATGAAACAGGTGCTCTTCAGCCAATAGAGGATATTTCTAAAATATGCAGAAAGAATAACGTTTTATTACACACAGATGCTTCACAATCATTAGGTAAAGTACCTGTTGATGTTACTACCCTAGGAGTAGATTTTCTAACTATTGCAGGACACAAGCTATACGCACCGAAGGGGATTGGTGCATTGTATATCAAGAAAGGTATTAATATAGAGCCACTAATTCATGGCGCGGGCCATGAGAGTGGAAGACGTGCAGGAACTGAAAATATTATTTTTGATGTTGCACTTGGAAAAGCATGTGAAATTGCAAAGAATGAACTAAAAAATAATCAAGTGAAACTATTAACTGATTATTTTTATCAGCAGCTTAAAGAAAAATTTGGTGAAAGAATACAATTAAATGGGCATCTGGAAAAGAAGCTTCCTAATACGCTAAATATTAGCTTTTTAGGCCTTAATGGACATGAGGTTTTAGGTAAGCTAAATAATATTCTAGCTTCTACAGGATCAGCTTGCCATTCTGGTAACACTTCAATATCACCTGTGTTAAAGGCAATGGGAGTTTCGGAAGAGGTAGGACGTGGAGCCGTACGTTTTAGTCTTGGTAGATATACAACTAAAGATGAAATTGATTCTGTTATTGTTCAAATAAATAAAACTTTAAATTATTAAGGAGGAATAAAAATGAAACTTGGAGTTATTATTGAAACTAAGGAATTTGAGAAAGCGTGGAATGCATTTAGATTTGCAGTAACTGCAAAGAAGAGTGGCCACGAAGTAAAAGTGTTTTTAATGGGAGAAGCTGTAGAGTGTGAAACACTTACCCATGAAAAATTTAATGTAGCGGAACAAGTTAGAGAATTTAGTGAAGTTGGAGGAGAGATTTTAGCATGTGGAACTTGTTTAAAATCTAGAAATATGAATGAAACTAAAGTTTGTCCTATCTCAACAATGATTGACTGTGTAGAAATGGTTGAATGGGCTGATAAGACTGTGACATTTTAAATTCTGGAATATAACTTTTTAAACTTTCTAATAAAAACTTGTTATTAATAATAAACACAATAAAATTTATAAGCATTTATTATAAGAGATGGCATTGGAAACCCACCACAATACTAATGCAAGTATTGTGGTGGGTTATTTTAGTTTATAGATATTTTAAGAAGGCTTAATATTTTATAATACTATAGTAATTGATATATAGTTTGAGTATATGAAATAAATCAATAAACATATAATGTAAATTGATAAAAATATATTGTGAAACGATAAAATGTGTGCTATCCTATACTCATGATTTAAAAGTGAGGTGCTTTTTATGAAACGATATTCAACAATTTTTTTAAAGATAGCTGTTATTCTTATTGGAATTCCGGTTCTTGCTCTATGTATATTTTGGGCTCCAGGATTTGCAGGTTATTTGCCATATCCTATTTTAATCGGTGTGTATGCAACTGCAATATCGTTTTTCTTTGCTCTGTATCAGGCTTTAAAACTTTTAATCTATATTGACAAGAACAAAGCTTTCTCGGAATTATCTGTAAATGCTTTAAAGTATATAAAATATTGTGCAATCACAATCAGCGTTATATATGCAGGACTTACACCATTCTTATATCCCATAGCAGATGCAGATGATGCCCCAGGTCTCGTAGCATTCCCAATCATAATTATTTTTGCATCTTCTGTGGTTGCAGTTTTTTCTGCTGTTCTTCAAATGCTTTTACAAGATGCTATTGATATAAAATCAGAAAATGATTTAACAGTGTGAGGTGAATAACGTGGCGATTATAATCAATATTGATGTGATGCTGGCTAAAAGGAAAATGAGTGTAACAGAACTTACAGAGAAGGTTGGAATAACCATGGCGAATCTGTCTATATTGAAAAACGGAAAGGCAAAAGCTATTAGATTTTCAACTTTAGAGGCAATATGCAAAGCTTTGGACTGCCAACCAGGTGATATTTTAGAATACAGAAATGATACATAGTAGATTAGTTAAATGTTACGCAAAGTTTATTTGAGGTGGTAATATATGAAGATTAAATTAATTCAACCTGCAATGCTACCAAGACCTATGGATACAAAGTTAAAAACAAGAATGTCACCTTCATTAGCTTTATTAACAATAGCAAATCTTACGCCGAAAGAGCATGAAGTTATTATTGAGAATGAAAATGTTGAAAAGATAGATTTTGATGAGCCTGTAGATTTGGTAGCAATAACTGTCACTGTAGATGTTATGAATAGAGCAGTGGAAATATCAAAGGAGTTTCAAAATCGTGGAGTAACAGTAATTGCAGGAGGTATCCATATTACTGCAGATCCAGAGGGAACTGTTAATAGCTTTGATGCAATAAGTGTAGGAATGGCTGAGAGAGTTTGGGCAAAAATCCTTAGAGATAAAGAAAATAATTCACTTAAAAAGATATATTATGATATGGAAAATATTGATGGTAGTGAAATAGTATCACCAAAATATGATACTATTGATAATAAAAAATATTTATATACAAATATAATTAGTACAAGTAGGGGATGTCCTTTTCAATGTGATTTCTGCTATAATAGTTGTTCTAATTCTCTTAAAACTTATATTAATAGACCTATAGAGGATGTAATCAGAGATATCAATGCATTAAAAACAAGACACATAATGTTTATTGATGATAATTTTATTGGAAATCCAAAATGGACAAAAGAATTATTAAAGAAAATAAAACCTCTTAAATTAAAGTGGAATGCAGCGGTTACTTCTAATATAGTGGACATGCCTGAATTATTAGATGAAATGAAAGAATCAGGTTGTCAAAGTCTTTTTATAGGTTTTGAAAGTATAAATAGTAAGTCTATAGAAAGTATCCATAAAGTGCAAAATAGTGTAAACAGATATGAGAAACTTGTAGATGAAATTCATAAAAGAGGAATAATGATAAATGCAAGTTTTGTTTTCGGATTAGATGAAGATGATGTTTCTGTATTTAAGAATACATTAGAATGGATAGTTAAAAATAAGATAGAGACGGTGACTTCGCATATACTTACCCCATATCCTGGCACAAAGTTATACTCATCATTAATAGAGAAAAATAGAATTGTAGACTATAATTTATCAAATTATAATACTGCACATGTGGTATATAAACCAAAGAATATGACAGCAGAAGAATTATATAATGGCTATCTATGGATATATAAAGAGGTCTACACCTTTAAAAATATAATGAAAAGACTACCAAAATCTAAAAAACAATGGATTCCATTTTTAGCTTTTAATTTATTTTATAGGAAGTTTGGAAAGCTAACTGAGTTATTGTGCAATATAGTTTCTTTTGAAAATATAGGAAGGTTTTCTAGAAGGCTTGCTTATAGAATAAAGTAGATGGTGCAAGAATAAAATAACCTTCTATGATTTTATCTTATCATAGAAGGTTATACTATTTTTAGATTTAAAGATTATTAGTTACATTCTTTTTGATCTTCCCAAAGTTGTACACGTTCTTCAAAACTAACTTCTTTATATACTTGATGTAGCATCCATTGATAACCAAATTTATCACTAAATATAGCATTTGCTACACCATAATTAGTCAATTCTGTTACTGGTTGTATTTCGGTACAACCTGAATTCATTGCTTTTAAATATGTTTCTTTAATATCAGGTACCAAAATGTTAAACCAAATTGTATTAGGATTATCTTTAGTTGGTGCTTTCAGTGCAAATTGTGGATTTTCATCTAACATATGAAAGCGTACACCATACAAATTGAAAATAACTTCATTTTCGCCTTTAGGGAATTTAGTAGCCTCCACAGTCTCAATTTCAAATATATTTTTATATAGTTCTAAAGCTTTTAAGCTATCTGTTACAACCATATCAATTTCTACTCCAACCATATTTCTACACTCCTTTTTATAGATTAATTTATTATACATCTTATCCATTAAATAAACTTTTAATTTATATTCAAGGGCACATTCTATTTAGTGTAAGTTACGTACTATAGAATTATATATAGACGATAATTAGAAAAAATATTTATTGGTATAATAAGTATTTTAGACTAGTATAGCATAATTACTTATGAAATCAATAGTATCGATAAACTAGAAGGATATTATTACAGCTAGGTAAAAAAGATACTCCTTTGAAATAATATTTGAATAGTAAAAGAAACAAATAAGGAAGTTTACTAATTGCAAGAGTTAGAAAAGTGGTGGTATAGGACTAGGGCTTTCCATTGCTAAGTGGATTTTATATATTCAAAGGGAGTCGCGTTTCGTGACCCCCTTTCTAAACCCTTGATTTTACTAGGTTTATTAGGGCTTTGTTAAATAAAAAAATATCTATCTACTATTTAAATATGCAGAAAACTATAACTTTTAAAAATTTCTAATAAAAGCTTTTTATTAATAATAAATACAATAAAATTCATAAGAATTTATAATACTATAGAAATGAGTGTATCAAGAACTGGAAACGAGAAAGTATCTTTAGGATTCGCCTTCTTTTCTTCTACAACTAACGCCTTACGTTAGTTAAATAATATAAAAAAAGTAGAAAGCAGATATTTGTATCTGTTTTTCTACCCTTTTACAAACTTATTATTAATTATTGTTGTTTTGTTTCATGATGAAGTGGTGGTGGAACTAGCCAACCTTTATCTTTCATGATTTGTAATAATGCTGCACCATCTTTTGCTTTTTTTGCACCCATTTGGCCAAATAATAACCCAACATCTTCACGAATTGCTTGACTCATTCCTTGACTACTTGCTACAACAGCTGCTGCTATATCAGCAGCTACTATATAAGCTATTTGTGCATCTTGCAATCTCGCGCCAACTGGAATTTGTTCAAGGTCTGCTTCAGGTCGTTCTGCTGGTGTGGGTGGAAGCGCGATATCGTTATGCAGTAATACTTCTTCTATGTCTTTTATTGATGGTTTGATTGATGATTCAATTACTTGTTTTAAAAATGCTTTTAACTCTTGGTCACCAGTATGATTAATAAAAACTTGATAACTGTCTAATGCACCTTTTGCAACTGATAAGGAGCTCCATAATCCAAATGCCTCGCCATAATGTAAAGGCTCATCTTTAGGATTTCCACTTAAAATTCCCATAATAATATTACTTCCTTTCGTTATTAGATTCATAAAATTCTCCTTCTAATTGAATGGTCACAAAACTATTATTTGTCTAATAGTAGATTTTATACATATAGATAGAGTATTTATTATGGAACCTCCACATATTAGAAAACCAGAAGATTTATACCCCTTCATCAATGCAATGAAGGCTCATAATATATTAAAAGTAAAAAGCTAATATTTTATTATAATTACTAGTTTTGTTAAAAGGAGTAAAAAAAATAAAATTATATTTTGAATAGGTACAGAGTAATAATATTAAAAACCTCACTTACTACCGATACGGATAACCATATCATAAGTAAATGAGGTTTTTAGTCTTAGCCATTGATATTACTTGGTTAGGACTATTTTTATAGGTGAAAATATTGTATCATAAGTAATATATTTAAAGTAAGCATAACTGTAATTCATATAGTTATATAGTAAAATTTGAGTTGTAAAACAAAAATATAAATTGTAAAACATTGGAGTGGTTCTAAATGAATACAAGAATGTATAGGTCAGAAGATTGCAAGGAAATTATTGAATTATTTTACAATAAGGACAAGTGTTAATGAATTTTATTATGGAAAAAAGCTTAATAATTAATAGTACAAAGATAAGTAGATAAGTATTAGGATGCAAAAAAATTTGTTGAATTCCTACTAAATTACAATTAAGAAAAGTCATGAGGGTAGCAAGTTTTCTTTATTTTAACTCAATAAAGTATAATAAAGTATAACAAAACACAATAAAGTACTTGACGAGGGTAAAAGGAATTATTATAATTTAACTATAAATTAATTTTGAAAGGGTAGATTTTTTATGGAAAATCAATTTTATACAATAGATAAAATTGCAGAAATATTAGGTATGCATCATAAAACTATAAGAAAGTTTATAACAGATGGAAAGCTTGCTGCAAGTAAAGTAGGAAAGCAATGGAGAATTTCAGGTCATGATTTGAGTCTTTTTATTGAAAAGAATAATGTTAATATAAATAATAAAAATATTGCTGAAGAATCAAATACTGATTTTTTTACTAATGGAGAAGTTAAAGAAACTATAAATCAAAAAGTAAATGTATCTACTGTTGTTGATATAAATGATGTAGATAAAGAAGAATATTTTAGAGTATCAAATACTCTTATAGCAGTAATGAATTGTAAAGATTCTAAAATGGGAAAATCAACAATCAATATGAAATATAATGAAAAAGAAAACAGGCTAAAAATTCTATTATGGGGGAGTGTAAGCTTTATTGAAGGGATGCTAGATTCTATTTCTATGCTTGTGGAATAAACTAATTTATAAGAGGAGTGAATGTTTTGAATTATAGAATAGTAAATACAAATAATAATAAATATATTGAGTTTGCTTCTGAAGTATGGAAACTTTCTTCAGAGCAAGATGTGTTGGATTGTATATCTATTTGTATGGAAAATGACGTTTATACAATTATGCTTCATTCAAATGTATTATCTGAAGACTTTTTTAATCTTAAGACAAGATTAGCAGGTATGGCATTACAAAAATTTATAAACTATCATGTAAAAGTTGCTGTTATTATAGAAGATGAAGGCAGGTACAATGATAGGTTTAAAGAAATGATTATGGAGGCTAACAAAGGAAACAATTTTAGAACCTTTAATAATATTGCAGAGGCTGAAATTTGGATTTCAAAATTTACAAGAAGAGAGAATTAGAACTAAATCTGACCAAGAGTTAGTTTTAAGATTTTTAATATTAAAAAATGATAATAGTAATGCTTGAATTTAAGCTTTTCATGCAACATTAAAAAGGAAGAAGTTTATAGAACAAAGTACTATGATTGTAAGAGTGTAAAACTAAATAGTGCTACAATATTTTACTATAAATATTATAAAAGGAAGGTTCCTACAACAAGCAAATAAATGCTTATTGTAGGAATTTTATTGATTAAGATAATTCACTAAAATCATGATTTATTATTTCTATCAATTTAAACTCATCATTTTTAAATTCAAATTTTAGAATACAACAATTACCTAGTCTTTCTTTTTGCTCAACATCACTAGTATGAGCCCAGTATCTCATAAATTGACGGCAAGCCGCTCCATGTGAAACGGCTAAAACCGTATTATGGCCATCATTCTTCATAATTGAATGAAGGGTTTTAGCAACTCTGTTTCTCAATTCGATTTCGTCTTCACCACCATATTTAACAAAAAAGTCTCCATAAGGTAATGGTGGGTTTAAATCTTCACTTTCCCCTTCAAAAATACCAAAGTTCCATTCTTTAAGTCCTTTTAGTCTTTTATAAGGTATATTGGTAATATACTCCAATGTATCACAAGCTCTTTCAGATGTGGATGAGTAAGCATGATCAAAAGCTATGCTATTGTTTTTGAAGTACTCTCTAGCAATAACAGATTGTCTAATTCCTAGATCAGTTAATGGGGCATCACACCACCCTTGAACTTTTCTTTTAAGATTAAATAATGTTTGTCCATGTCTCATTAAGTACAATATATTTTTCATATATACCTCTCTTAATTTTTAGTATATGCTAATTTATTCTCTATTTAATAAAATTTGTGAAGATATGATTTTCTTTTTCAGGTAAAGCAAATTGTTCTTTACCAATCTAATACTTTTCATTAAAAATGCCATATTTTTACCTAATGCACGTAATGTTTGTATTCATCCTAAATCTTGTTTTACTTCTTTAGAAGAGTTACCATGCACCATATTCAAATATTGTTTGATGCAACTGTCATACCTAAGATAACGAAGTATTTATTAACAGTACCTTCATTTATATTTCATCTTATCTATTAAGACTAGTTATATTTCATCTTATCTATTAAGACTAGCTAACATCTCTACAGATGATGCCTCTTGATGGTTAAAGAAAGAGCTTTCTTTTTTGTCTAAAGCAGAGATTGTATTCATATCATCTTTACTTAATTCAAAATTGAAAATATCTATATTTTGTTTCATTCTTTCTTTATTCACTGTCTTTGCTAGTGGAACAATTCCTCTTTGAAGTAACCACCTTAAAATAACTTGGGCAACTGATTTATCATACTTATCCCCAATTGACTTTAAAGTAAGATTATCAAACATTCCATTTTTTCCTTCAGCAAAAGGAGCCCATGCTTGTAGTTGTACCCCGTACTTGCTGTTAACTTCCTGTGCTATTAATTGTTGGTGGAATGGATTAATCTCAATTTGGTTTACAGCAGGTGTAACTTCATTGAATAAAGCCAGGTCAACTAAACGGTCTGGATAGAAGTTTGATACTCCTATTGCCATAATTTTCCCTTCTCTATTTAAATCCTCCATAGCTCTGTAAGTATCATAGTAATCACTTACTGGTTGATGGATTAAAACTAAATCCAAATAATCTAATTTCATTTTCTTTAGAGATTCTTCAATAGACTCCTTTGCTTTTTTATATCCAGCATTACTAATCCATACTTTAGTAGTAATAAATAAATCTTCTCTAGGTACTGGTGATTTAAGAATAGCTTCTCCAACCGCTTCCTCATTTCCATAGGCTTGTGCTGTGTCAATTAAGCGATATCCAACATCAATAGCATCTAGCACAACCTTAGTACATTCTTCTTTATCTGTGATTTGAAAAACTCCAAATCCTACCTTAGGCATCTTTGTACCATTATTTAAAGTTACATATTCCATTTTTATTTCTCCTTTATTTTTAATATTTTGTGGTCTATAATAATGGTACCAGTAGGTAGTAGCTACCGAGCAAGAGCTTTTATTAAATTAGGAGGGAATTTTATGTATACAACAAAAGAAGTATGTGAACAAGTTGGAATATCTTATGAAACATTAAAATTTTATTGTAAAGAAGGTTTAGTACCAAATGTAAAAAGAGATAAAAATAACTATAGAATTTTTGATGAAAAGAATATTGCGTGGTTAAAAGGGTTGCAATGTCTAAGAAAGTGCGGTATGAGTATCAAAGATATGAAATTGTATATGAATTATTGCATAGAGGGTTCTTCTACAATTGCTCAGAGAAAGGAGATGCTTGATAAATTAAAAGAATCTTTATTAAAGAAAATGAATGAACTTAATGAATGTATTGATTTCATTGACAATAAGCAATCTTTCTACGATGATGTGTTGGATGGTAAAATAGAATATATGAGTAATTTGATTGATGTAGAAAATTAGGAGAATACTTAATATTACTATGATGAAAACTTGAATTTGAAATAAGCTTAATTATATTGTGCGTGGGGATATATAGCTTTTTCACTTAATGTGTGGTGAAGCGTATTTATGTAGAACCAAAATAAATACAAAGTAGATTTACTTAGAGAAAAATAATTTAAAAACATATTAATTCAAACAAATCGAATGTTTACTATATTTATTTTCTAGCTATATAATTAAGTAAGATAAAATAATTAATAAGAAAAACAAATTATAATTGGAGAAAAAATTATGTTTACAATAATGATAATAGATGATAATGAACAACTTCAAAATGAAATTGGAAACCTATTAACAATAAATGGTTATTCGATCTTGAAACCAAAGGCTTTTGATAAGATACCTCAAATAGTAAAAGAAAACAACCCTGATTTAATTTTATTAGATATAAATTTACCTGAGGATGATGGATTTAAAATATGTACAGAAATACGAAGTTTCTCAAAGATACCTATAATCTTTATAACTAGTAGAAATACAAATATAGACGAGCTTATGGCTATTACTTTAGGTGGAGATGATTTTATAACAAAACCATATAACACTCAAATACTTTTAGCTAGAATAAATTCACTTATTAAAAGAGCATATCCAAATGAAAATAATTTAGATGTGATTGATTATAATGGTTTAAAGTTAAATATTTTATCAAGCACAATTGAGCATAATGGAAATAATGAAGAGCTAACAAAAAATGAGTTAAAAATATTATATTACTTATTAATTAATAAAGAAAAAATTGTATCTAGGGCTGAGATAATGGAGTATTTGTGGGACAGCTCCATGTTTGTAAATGATAATACACTTACAGTAAATATTACAAGAATAAGAAACAAAATAGAGGAAATAGGGCTAAAGGATTTTATTAAAACTAAAAGAGGACAAGGTTATATGATATAAGGAAGAATTCTTTTAAGAAAACTAAAACTACCATTACGTAAAAGAGGACAAAGGTATATGATATGAATTTTAAAGATTACTTAAAAAGTAAGACAGGAACAATATTTTTAAATATTATAGGAGTAATAGCTTTATCTATTTTTCTTCTTAGTATAGGTAATGAATTTAAAGCAGTAATGATAATAGTATTATCCTGGATTACTGTTTTATTTATGTACTGTATTATTTCTTATAGAAAAAGAAAAGATTATTTTGAATTAATAGAGAAATCTGTATCAAAGATAGATAAGAAATACTTAATAAGTGAGGTATTAGAAGTACCACCATTTTTCGAAGCAGAGCCATATTATTATCTTCTAAAAAAATCCAGCAAGTCTATGAGAGAAGAAATTAATAAAGAAAAATTAAGACTTAAAGATTATAAAGAGTATATAGAACAGTGGATTCATGAAGTGAAAACGCCTATTTCACTTATAAAATTAATGGAAGAAAATAATAGGACAGCTAAAAGTTCAGCAATACTTATGCAATTGGAGGAAATTGATAGATATGTAGAACAAGCTTTGTTTTATGCAAGAAGTGAAGAGGTGGATAAAGATTATCTTATTAAGGAAATAAGTCTAAAGGATTGTGTAAACAGTGTAATTACTAGAAATAAGCAAGGCTTTATTTTAAATGATATAAATCTAGAAATTGATAATATTGATAAAGAAGTTTATTGTGATAGCAAATGGCTTGAATTTATTTTAAATCAGATAATAGTAAATTCTATAAAATACAGGAATGATAAAAATCCAGAAGTTAAGGTATATGTAAGTGATATAAAAAATGGAATAAAATTAATTGTTGAAGATAATGGAATTGGTATCCCTTCTGATGAATTAGAGAGGGTATTTGAAAAAGGATTTACAGGAAATATAGGTAGATTAAATAGTAAATCTACAGGAATTGGATTATATTTATGCAAAAAATTATGTGATAAATTAGGATTATTAATAGATATAGAATCAGAAATAAATAGTTATACAAAAGTTAGTATTACTTTTCCTATGGGAAGCTTTTGTAAGTTTTGATTTAGCAATGTTACGACATTGTCACCTAAAAGTAATATTAAATCGAATCTAGTAGGTAATATATAAGTTAAAATATCTTTGAGGTGATAAGAATGAATGAAGTACTAAGAATAAATAATATTGAAAAATATTATGGAAATAAAGGAAATATAGTTAAAGCTATTGATGATATAAGCTTTAATGTGAAAAAAGGTGAATTTGTAGGTGTAATGGGGCCATCTGGGTCAGGTAAGACAACATTGTTAAATTTGATAGCTACAATTGATGATGTTAGTTCAGGTAATATTTATTTAGACGGAAAAGATTTAACAGAAATAAATCAAAAGAATATAGCAAAATTTAGAAGAGAAAATTTAGGATTTATATTTCAAGATTTTAACTTATTAGATACATTAACTATCCATGAAAATATAGCTTTAGCCCTTACTATAAACAAAACTAAAAAAAGTGAAATAGATAGTAAAGTGTTAAGTGTTGCAAGAGAACTAGGAATAGAAGATTTACTTTCAAAATATCCTTATGAGGTATCAGGAGGACAAAAGCAAAGAACAGCTTGTGCCAGAGCGTTAGTAACTGATCCTAAATTAATTTTAGCTGATGAACCAACAGGAGCACTTGATTCAAAATCAGCTCAAATGTTAATAGAAATGATATCAAATTTAAATAAAGATTTAGATGCAACAATATTAATGGTAACACATGATTCTTTTACAGCTAGTTATTGTGATAGGATATTATTTATTAAAGATGGAAAAATATTTACGGAATTAGTGAAAGGTGATAATACACGAAGACAATTCTTTAATAAGATATTAGATGTAGTAGCATTATTAGGTGGTGATGTTAGAGATGTACGCTAAGTTAGCCATTGGTAATGCAAAAAAATCTATTAAAGATTATCTAATTTATTTTATAACTATAACAATATGCGTAAGTTTATTTTACGCAATTACATCACTTTCTAGTTCCAGTTATGAACTAATTACTGAGGACTCTTATAACTTTAAAGCCTTAAAGTTAATATTACAATATTCAACTTATATAATTACAGCTATTCTTATTTTACTTGTAGCTTATGTAAATAAATATATGATAAGAAGGCGCCAAAGAGAATTTGCAACATACGTATTACTTGGTTCAGAACAAAAAGGTGTAGCACTTATGTTTTTTATTGAAACGCTTGTAATAGGAGTTTTAGCTATAATAGCCGGAGTATTTGTAGGAACTTTATTTTCTCAAGCAGTTACAGCCATAGTTTTAATAAGTGCAAAGCAAGAAGTAACATTTAGCTTCAAGTTATATATGGATACATTAGGAATTACATTTATATTCTTTATAGCAATGTTTTGCATAATAGGATTATATAATTTTATGGTTTTAAGAAAAATAAAGCTTATAGATATGTTAAATGCACATAAACAAGTTGAGTTTCAGTTTAAAAGAAGTGGCAAAGTATATAGTGTAATATTTGCATTATCAGTAATTTTATATATTATTTGTGGTAGTTGTACTATTAAAATATTAAATTCAAAAATGGATTATAGTATTGAATCATTGATGTATATAGGTGTATCATTAATTACTTTTATAATTGGAACTTATGCATTATTTTATTCTATTTCCTATATAATGATACACATAAAGGACAAGTGGATTAATTTTAAATATGAAGGGACAAATTTATTTTTAATAGGATCAATAGTATCTAAAATAAAGACAGCACCAATATTAATGGCTACAATATCAATGACTTTTTTAGGTGCGATGATTAGTTTTATAATAACAATTGTACTGGCTCAATGGGGACTGGGATATTTAGATATGAGAGTTCCTTATGATATAGATATAAGAAATAATTATAGTACAAATTTTCTAAAAGAAGCTAATATAAATGATGTTAAAGAGCTACCTAAATTAGATTATAGTGAGGTTATAGATTACTTAAATGGTAATGGGCATGATGTAAAGAATTACTGTCAGGTAGAAAAATATATAGTAAAGGCAGATGAAAATAGCACTCCAACTTTAGCAATAAAATTAAGTGATTTTAACAAACTAAGAGATATGCTAGGATATGAAGAAATAGAACTTAAAGATAATGAATTTACTACTCAGTGGCATAGTGCCAGTACTGATGGAACTATAAATGATTATATAGGTAAAAATCTTCAGTTTGATATTAATGGAGAAAAATATAATATTAGTGAGAATTCATATTATAAAGAATCCATTGGAGAAGGCTTTTACTATAATACAGAGAATATTATAATTTTGCCAGATAAATTATGTGATAAGCTTGATTTTGTAGAGACTAATTTTATGGCTAATATTAAAAATAAAATGAGTTATAAAGAAGCTGATGATTTTCAATATAATTATGTTAATGACTGGTTTAGAAAAAATAATAATGAATTTATAGAAAAATACAGTAAAGAATATGATGTATCGAGTAGTGTAATTAGAACAAGAATAAAATCATTAGAAACTAATAATATTTTAGTTACAACTTTAGCTATGAGGATTCTTGGAATATATCTAGGTGTAGTACTTCTAATGATAAGTTTAACTATTTTATCACTTAGCCAACTTTCTGACTCTATTGAGCATAAAGATAGATTTAATGTGCTTAAAAAGTTAGGGGTTGAAGGTAAGGAGATAAATAATATTATATTAAAGCAAGTTTCATTGTATTTTATAATTCCTATAAGTATAGCAATGATTGGTGTTGCAATATTTATATATAATTTTTATTTATATTATAAGGATATAATTACTGTTTTTGTTGGCGATACTACATTTATTTTAAGTATAATTTTTGGAATTGCTTTGATGATTATGGTATATATATGTTATTTTGTAGGAACATATTATACATTTAAGAGAAATATTAATAATTGAATCAAGCAAATAATCAATAATTGGACTAAACTATTCTGAACGATAAAATTCCAATTTATGTAGGTGAGTATATTGAAAGTGATGAAGATGAAATAGTGATGCTGTAGAGATTTATTATATGTATAGGTAGTTAAGAAATGTGAATAAAAGGATAGGTTTAAAAGCCTATCTTATTTCTTTAACAAAAATATAATTAAAATTTGAAATGGAAATTAAAATGGTTATATTGTAAGAGGTAAAGTGTTTGCCTATGGTGAGGTGAAGCGTATCTATGGAGAACTCAAATTATTAGAAAAAAATAATTAAGAATTAAGTATATTAAGGTTTAAAAGAGCAGCTGAATTTATTTCAGTTGTTTTTATTATATGAAAAGAATTTGCTAAATCAAGTTTTTGCAGATTTATTTGCGTTAAAGTCACCTTTATCTAGTGGGGTATTATTAGCAGATGAAGTTGGATTGGGAAAACAATTGAGGCAGGATTAGTAATACCTCAAAAGAAAACATCTTTAGTTGCAAAGACTTTACGTCTTACATATGTATGTTATAATTAAAGATATTGCTATACAGCACTGGTATAAAGCATATTACTATACTAATATTTTTTCAGATTTAAAATAGTATAGTGTTGGTTTATTAGGAGGTTATTTATGGAAGACAATCAATCAAAAGGAAAACTACCACTTTATATTAAAATATATGATAAAATATTAAAAAACATTCAAGAGGGTATATATAGAGAGGAAAATAAACTTCCAAATGAAACAAAGTTAGCTAAGCAAATGGGAGTAAGTAGAATGACGCTTAGACAGTCGTTGAAAATGTTGCAAGAAGATGGATTTATTGAATCTAGAAAAGGGGTAGGGAACTTTTTACGAAATCAAGATTCCTTAATATCAGTTGGATTAGAGCAAGTAGGGGAAGTCTTATCAAAATGTGGAATTAAGAATATTGATAGAATTTCATGCTTTCCGAGATTAGATCAGTCAACATTATATACTAATAAAATTTTTGAGAGACAAACACCAGTCGTGTTGTTAACTAATTTATTTTATTATATTGATGATGTTTGTTATGCTCATTGTTTTTCGATAATACCAACAGATGTTGATTTTGTTACAAAGATTAATATGTTAAATGAAGAACAAGTAAAAAAAATGATTACTGAAGATATTTATGATTATATAAAAGTAGCAAAATTAGAAATCCAGATATTGAAAGGGATAAAAGAGTATTTAAGAGATGATTTAAAATCAAATAATGATACATATGTATTAATAACTGAAAAAATGATAAATAATGATGGAAAAATTATTTGTATAAATAAATATTCTATTCCTATGGAATATGTAGATATTGAATTATATAGTTTTAAAAAATAGTATAAAATTTTAAATAAAAAAGGTTCTCTTTTTAGGAGAATCTTTTTTTTGTGATTCTAAAATATATTCTTTTGCCTATTGGAGAGGGTCTTTACCATTTAATTTTATTAAGAGAGAATCATATGGAACTCATCGGACTAAAGACTCTAGCTTGGTGTAATATTTAACAAAAGTCAAAGATATTTTATTGACAACATTTCTATACAATGATATATTAATAATACAGCAATGTATACAACGATACAACAAAATACAAAACTTGTATAATGAAATAAAGATAAAAGTTAGGATCAGAACATATTTATCTTTGTATATATTACTAATTAGATTATTGTATTGTAAGTAGAGTTGAAAAAATGATAAGGAGGAAAAATATGAGTTTAAGAATGTGGGGAGCAAGTGGTCCAATTATATCTGTCGAAGGTAAAAAGGGTTTTTTTGATGTAAGCTATGAAAACGATTCGCAAGCTCAAAAACTAGATGTTTGGTTACCAGAAGGGAATGGACCATTTCCGGTTATTGTTAGTATTCATGGTGGTGGCTATAGTGCATGTGATAAGCGTCAAAAAGGAATGATTACACCGATGTTATCAGGTTTATCTAAAGGTTATGCAGTAATTGGATTAAATTATCGATTGTCTAGAGAAACCCAATACCCAAATCCTGTAAAGGATATCAAACAGGCAATTCGTTTTATTAAAGCTAATGCTAGTGAATGGGGAATTGATCCAAATAGAATTGTCATATGGGGAGGAAGCGCAGGAGGTTATATGACATTAATGAGTTGTCTATTTGCCGATGATGAAGAGTTTGATAATCCTGATGATCCTAATTTACTTATATCTGCTCATATTGCAGGAGCAATTGCTTGGTATCCGCAAACTGATTTTTCATCCTGTGATAAAGAATTAAAAATGAATAGTGTAATTAATAGTTTTTTAAGAAAAGAACTGCTTGATACTCATGAAAAATATGTTCCAGCATTTGGAGAAGTAAAAGAAAGTGATTTTCCATATCATGATGCTGATAATACACCAGGAGTTTTATTTTTAGGAGATTCAACACAAAGTGAAACAGCAAAAAAAGCAAGTCCAATATATAGACTTCATAAAAGTATTCCACCTATTTTAGTACAACATGGCAGTGGAGATGAAATTCTTCCCATGCAACAATCAATTCGTTTTGCATTAAAAGCTAATGAAATTTGTGGAGATGAAAGAGTAAAATTAGAAATTATACCTAATGCTATTCATGCATCTGTACTCTTTGAAACAGAAGAAAATATTGAAAAGTGTTTAAGCTTTATTGGACAAATATTCTCAAGTATAAATGATTAATGGTTTACAGTATATAAAATATTTATAAAAAAATATCTGAATGAGGAGAGGGCGAAAATGGATTTTGAGAAAAATGTGAAAAAAGTTATGCCTATGTTTTTATTGGTTATGATTTTAAATGTAGCTATGATTGGTGTGTTTAATATACTTGGGCCTACTTTAGCAACTGAATTTGGAATGAGTTCAGTGACTGTTTCACTGATGCCTATGATTGCAATGTTGGGAGTAGGAATAGCAGGAGTTGTATATGCAGCATTATCTGACTATATAAGTATGAGGAAATTAATGGTTGTTGGTATCATAATGATGGATGTTGGCGCTATATTAGCATTTCTTCTAGTTAATGTAAATGCAAATTTCTATTTACTATTAGTTGCAATTGCAATTCTTTCATTGGGAGGTAGTTGTTCAGCAAGTTTACTTATTATTCTAGTAACAAGATATCTTCCGGCTAATGAATGTCCGAAATATTATGGGTATTCTTCAGCTTGTATAGGGCTTGGTCAAGCATTAGGTTTTTTGGTTGGAGGAGTAGTGATTACATATGTTGATTGGAGATATGTATTTGTGTTACCTTTGCTTTCAATAATTGCAATTCATTCAATAGTGAAATATATACCTGACGAATGTCATGGTAAAGTAAAGAAAGTTGATATTTTAGGATTATTGTTATTAACATCTTTTGCATTATCGATTTCACTATATTTTAATATGTCTGATTGGCGTTACCTAGTAGGAGCAATTATTGTTTTAGTTGTATTCTTAATTTATATTTCAAAAGGTCAAAACAAAATTATGTCAATTGACTTTTTTAAGAATAGAGGATTCTTAGTTGTGACTTTATTAGCAATAGTTGTATTTGGGATTCAACTATCATTTTCATTCTTAATGTCATTTACAATAAAAGCAGTTTATAAAATTACTCCAGATAAAATATCACTAATTTTATTGCCTAGTTATATTGTTGTGATTATTGTTGGAGCAAATGTAGGAAGAATAGTAAATAAGCTTGGAACTTATAAAACAATGTATACAGCTTTAGGAGCAATCATAGTATGTATGTTGGGAGGATCTGTTCTAATTGATAAAAATATATTTGTAGCAGCAATTATTGCTTGCTTAGTAGCTGGATTATATGCATTACCATACACAGCATTTATGCAAGTCGTAATATCTACTTTAAAACCTGAACAAATGGGAACAGGAGTAGGTGTGTTTACTTTAATTAAAGGAATAGGTCAATCAGTTATGATTGTTGTTACAGGAAAATTAATATCACTTCAAATAATGCATTTAGATTTACATCTTGTTGCTAAGAATGCATCAGTATTTAGTAATATTATGATAGTATTTGGTATAGCTTTAATGTTAGCACTAGTAGTATTATCAATACAAATGAAAAAGGGAAATGTAAAAATTAATCAAAATACATAATTATATTAAAAAGTATATTAACTAACAAAATACATAATTATATTAAAAAGTATATTAACTAAATGGAAAGTGAGGAAGTTAAAATGTTTTATGATAAAGTAAAAGAAAGTGCAAATTATATTCGCTCAGTTGTAAATGAAAAAATAGATGTAGCTGTTATTTTAGGTAGTGGTTTAGGGAAAATTGTGGATATTATGGAGGATAAAAAAATCATACCGTATAAAGAAGTTCCAAATTTCCCACAAAGTTCAGTTGCTGGACATGCAGGAAATTTAGTGTTTGGGAAAATTGGCAATACTAAAGTTATGGCTTTACAAGGACGTTTTCATTATTATGAAGGATTTACTTTAAAAGAAGTTGCATATCCAGTTTATGTAATGAAGTTATTGGGAATTGAAAATATGATTGTAACAAATGCATGTGGTGGAATCAATGAGACATTTAAACCAGGTGATTTAATGATTATTGACGATTTTATTAATTCAGTCAGCTCAAACCCATTAATGGGCAATAATGATGAAAGATTTGGTCCTAGATTTCCAGATATGTCACAACCATATGATATACAATTAAGAGAAAAAGCTAAAGAAGTAGCTGATGAATTAGGAATTGATACAAAACAGGGTGTTTACACATTCTTCCAAGGTCCTTATTATGAGACTGTTGCAGAAATTCGTATGTATAAAGCAGCAGGAAGTGATGCTATTGGTATGTCTACTGTTCCAGAAACAATTGTTGCCAATTACCTAGGAATAAAAACTTTAGGAATTGCATGCATTACAAATATGGCAACAGGTATACGTACTGGAAAACATAGTCATGAAGAGGTAGTAGCTATTGCAGAACAAACAAGTCAAAAACTTTGTGCTTGGATTACAAAATTATTAGAAAATTGGGAATAAAAACAACTTGAATTTTCTTATTTATTAAGGTTAAACCCCAAAAAGAGTATTTTAAATTTTGGGGATACAATATACACATATAATGTACTTTGAAAAGTTCTATATATTGTATCTGAAAATATCACTAAGACCTTTTGAGGGCTACGACCTTATTAAAAGAAACTATATGAGAGTGTTGAGTAGTTTATATGACATGTTCTACTTTTCTTACTTATTGATTATATATTGATAGTTGCAAACAAAGGAGAAGATATGGAGGAGAATAAAAAGAAAAAATACCTATTTATTTTTTTAGCGATTAATTTGATAGGAATTGCAGTAGCATTATTTTTAGAAAGCCAATTGGGATGTGATCCTACTGGAGTGCTTTATGATGGAATTTCTCGGTTTATATCTATAAAATTTGGAAGTGCTTCTTTTATTTATAATTTACTGCTTATAGGAATAGCATTCTTGATAGCCAGAAATAATCTTGGAATTGGAACAATTGTATATGGATTATTGGCAGGATTCTTTATTGATTTTTATCGTGGAATTTTTAGCCAGTTTGAGTTAGCAAGTATGGGAATACAGTATGCAGTCCTTGTATTTTTAATAGGAGAACTCTGTATGTCATTAGCAATTGCCATTCTAATACAGCTTAAGCTTGGGATGACAGCATTAGACTGTCTTTTGGTAAAATTTAAGGAGCATTTTCATATTTCATATGCATTCTTGAAGATAGGAATAGACATTTTTTATGTAGTTATAGGAACTAGTTTGGGAGGAATTTTTGGAATCGGAACTATCATTTCTGCAATGGTTACGGGTATTCTTGTGTCGAAATTTGTGAAAGTGATTGAAATTATCCAGTTGAAGACGAGTAAAATAGAAGGATATGTAGTAAAGGACGTGTAGTAAATGAAAAAATATAAACGAATATTTGTGATTGTTATAGATTCACTAGGAATTGGGAAAATGGGGGATTCTGCTATATTTGGAGATTATGATGTAGATACACTGGGACATATATCAGAACATGCGAAAAGCCTGATTATTCCGAATATGAGAAGATTGGGAATTGCAAATCTTCATTTGCTAGCTGGTATCGATCCAGCAGAAAATCCATTGGCATATTATATGGAAATGAACGAGAAAAGTACGGGAAAAGATACTATGACTGGTCATTGGGAAATGATGGGACTTAATATCAAAAAACCATTTCTCACATTTTCAGAGAATGGCTTTCCGAAAGAGCTAATAGATGAATTGTCTCAAAAAACAGGACGTAAGATTATTGGTAATAAAAGTTCCAGTGGTACCGAGATTTTAGATGAGCTGGCAGAAGAAGAAATTGCAAAAGGACATATGATTGTATACACTTCTGCAGATTCTGTATTGCAGATTTGTGGAAACGAAGAAACTTTCGGACTAGAAGAATTATATCGTTGTTGCGAAATAGCCAGAGAAATTACCATGAAGGATGAATGGAAAGTTGGACGAGTAATTGCAAGACCTTATATTGGAAAGAAAAAGGGAGAATTTAAAAGGACTGCAAACCGTCATGACTATGCATTAAAGCCATATGGAAAAACTGTTTTGGATGTACTAAAAGATAAAAATCTAGATGTAATTTCTGTTGGAAAAATAAATGATATTTTTGATGGTGAAGGAATTACAGAAGAATATAAGTCAAAATCATCTGTTCATGGGATGGAGCAGACTTTAGAAATTGCAGGAAAAGATTTTACTGGATTGTGTTTTGTAAATCTAGTTGATTTTGATGCCTTATGGGGACATAGAAGAGATGTAAATGGGTATGCTCAAGAGCTGGAGAAGTTTGATGTAAATCTAGGAAAGCTAATGAATAAAATAAAAGACGATGATTTATTAATTTTAACTGCAGATCATGGAAATGATCCAACATATAAAGGTACAGACCATACTAGAGAGAAAGTTCCATTTATTGCATATTCTCCATCTATGAAAGGTGCTGGCAAGTTGCCTGCAACTGATAGCTTTGCAGCAATTGGAGCAACTATAGCAGACAATTTTGAAGTTGAGATGCCAAAAGGAACTATCGGAACATCTGTTTTAGGGAAGTTAAAATAAAAAGTTTTTTAAAAATCATATGGAGAAAAAGTGAGGTAAGGAAAAAGAGATATGAATAAATCAATCGTAATAATAAAGGGCAATATTGTTTTTAGTAAAAATTTAAAGGAGCTTAAAATTATTAAGGATGGATTTATTGTCTATTGCAATGAGTGTGTAAAAGGAGTATATAGAGAATTACCGGAGGAATAAGAATCTTTTCATTCCATGGGAGTCAGTGATATAGCTTCCCTTCAGAATATACAGTATCTTCTATGAGTTGTTATTCTGTTTTAAAAGTGTATGGAGTGAATCAATATGAAAAAATTATTTAGCAAAAAATAAAATTGAATCAACAGTAAAAGTAATAGATTAAATTTATAAATTATAAATTAAAAATAATAGGAAAATGGAGGAGTAGGAAATGAGACATATTTTAGAAAAGTTAGATCATACTATGTTAAATGCTGTGACAACATGGGAGGATATCAAAAGGGTGTGTGATGAAGCAAAGGAAATGAGAGTAGCTTCTGTTTGTATACCACCAAGTTATGTTAAAAGAGCTAGTGAGTATTTAAATGAAAAAGTAGCTGTATGTACAGTAATAGGATTCCCACTAGGATATCAAACAACTTCAATTAAAGTTGCTGAAGCTAAAGATGCAATAGAAAATGGTGCTAAAGAGGTAGATATGGTAATTAACATTGGCGATGTTAAAAATGGAGAATATACAAAGATTGAAGAAGAAATAAGAGCTATTAAAAAGGAAGTTGGAGATAATATATTAAAGGTTATTATTGAAACATGCTATTTAACTGAAGGTGAAAAGATTGCAATGTGTAAGGTAGTAACAAATGCAGGTGCGGATTTTATAAAGACCTCAACTGGATTTGGTACTAATGGAGCAACATTAGAGGATATAAAATTAATGGCTTCTAATGTTGGTAAAGAAGTTTCTATTAAAGCAGCTGGTGGAGTTAGAACTATAGAAGATGCAGAAGCTTTCATAGAAGCGGGAGCAATAAGATTAGGAACAAGTTCAATTTGTAGAATAATTAAAAATGAAGAAGTAATAGGATATTAACTAAATTAATTATTTTTATTGAGCATAGAGATTAGTTCTTTCAAGTTTGTGTGTAACTCTATGCTCATATTTTTGTCATTTTTTTAATTTTATAATAACGGACTACTATCGTTTTCCTAAATAATGAGAAAATTACCGTTGTTCTAAATATTTTATAGTTTTCTTCATAGCTTCAAAATTCTTTCTGTGATAATCAACTCTAGCCATATCATTAATAGTCCCATCTTCTTTTAATTCATCTAACAAACCAATTCCATTTTCTAAAATTAATAGTGGCTTTTCATATCTATCATATACGGTATTTAGTGTATATCTTAATCCAACAGCATCTATTTGCCAACCCCACTCACTTGCTTCTAAGTCTCCCTTTTCCTTCTTTATATTAATGTTATTCTCTGTGAAGTATCTATCCATGTACCAATGGTATTTTCCTTTAGCTTGGACATCTAAATAAAATTGATTTCTTATTCGATCATCATAAAGCATTTTCATAACAGCATCTGGTTTGCATGTATGTGCATAAGTTGTAAAGTAAGCTATCATATATCCTATATTGTTATTTGCATCAATTTCATGAGCTAACTTTGTAGCCTTTGCAGCTGCCACAAACTGATTATGAATACCTTGGAATAACATTTCTTCATAGTTATCATATCCATCATTTAATATTCCCAAAGTCTTAGGACCTGCCTTAATACTAATATTAATTTCATTAAAAGTTGCCCAATATTTAACTTCACCTTTATATCTAGTAAATATAGTTTCACAATACTTTACATATAAATCTATAAGCTTTCTATTATACCAACCACCAAATTTTTTAATTAAAATTAATGGCATATCAAAGTGAGAAATTGTTATTAATGGTTCTATATTATACTTCAAACATTCCTTAATAACATTATTATAGTATTCTAATGCTTTTTCATTTGGTACAGCATCATCTCCATTTGGAAATACTCTTGACTAATCTATTGAAAATCTAAATACCTTAAATCCCATTTCAGCTAAAAGTGCGATGTCTTTCTTATATGTATAATAGAAATCTATACCTCTTCTTTTGG
This sequence comes from Clostridium sp. CTA-7, assembly GCF_054768095.1. Taxonomy (NCBI): domain Bacteria; kingdom Bacillati; phylum Bacillota; class Clostridia; order Eubacteriales; family Clostridiaceae; genus Clostridium; species Clostridium sp. CTA-7. Next base: position 179,669 of record NZ_BAAAAV010000005.1, on the reverse strand, counting down.
GGTACTCAGTAACAATCCTTTAGTTACATGCTCTTGATGCAACTCTTTGAATATGTAATACTAAGTATAAATTTTCATCTTTTAGTTGTAAATCATTAAGCTGTCTACTTATAAAATACTGCAAATGTGTAATAAACCTAGTAAAATTTAATGAACTCTCATCAAGATCTATTTTAAAATTATATTTTATTATTACAATAATATATCCAATTATTTCTGTGATTTTAGTAGTTTCATCTATTTTACCATCTCCTATAAGAATGATGAAGATATTGAGTTGACATTGTTCTTATTGTGGTAAAAACAATATTATGATATTATTTTATTATATTTTTTAACAATATGATAAATATAAGGGGGCAAAATGAAAAAAATAATAGAAAAATGGAATAACATAAGCTTAGTTAAAAGAATTATAGTAGGTCTAATATTAGGTATAATAATTGCATTAATAATTCCAGATTTGGGGGCACCAATATCAATATTGGGATCATTATTTGTAGGTGCATTAAAGGCAATAGCATCATTATTAGTATTCTTCTTAGTATTGGCTGCACTTTGTCAGTATAAAGAAGGCAAAAAGACTAATATGAAGTCAGTTATATTATTATATCTTTTAGGAACACTTTCAGCAGGAGTAGTTGGAGTTATTGGTAGTTTTTTATTTCCGGTTAAGTTAGTTCTTACTACAAGTGTAGAAAACTTAACACCACCAAGTGGAGTAGGAGAAGTATTAAATAATTTACTAATGAGTATAGTATCTAATCCAGTTAGTGCACTTTCTAATGCTAATTATATAGGGATATTATTTTGGGCAGTAATTTTAGGGCTTGCTCTAAAAAATGCTAATGAAGGAACTAAGGAAGTTATAGTAAATATTTCAGATGCTATATCACAGGTTGTAAGATGGATAATCAATTTAGCACCATTTGGAATAATGGGACTTGTGTATGATAGCATATCTAAGCAAGGAATAGAATCATTACTTAAATACGGACAATTGATATTAGTATTAGTTGGGTGTATGGCATTTTTTGCTTTAGTGATAAACCCAATAATAACTTTTATAGCAATACGTAAAAATCCATATCCACTTGTTATTAAATGTTTAAAAGATAGTGGTATTACAGCATTTTTCACGCGTAGTTCAGCAGCTAATATACCTGTGAATATGAGATTATGTAAGGAGCTTGGACTAAACGAAGATACATATTCAATTTCTATACCACTTGGAGCAACTATAAATATGGGTGGTGCTGCTATAACTATATCAGTATTAGCACTTGCTGCAACTAATACTCTTGGTATAACAGTAGATATTGGAACAACTATAATACTTACTTTATTATCAGCTGTAAGTGCATGTGGAACCTCAGGAGTAGCAGGAGGATCATTATTATTAGTACCACTTGCTTGTAGTTTGTTTGGTATACCAAATGATATTGCTATGCAAGTAGTTGGTGTTGGATTTATAATTGGAGTTATACAAGATTCTTGTGAAACAGCACTTAATTCCTCAACAGATGTACTTTACACTGCAGTAGCTGAGTTTGCAAAAGAACGTAAAGGAAATCAGGATAATAGACTAGTTAGCTAAAAAATTGGAATTTTTAGAAGTTTAGGTTAGTAGAACTCTTACTTGCATTAGAGGTGCAGGTAAGAGTTTTTTATGTTTAGAAAAAGGAAAATTAAATCAAGAAAGTTTATTTTTTATATAATATCATAAATATATGTTATTATATAATAGACAATAAAATAGATTTTTAACGGAGGAATTTTTAATGATAAAACTTATAGCATCAGATATGGATGGAACTTTATTAAATAATGATCATGACATAGATAAGGAAACTATTGATGCAATTAGAAAAGCAGAAGAAGCAGGTATAATATTTGCAATATCTACAGGCAGAGAATATGAGAGTGTTAAGGGGCTATTAGAGAAGCATAATATAAAGGCTCAGTGTATTCTTTCAAATGGAGCAGAATATAGAGATGAGGATGGAAATATATTAGACGTTATAAATATAAAGAAAGAAAATGCGAAAAAGATAACAGAGATATTAGATGAAAATAAACTGTCAGCTCGTATATTTACAGATAAGGGAGTATTTACTACATCTACAAGAGAAGAAGCATTTCAAGAAGTTGTATTTAGAACTATGATATTCAATGAACATTTAACAGAGACTGAGGCAAGGGAAATAGCTAAAAATCAAGAATTTTTCACATGCTTACAGTATATTGATGATATAGATAAATTCTTTGAAAGTGGAATAGAAGTAAGAAAGTTTGTAGCATTCCATAAAGATATAAAATTTATAGATACGATGAAAAAAGTTATTGGAGAAATTGAGGGATTAGCAATATCATCATCATTTAGAGATAATATAGAAATAACTGATGTAAATGCGCAAAAAGGAATTATTTTAGAAAAAGTAGCTAAGAATATGTCAATAGCAATGGAGGATGTTATGATCCTTGGAGACAGTTTTAATGACTACTCAATGTTTGAAATATTTGAAGAAACTGTTGCGATGAAGAATGCTATACCAGAGGTTAAGGCTATAGCTAAGTACATAACAGATAGCAATGACAATTTAGGCGTTGCTAAGGCCATCTATAATGTGATTAATGATGAAATGCATAAAATGATTAAGTCAAAAGAAAATAATTAGAGTTTTAGACTATAATAAGTGGAATGCTTTTTATAGTCTTTTTTATATGTAAATATATAGTGGAAATTGAAAGAGAAGTAACTATATAAAGAGGATATCAAAAAGACTGAGACAGTAATGCTTACGCCAGTATCTGTTCATGCAGATTATTTTAGACAAGGTGTGGGTTCTACTATGATTAAATTAGCAATTGAAAAATCTATAATAGGTTATTAATAATATGCTAGCTATTATAATATTAATATTTTAAAAAAAAGGGGTTTTTTAGTTAAATGTAGAATATATTAACGTGCTAAATAGAAAAATAGATTATTTTGTATAAATTAGAGAGATTATGTATCAATTCCATTTGTATTTTCGGAGGGATATTATGAAATACGAACTAACAGATCTTGTAGATATTAATCAGCTTCAAAAATTATTAGATAGCTTTTATCACTCAACTGGTATCGCTTCTGGAATTGTTTCAAGAGATGGAACCATTCTCACCATAACAGGTTGGAAAGATATGTGTACAAAGTTTCATAGAGTAAATCCTAAATCTAAACTTAGGTGTATTGAAAGTGATATATTCATGCTTGAAGAGCTAAAAAATAAAGACGTTATTATAAATCATAAATGCAAAAATGGTTTGATAGATATCGGTACACCTATTGTATTAGAGGGAGTCTTTCTTGCCACTATCTTTAGTGGCCAAATTTTTTTCGAAAAACCAGATAAAGAATTCTTTCGGATGCAAGCAAAAAAATTCGGTTTTGATGAAGATGCTTACCTAAAAGCTTTAGATGAAATTCCAATTGTTAATAAAGAAGAGCATGAAAAAGTGCTTGTGTTTCTAAAACATCTCTCAGAAATTGTTAGCGAGTTAGGTTTACGTCAACTGAAAATTTTAGAATCTCAAAAAAAGCTTATGCTTTCTGATGAACGATATGAACTTGCGCTATATGGTTCTAATGATGGAATGTGGGATTACAGAATTATAGAAAATACTTTCTATGCTTCAGATAGGTTACTTCAGATTTTAGGTTATACAAAATCTGAATTTAACCTTTACCGCTACAATTATAAGGAATTTATTCACCCTGAAGATAGAGAGTATTTCATAAAAGAATTGGGATTCCACTTACAAGGACATAATAGCCATTTTAGACAGGAGGTTCGAATTAAAGCTAAGAATGACAAATATAAGTGGGTTTTAATACGTGGGGCTGCTATATTGAATCATGAAAACGTTCCTGTAAGAATGTCAGGTTCTTTAACAGATCTATCTTATCAAAAAAACACTGAAGAACAATTAAAGAATGAACAAACTTTTTCTAAAACCATAATAGATCATGCAAATGCTATAATTTGTGTTTGGAACCAAGATGGTTTTCTAGTTCAATTCAATAAATATGGAGAAAAGCTTTCAGGGTATCTTGCTGAAGAAGTTTTAGGTTATGGATGGATGAATACTATCTTTAAAGAAGAAGATGGAAATGAAATATTGAACTACATTCGTTCACTAGGCCCAGAAATATTCTCAACTCAAATTGAAAAATCTTTTTATAGTAAGCAAGGTTCATTAGTTACTATACTTTGGAATACTCAATTAATAAAAAATGAAGATGGCACATTTAAAAATATTATTGGTATTGGATTAGATATAACAAAAAGAAAAAATGAAGAGAAAAGATTAACAGAATTTTTTGCAAATATATCTCATGAATTGAAAACTCCATTAAACATAATATTTTGTTCAATACAATTAGGTGACTTATATTATAATAATTCACCTAATGAAAATAACGTTCAATTAGTAAATTGTAAAAAAAGTATAAAACAAAATTGCTATAGATTAATAAGATTAGTAAATAATTTGATTGATATTACTAAGTTGGATGCAGGATTTTTAGAGCCGAGTATGGAAAAGTGTAATATTGTCAATTTAATAGAGGATATAACACTCTCTGTGATACCATATATACAAAGCAAAGGATTAGAGTTGGTTTTTGATACAGATATTGAAGAAAAAATAATGTGTTTTGATCCTGATAAAATTGAGAGAATTGTATTAAACTTACTTTCAAATGCAATTAAATTTAGCAATCCAGCTGGAATTATTAATATATCTTTAAAAGATATGGGGAATGGTATTTCCTTTTCCGTAAAGGATACCGGTATAGGAATTAAAGAAGATCAGCTAAATATCATATTCGAACGTTTTAAACAGGTAAATAAATCTTTTACAAGGGAACAGGAAGGTAGCGGTATTGGATTATCCCTTGTAAAAGCACTGGTAGAACTGCATAATGGATCAATCGAGGTTAAAAGCAGCTATAGCGAAGGCAGTGAATTCATAGTCAAAATTCCATCTAATATGGAATTTTGCACTAATAAAGCTAAAACTTTGAATAATAAGCAAAAAAGCAAATACGCTAATGTAGAAAAGGTAAACATTGAGTTTTCTGATATTTATTTTAATTAACATGTAGCTTTTGTAATTTAGTAACTTAGGACAATCTTTAAAGATATTGAAAACCATAAGTTTAGATTTATTGAACCAAAGGTGGATTTATTCAAGAAAATGGACCAGCAATATTTATAGTGAATGAATACATTAAACTAATACAATATGGTGTTAAAGTTAGGTATTCATATCAATTAGATGTTACTGATAATGATATGATATATGCTATAAAATGTGCAAAAAAGAGCCTTAGCCATTGATATTACTTGGTTAAGGCGTTTTTTTATGAAAAAGGTTAGTAGAAGTATTAATACCTTTCCATTAACTAAGGAGATGAGATATATTAATAAATGAACGAATTCTGTAACCACATATCCTCTAGGCTTCCTTAAATATAGATTTTATGAATCAAATTTCTCCTTATATGATAAAATACTACCTAAAAATACAGTTAAACAAATTACACTTGTTATGGAAATTACTATAGCTACTACTTTAGCTGATGTAGTTACTGGTACTATATCGCCATATCCAATAGTAGTAAAAGTAATCATTGTGTAATAAAATAAATCAAAACTTCCTGTAGCATTTAAATACGCTGCACCATCTGCAAGGGCATTTACGAAACAAACAGCTAAATACATATTCATTACAAGCATTACTAACACTAAAATAGCTGCTATTAGTACTCTTGCAAAATTGGTTTTTTCTTCCTTTTCTGATTTGATGTTGTGTGGTTTTCTCATAAGAGTTATTAACACCTTTATATTTAAATAGTAGCAAATTATAACTCCTATAATTCCTATAGCTGCATTTTTCTTAAACTGATCTGGAAAAACTATAAGTACAGCTAAAAATGTACTTGTAATAAAATAGCTTAATATAAAATCTAGTTTTAAGTTTTTGTCTTCAACTTTATAAATAAATTTATGAATTTTAGAGCTAACAAATAATATATAGCCTATTGAATAATGAACGATTATAAAAGATATTATTATAGCTATTGTTTTTATTAACCATTCTATACCAAAGGATAAATGTGTATTAAAATACCTCATAACTGTTGTAAATATAGTTATAAATGCAAATAATTCACCACATATAACCATCCCACCTTGAGTTATTTTATAAAGCAAAGTTCTCCCTTTAAAAAGTTCTTTATAGGTTTTATTAATTTCTACTATAAGTGTTCCTAAAACAGATTTTATCTTCCTATTATTTCTTACGCTTCTTACAATTAAGACAGCAAGAGCAATAATTGTTGTTAAAATAATTATAAAACTTCCCATTAGCACCTCATATAATATCAATAATTTAAAAGGATAAGGTTATCACTACAATTAGCTTGTCCTTTTTATTTAGTTCAATTTGATTTTAAAATTAGCTAATAAATAAAAATTACAGTTACACAAAATTATCTAAAGTCTCTTTGTACCTAACAAATTCAAACTAATCTTTAAATAGTCAGCTATCTAAGATGTCCACCACCACTTACTCTTAAAATTTCTCCTGTAATAAAAGAACTTTTTTCAGAAAGTAAAAATAATATTGCATTAGTAGTATCTTCTACATACCCAATTCTTTTTAATGGATAATTAGCTACAAGAGCATTTCTTACAGCATCTTTTTCTTTGTCTCTTCTTGTCATAGGAGTATCTATATAAGAAGGAGCAACACAATTAACTCTTATATTAGGTGATAGCTCTAAAGCAAGATTTTTAGTTAATTGACAAATAGCAGCTTTAGCAGGGGAATAAGCTATACAATTTGCAACAGCTTTTGTTCCAAGGCTAGAAGATATAGTTACAATACTTCCTTTAGTTAAATAATCTAAAGAAGCTTTAATAGCGTTATAAGTTCCTATTACATTAACATTAAATAGTTCAGCAAATCTTTCTTCGCTTGTATTATATATATCTTCAGCTACTCCACATACACCAGCACAAGTAATAACTCCATCAATTGATTTAATATCATTAGTATTTAGTACACTCTTTAAAGAATCCCTTAAAGCTTTAGAATCTCTAACATCAGCTTGAAAATATATAAAATTAGTATCACTTAAAGCACTAGTAGCTTCTAAACCACAACCTATAACTATATGATTTTCTTTTAATAAATTTTTTGCAGCATCTTCACCAATTCCGCTAGATGCACCTGTAATAAAATAAATTTTTCTCATAAAATAAATTCCTTTTCAACATAATAATACAGTTTAATTTATATTTTTAATATTTATTATTATAGTATTTCAAAAACTAGAAATCAAATATATATTAAAGTTGTATATTTATCTGTATCAAAAGAAACAATTATACCAATGCATTGGCATAATAGCTTAGAAATTGCATATGTAATATCAGGCCAAATAAATTATATAGTTGAAGGAATAAATTATAATTTAGGAGAAGATGACATTTTATGGAATTGTTTTACAAATATTTCTTGACAATGACAAAGTTAAATTATATATTAAAATAAAATTATAATTATATAAAAAGGAGATTTAAGGAGATGTACACAATAGTTCTTAACTAAACTATTAAAATTAAATAGTTTAAAATCCTTTGAAAGTTCTATAATAGAGCTTTGTTTAATAATGCATTTTAAGAACAATATCTTCTATCAAACTCTTTTATATAAAAATGAAATAACTACAAATGAATGTATAAAAATATATATGATTATTTATATTACGATAAAATATGAATAAATATATATTTTGTATTAAATTTAATTTGAATGTAATAAAAAATTTTTATGTAAATACAATTCCCATGGATGATATTGTTCGTCTATGGGGATTTTTAAGTTTTATATTAAAAAGGTGGGATGTTCTATGGCATTAACAAAAGTTACGGAAAGGATTTATTTCCTTGAAAATGATAAAGAAGCAGATAGACCATTAATTGGATACATTAAAAGAGATAAGTATTCTTTAATGGTGGATGCAGGAAACTCGAGAAGTCATGTTGAAAAATTCAATAATTCTATAGAAAAATTAAATTTAAGATTACCTGATTATGTGGCTATTACTCATTGGCATTGGGATCATACTTATGGCATGAATGCAGTTACAGGAAAAACAATAGCATGTGAAATAACTAATGAAAGATTAAAGATTATGTCTAAATGGCAATGGACAGAAGAAGCAATGATTCAACGTTTTTTAACTGGTGAGGATATTGAATTTGCAGATACTAATATTCGTAAAGAATATAAATCTCTTCAAGATATAAAAGTTATACCTGCTGATCTAGTATTTAAAAATGATTTAGAAATAAACTTAGGTGGATTAGTTGTTATTTTAAAAAATGTTATTGCACCTCATTCAGAGGATTCTGTTATAGTTTATGTGCCAGAAGAAAAAGTAGTATTTATAGGAGATGCTTACAGCATAGACTTTTATAATAACTATGAGTATGATTCAGTTAAATTGCAAAGCTTTATAAATATGTTAGAGAGTTTAGAGTTTGACACTTGTTTCTTAGGGCATTCATCGCCTCTAAAAAAGACAGAGATTATTGAATTTTTAAAATTACAATATAAGAAAATCTCTATAAGTAATGATTAATTATCATATAAATTTAGTTTTTTAGAAAAAGAGTAGCATATTAAAGATTCTCTTTTCAATATGACACATAGTGTCAATTATTATAAGTTATAATATATTTTGTAGCAAGTAGAAACTTTAAATATGAAAAATTCTATTAAAAAATAATTAAGATATTTAGAAATATAAAAAAGGAGTGAAAAGATATGAGTAAAAAAATAATATTAAACTTAGCAATAAGCATTGATGGATATATAGCATCTGAAGATGGAGAATATGATTGGATAGTTGGAGATGGAGATGGAGATAATAAGTTAGATACTGAACAGAAATGGAATTATGATGAGTTTCTAAAGAACATAGATATTGTAGTTATGGGAAAAAATTGTTATGATCAAAGCTTTCATAATGATTTTAAGGATAAAAAAGTATATGTAGCAACATCAAAAGTATTACAAGATCATGATAATATACATTTTATAAATGGAGATATATGCAAAGTAATAGAAGAAGAAAGAGAAAAAGAAGGTAAAGATATCTTCTTATTTGGTGGTGGGAGCCTTGTAGATAGTTTCATTAAATCAGATATTATCGATGAGTATATAATTGGAATAATCCCTACAATATTAGGAAAAGGTAGACCTTTATTCCTTGGGAATAATCCTAAAATAGACTTACATCTAGATCAGTATATTATGGATAATGGCATTGCAATATTAAGATATTCAAAAAGATAATAATATTCTACAAAGCATATCCTCGACAATACTTAATATCAGTGTTGTCGAGGAGTTTTTGCGTTATAAGGTAAATAGATATAACTTAATAATTGTAACCACATTTTTATTATATAGAAGAAATTTTTTTAGTTATATATGCACAAAAAATGGGGAATTCGTATATTATGTATTATAAGATTTAACTAACTAGATTTTAATTAGATAAAAATGGAGGAAATGTTATTATGAATCATAACAGAATAGATACAAATGATAATATATGTGTAGCACAACCTTGTGCAATTGTTACACCTCAACCACAATCACTAACCGAACAAGTTGCTGTAACTCCTGCTGTTATTGGAAATGGACCTGTAGTTATTAAGGTTCCAGTTGTATTAGCAGAGGTAAATATAACCATTCCTGTTGAAGCTACTATAACATTAGATAAAGTAGCTACAGAAATTAAACGAATTAGAAAAAATGTATTTTTAACTCAATCCCGTCTTATTCCATTTTCTGCAGTCAATGGAGGTCTTGAAAATGGACTATTATTTATAGCAGGTTTTATAAGAAAGAATATTGAGTATTCAACTCAAACTTGTATGACAGCTGGAACTTCAAATGTTTGTGGAGATATAAGAAATTGCACAGTTGAAGTACCTTTTAATTTTACAACAAGAGTTGTTTTCCGTAGACGACCAATTTTTGTTGAAAATAGCACTGTAAGTGAATTAGAATTCTTTACAGATAAGCTTCAAGGTTGTGATGTTTGTTCAGATCCAGTAATCGGACGTAATCCTTGCGATCAGAGTTCTTCCTTTACAGAATTCTTTAATGAGAAACCTTTTACTGAATTAGTAAGTGCAAATATTACTGAAGTTGATATTAACACAAATCCAAGTATAAGCTGCGTAAGTCCTACAGAACAAATGTTTACTAAACTTACAGAGAAACTAGTAGTAAACTTAACACTAAAAGTATTACAAAATCAACAAGTAAATGTTCAATCATTAGGACAACAAGGAACATGCTAAGAATTGAATTAAAAAAATAATCTTAATTAAATGATATATTGCAGACCTAAAGCTTACTAAGAGAAGTTTTGGGTCTGTTTTTAAGAGAAAAGTAATTTCTACAAAGGGTATCCTCGACAATGCTTAATATAAGTGTCGTCGAGGATTTTTTGAGTTATAAGATAAATAGACATAGCGTGATAATTGTAACCGCACTTATTAATAGAAGAAATATTTTTGTTTATTCATGTACAAAAAAGGTGGAATTTGTATATTATGGATTATAAGGTTTTACTAACGATATTTTAATTAGATAAAAGTGGAGGAAATGTTATTATGAATTATAACAGAATAAATACAAATGATAATGCATGTGTAACACAGCCTTGTGCAATTGTTATTACTCAACCACAGTCACTAGCTGAACAAATTGCTGTAACTCCTTCTGTTATTGAGGAAGGACCTGTAGTTGTTAAGATTCCAGTTGTATTAGCAGAGGTAAATGTAACTATTCCTGTTGAAGCTACTATAACATTAGACCAATTAGCTATGGAAATTAAACGAATTAGAAAGAATGTATTTTTAACTCAATCCCGTCTTATTCCATTTTCTGCAACCAATGGAGGTCCTGATAATGGACTACTATATATAGCAGGTTTTATAAGAAAGAATATTGAGTATTCAACTCAAACTTGTAGGACATTTGGAACTTCAAATGTTTGCGGAGATATAAGACATTGCACAGTTGAAGTACCTTTTAATTTTACAACAAGAATTACTTTCCGTAGATCACCGGTTTTTGCTGAAAATACCACTCCAAGAGAAGTAGAATTCTTTACAGATAAGCTTCAAAGTTGCGATGCTTGTGCAGATCCAGTAATTGGACGTAACCCTTGCGATCAGAGTTCTTTCTTTACAGAAATCTTTAATGAAAAACCTTTTACTGAATTAGTAAGAGCAGATATTACTGAAGTTGATATTAACACAAATCCAATTATAAACTGCGCAAATCCTACAGGACAAATGTTTACTAGACTTACAGAAAAAGTAGTAGTAAATTTAACACTAAAAGTATTACAAGAACAACAGGTAAGAATTGAAGCAATGTAACTATAAAAAAATTATAAATCTAAGAATTAAATTTAAAAAATAATCTTATTAAATGATATATTGCAAATATAAAGCTTACTAAGAGAGGGTTTGAGTCTGTTTTTAGGAGAGAAGTTTTCTCTACCAAGAATATCCTCGACAATATTTAATATAAGTGTTGTCGAGGATTTTTTGCGTTATAAGGAAAATAGACATAGCGTGATAATTTTAACCACACTTTGATAATTTTAACCACACTTATTAATAGAATAAATATTTTTGTTTATCTATGTACAAAAAAGAGAGAATTTGTATATTATACATTAGATCGATTTAAATAACTATATTTTAATTATATAAGGATGGAGGAAATTTTATAATGAATATTGACAGAAAAAATATGAGTGATTTTGAATGTGTAACAGAGCCTTGTGCAACTGTTACTACTCAAGTACAATCATTAACTAAACAAACTCCTGTAACACCTGATGTTATTAGATGTGGACCTGTATTTGTTAAGGTTCCGGTTGTATTGGCAGAACTAAATATAACTATTCCTGTTGAAGCTACTATCAAATTAGACAGAGAAGCTACTGAAATTAAAAGAATTAGAAAAAATGTATTTTTAACTCAATCCCGTGTTATTCCATTTTCTGAAGATTGTCGACCTGATACTGGAATACTATTTATAGCAGGTTTTATAAGAAAGAATATTGAGTATGCAACTCAAACTTGTATGACAGCTGGAACTCCAAATGTTTGTGGAGATATAAGACATTGCACAGTTGAAGTACCTTTTAATTTTACAACAAGAATTGATTTCATTAGAGAACCGATTTTTGTTGAAAATACCACTCCAAGTGAATTAGAATTTTTTACAGATAAACTTCAAGGTTGCGATGCTTGTGCAGATCCAGTTATTGGACGTAATCCTTGTGATCAGAGCTTTTTCTTTACAGAATTCTTTAATGAAAAACCTTTTACTGAATTAGTAAGAGCAGATATTGCTGAAATTGATATTCACACAAATCCAACTTCAGAGTGCGAAACTCCTACAGAACAAAAGTTTACTAAACTTACAGAAAAAGTAGTAGTAAATTTAACATTAAAAGTATTACAAAAACAACAGGTAGAAATCACAGCACTATAATTATTAAATAATATAAAAATTTAATATTATTTAATAAATATAAGTTTAAAAGTTTAATATTATTAAATAAATATAAATCTAAAAGTTTACTATTATTTGATAATATAATACAGACCTAAAGCTTACTAAGAGTGGTTTTGGGTCTGTTTTTAAGAAAAGATAAATATTAAAACTAGCGACAGCTACATAGGTACACTAAAAACTAATTTATATGCTTAAATTTATTAAATTCTTAAGTGGAGGAGATATTATGGAAAGAATATATTATTCAAGACAAAATTATAATCAACTTAAGAGAAAACAGTATGAAGAATATCTTAAAAGGCAGAACAACTATTATATATATATGAAAAAATATTATGAAGAATATCTTAAAAGGCAGAATAAGTATTATCTAGAGAAAAAAAAACATTATGAAGAATATGTTAAAAGGCAGACTGAGTATTATTTATATAAAAAAAAATGTTATGAAGACTATCTTAAAAGGCAGAATAAGTATTATTTATACAAGCAAAAATATGATGAAGAACAACATAAAAGAAATAATGATAAAACTGATACTTCACAAAGTGAATTTTTTGATTCTTCTAAAACTTATAGTATAGAAGATAAGAACATAAATGACGAGAACATAAAAAACAATAACCATGGTTCTTTAGAAATTAATATTGAAGAAAGTAACTTAAAATATAAAAAAGATGATTTAGCCCAATATGATAAATTAGAAAATAAGAATTGTACTAGTGTTGAAGGTTCATGTAATGAAGAATTCTTAGAAGAAAATTATGAAGAATTCTTAGAAGAAAATTATGAAGAATTCTTAGAAGAAGATGATAAAGAATCCTTAGAAGAGAATAATGAAGAATTCTTAGAAGAAAATAATGAGGAATTCTTAGAAGAGAATGATGAAGAGTTCTCAGAAGAAAATGATAAAGAATTCTTAGAAGAGAATGATGAAGAATTCTCAGAAGAAAATAATGAAGAATTCTTCGAAAAAATTAGTAAAGAATTCTTAGAAGAAGATGATAAAGAATCTTTAGAAGAAAATAATGAGGAATTTTTAGAAGGAAATTATGAAGAATTCTTCGGAAAAATTAGTAAAGAATTCTTAGAAGAAAATGATGAAGAGTTCTCAGAAGAAAATGATAAAGAATTTTCAGAAGAAAATGATAAAGAATCCTTAGAAGAGAATAATGAAGAATTTTTTGAGAAAATTAGTAAAGAATTCTTAGAAGAAAATGATAAAGAATCTTTAGAAGAAAATGATAAAGAATCCTTAGAAGAGAATAATGAAGAATTTTTCGAGAAAATTAGTAAAGAATTCTTAGAAGAAGATGATAAAGAATCTTTAGAAGAAAATAATGAGGAATCCTTAGAAGAAAATAATGAGGAATTCTTAGAAGGAAATTATGAAGAATTCTTCGAAAAAATTAATAAAGAATTCTTAGAAGAGAATGATAAAGAATTCTCAGAAGAAAATAATGAGGAATTCTTAGAAGAGAATGATGAAGAGTTCTCAGAAGAAGATAATGAAGAATCCTTAGAAGAAAGTTATGAAGAATCTCTAGAAGAAAGTTACGAAGAATCTCTAGAAGAAAGTTATGAAGAATCTCTAGAAGAAAGTTATGAAGAATCTCTAGAAGAAAGTTATGAAGAATCTCTAGAAGAAAGTTATGAAGAATCTCTAGAAGAGAGTTATGAAGAATCTCTAGAAGAGAGTTATGAAGAATCTCTAGAAGAGAGTTATGAAGAATCTCTAGAAGAAAGTTATGAAGAATCTTTAGAAGAAAGTTATGAAGAATCTTTAGAAGAGAGTTATGAAGAATCTTTAGAAGAGAGTTATGAAGAATCTTTAGAAGAGAGTTATGAGGAATCTTTAGAAGAGAATTATGAAGAATCTCTAGAAGAAAGTTATGAAGAATTCTTAGAAGAGAATGATGAAAAATTCTCAGAAGAAAATGATAAAGAATTATTAGAAGAAGCTTATAATACTGTTGAAAAAGAAGATCTATCTAAAGAAAGTAATATTTCGACCAAATGTGTATATGTTAAATTTCCAGTTATATTGGCAGAGACAAATATAACAATTCCTATTGAGGCTAATATTACATTTGACCAAAGAGTTATGGAGATTAAAGAAATTAAAAAGAATTTATTTTTAACCCAATCCCGTCTTGTTCCATTTTCTTCAAGCTGTGTAGATACTAATTCAGGAGTACTATTTATAGCGGGTTTTATAAAAAAGAATATTGAGTATAAAACTCAAACTTGTACCACAGCGAGAGCAACGAATGCTTGTGGAGATATAAGACATTGTACAGTTGAAATGCCTTTTAATTTCACTACTAGAATTACTTTTCTTAGATCACCAATTTTTACTGAAAAAACTACTACAAGAGAAGTGGAATTTTTTACAGAGACACCTAAAGTGTATGACGTTTATGAAGATCCAGTGATTGGACGTGATCCTTGTGAACAGAGTTCCGTATTTACCGAAGTCTTTAACGAAAAGCCTTTTGTTGAACCAGTAAAAGCAACTTTTATTGAAGTTGATATTCATAATAATCCAATTTTAAGCTGCGAAATTCCTGAAGAACAAATGTTCACTGAAATTACAGAGAAATCAACCGTGAATTTAACACTAAAAGTATTACAAAAACAACAGTTAAGAATATCAATAGAATAGGATTCTAAAAAATTTTAAATCTAAAAATTTAATTGTTCTTCAAATAGTATGAAACAGTAGATAGTTTTGTTTTTAAATAAAACTATCTACTGTCTAATTAAATATCTTTTATTATTTATTATATAGTCAGTTTGTTTAGTTAATCTTTATATAGATATTGTAGCTTTCTCAAGAATTATTGGTAATAATACTGAAGTTGTTGTAGAATTTTTTAGAGATGATTTTGATAATCTCATTATTATATACTACAATATAATATATTTTACAATAAGATTATGGAGAAGATAAATGGATTTTATAGCAATTGATTTTGAAACTGCCAATGAGAAAAGGAGTAGTCCATGCTCTATTGGTATTGCTGTTGTGAAAAATGGACAGGTTATAGAGAAGGTACATCACTTAATAAGACCTAAGGAAATGAGATTTATGCCAATTAATATTGGAATTCATGGAATAAGGCCAGCTATGGTTGAGAATGAATTAGAGTTTGATCAAGTGTGGATAAAGATTAAACATTATTTTAACGAAAATTTAGTAATAGCACACAATACTTCCTTTGATATATCAGTTTTAAGAAAAAGTGCAGAGCTTTATAATATAGAACTGCCTAGTTTTGAGTATATTTGTACAATGAAGCTTGCTAAAAACTTTTATAGAGGAATTGAAAATGCAAAATTAAATACAGTTAATGATTATTTAGGATATAAGTTTAAGCACCATGATGCACTATATGATGCCCTTGCGTGTAGTAACATATTGCTTAATATATGTGAAGAATTAAAATGTGATGATATTAATCAGATATCTAAGTTAATAGGTGTGACTATCGGAACAGTAGATAGTACTGGATATAAACCATCATCAACAAAAGGAAGAATATTAAAAACATCTAATAGAATAAGTAATCCTAAGAAAGAAAATTTACTAAAAAGATTTGAAGAAGATGCCTTTAAAAATGAAGTGGTGGTATTTACTGGAGGTCTAAAGTCTATGTCTAGAGATGAGGCTATAAGACTAGTTAGAAGGCTTGGAGGAACTACAGGAAGTTCTGTAACTAAAAAGACAACAATTTTAGTTACAAACATGAAAGATATAAAAAATTTACGTAGAGAAGAAATGAGTATTAAACTAAGAAAAGCAACAGATCTAAAGGGAAAAGGACAGAATATAAAATTTATGAATGAAGAGGAATTTTTTAATGTTTAAGTTGTGGGTGGAAAGAAAATATAATTAATATTATGTAGATAACCAAAAAGAAGGCTGATATAATGTTTTTTAGAATGTTTAAAAGGAGTTGTTCTATGAAATATTATTTAGCACCAATGGAAGGAATTACAGGGCATATATATAGAAATTCTTATAAAAAGTTTTTTAATAATATTGATAAATACTTTACACCTTTTATTGTCCCAACTAGCAGTAAAAGTTTCAAAACCAAAGAATTGAAAGATGTTTTACCTGAGAATAATGAAGGACTTAATATAGTTCCTCAAATACTTACTAATGATTCAGAAGGTTTTATTTCTACTTCTAGAAAATTACAACAATTAGGCTATAATGAAATTAATTTAAATTTAGGATGTCCTTCTGGGACAGTTGTTTCAAAAAATAGGGGCTCAGGGTTTTTAGCTAAAAGAGAAGAGCTTGATAGGTTTCTAGATGAAATATTTAAAATTGAGGATATGAAGATTTCTATAAAAACTAGAATAGGAAAAGATAGTCCAGAGGAATTTTATGAAATAATAAAAATTTACAATAAATATCCCTTAGAAGAGTTAATTATTCATCCTAGAACAAGAGAGGACTTTTATGGAAACAAACCTAATTTAGAGGTATTTAAAGATGCACTATCATTAAGTAATAATCCAGTATGTTATAATGGTGATATTTTCACTGTTGATGATTATAATAAGTTAACAAAAGCTTTTCCAGAAGTAAAAACAGTAATGCTAGGAAGAGGAATATTAGCTAATCCAGGATTAATAGATGAAATTAAAAACAATGCCTTTATGGATAAAGAAGTATTAAAGAATTTTCATGATGAAGTTTTTAATGGATATAGAGAATTGTTTAATGAAGATAAAAATGCAATATTTAGAATGAAAGAGCTTTGGGGATATATGATTTACATATTTTCAGATAATAAAAAATATGCTAAAAGAATAAAGAAGGCCCAAAGGGTAGATGACTATAATGAAGCTGTTTTAAGTTTATTTACGGAACAGGAAATCATAAAAGGGGCAGGCTTATTTAGCAATGAGTATTAAACATATTTATAGTTCTATAAGATTAAGAAAAATGAAAAGTTGACCTAACATACCTTTTTATTTATAATCTGTTTAGTATTAAAGTTTACAAGGAGAAATAAATAATGGCAAACTTAGATTTTATTTATAATCGTAAAAGTATAAGACAGTTTAAGGATACACAAGTAAAAAAAGAAGATATATTAGAAATAATAAAAGCTGGTACTTATGCACCATCTCCAAAGCATCAACAAAACTGGCATTTTGTTGTATTACAAAATAAAGATGTAATAAATGAAATGGCTAATATAGTTACTGAAAGTCATAAGAGAATTGGGCAACTTGCAAAAAATGAAAAAGATTATAAAAGACATATGAGTGTAATAAGTTATTACACATGTTTTAAAGATGCGCCGGTATTAATATTAGTTTATGGTAGTGAATATAAAATGATGGAATATAAAATATTAAAGGAAAATAATGCACCAAAAGAGATTCTTGATGTATTATTATCACCACAATCAGCAGCTCAAGGAATAGGAGCAGCAGTTGAAAATATATTACTAGCAGCAACAGAAATGGGGTATGGAACCTGCTATATGACAGGCCCTACACATGCGAAAACTGAGATAGAAAGTTTAATTAACTTTGAAAAAGAAGGATATGAGCTTATGTCTATGATTGCATTAGGAGTAGCAGAGGATGATACACCAAAGCAACCTCCTCGTAAGTCATTAGAAGAAGTTGTAACGTTTATAGATTAGTAATAAAAATTATTGTTATTAAAATAAAGAATATAAAACAATAGTTGATATTTATAAGATGAATAAACAAAGTAAATAAGAGCATTATAATTTGAAGATCAAAAATTAAATAAGAGAACTTAACTTTTAGACAATCAGTAACCAAACTAAAATATATTACAATTATATTTTAGTTTGGTTACTGATTTTTTTATTAAAAATGAATATAGAAAAGATATTGACAAAATTTAGACAAAGATATATAGTAGTTACTGAGGGTAGCTACTAATTCAAAATCCGAATGAATAGTTTAATAATTAGGTTATGTGTTATAATATTAATATTTATTATTTTACGAATTATTTGGAGGTAAAGATGGAAAAACTTATTAATTTATTAAAGCATTTTAATTTCACTGAATCAGAATCAAAAATTTATATTGCGTTATTACAAAATGGCCCAAGAAGCGGATATGAGGTAAGTAAGATATCAGGGGTTCCTAGATCTAAGGTTTATAATATATTAGAAATTTTAATTCAAAAGGGAGCTGTAATGGTTACTCATGTAGAAAAGTCCTCTTTATATAAGGCTGAATCAGTTGAGTGTGTTATAAATAATCTTAAAAAACAAAATGAAGATATACTCTCAGAATTAGAATCTGAACTAATGCATTTTGATGAAAAAGTTGATAATGAACAAATTTGGCAAGTTAAAGGATATAGTAACTTGCTTGCAAAATGCTCTAGTATGATAAGAAATTCACAAAAACAAGTGTTGATTCAGGTTTGGAAAGAAGATTTATCACAAGAACTTGAGGAAATTTTACGTAAAAAGCAAGAAGAATTAGGAAAAATACTAGTAGTTTTGTATGACTCTAAAGAAGAATATAGCACTAGTATACCTTATTTCTATAGCCATGGATTTGAAGAAAATAAGCTTAATGATACAGGAGGAAGATGGATAACTGTTACCATTGATTCCAAAGAAATGTTTTATGCAACAATAAAAAATGAAAAAGTTGCAGAAGGAATTTATACAAGTAATGATAGTATGGTTTTCTTTGCAAATGAATACATAAAACATGATGCTTATTGTATCAAATTAATTGAGCGAATGAGTGATGAGGAGAAAAGAAGTTTCGGAACTAAAATGCTTGGAGTTAGAGATTTGTTTAATACTCAAAGGGAGTGAAGTTAATGATATTAAAAGTATTATTATTATTTGTTATCATCATCAATGGTTTATTTGCAATTACATTTATAAGAGACTTAATAAAAAATAAAGATACATTTATGAAGGAAGATGGTAACCCAATTATAATGGCTATTTCTTCATTTATTATATTTGTATTATCAACTTTTGGGATTTCTGATTTTGCTGTAAGTACTGTTTTTTACAGAAAAATGAAATTTGTTAACGATAAAAAATTACCAGGTACACTTAATACACAATGTGTATTACCAGTTGCGGCAATGGCGCTTATATACATATCATCAATAGAGGTTGAAATTACAACTTTATTAGTTTGTATAATAGCTCAAGTTATAGGAGCTTATATTGGACCAAGATTTGTTGTTAAAATGAATGTTACATCAATAAAAAAGTTTATTTCAGTTGGGTTAATAGTAGCTGCCATATTAATATTAATGGGTAAGTTTGGCGTATATCCATCAGGTGGAGATGCTGTAGGGCTTACAGGCTGGAAACTTGTAATGTTAGGGGTCTTATCTTTACTTTTTGGTGCATTTAATAATGTTGGTATAGGATCATATGCCTTAACAATGGCAACAGTATATGCTTTAGGTTTAAATCCAGCAGTAGCATTCCCTATAATGATGGGAGCTTGCACATTCTCTGTACCAGTTGGAAGTATGCAATTTATTAAGTTAGATTCATACTCACGTAAAATTACATTCTTTACTTCAACTTTTGGAGTTTTAGGAGTTATTGTAGCTGCATACGTTGTTAAGAGCTTAAATGTAAGTATGTTACAATGGGTTGTAGTTGTTGTGTTATTATATAGTGCATACAATATGATTTCAGAAATATTAAAGAATAAAGGTGTAAAACAAATAAAAGAGAGTGTATAAGATATAAGTTTTTATTAAAATTTTTAGAGTAATGTAAAGGAGAGAATAATGGATATAGTAGTACTAAGAGAAGAGGATATGAAGAATATCTTTACAATGGCTGATGCTATTCAAGCAGATAAAGATGCACTTGAGATATATTCAAGAAATGGCGCAGATATTCCATTAAGAGTAAATATAAATGTACCAGAAAGTGAAGGACAGAGCTTATATATGCCTGGATATGCTGCTGATACAAATGCTTTAGGTGTAAAAATTGTTTCAGTGTATCCTAAAAATATAGAAAAGGGCCTTACTTCTGTACCAGCAACTATGGTATTAGTAAATAATGAGACAGGAGAAGTTTGCTCATTGATGGATGGAACATTTTTAACTAGAATAAGAACAGGAGCTGTGTCAGGAGCTGCTACAGATATTCTAGCCAGAAAAGATTCAAAAATATTTGCTTTATTCGGTACTGGAGGACAAGCAGAAGCACAACTTGAAGCTGTATTAAATGTAAGAGATATAGAATTAGTTAAAGTATATGATATTTCAGAAGAGAGAAGAAATGACTTTGTAAAAAGAATGACTGAAAATTTTGGCGAAAAATTCTCAGTTAAGATAGAAGCTGCACAATCATCAGATGAAGCTATAGCTGATGCAGATATCATAACTGTTGTTACTACATCAAAGAAACCAGTATTTAATGGAAAGTTAGTTAAAAAAGGTGCTCATGTAAATGGAGTTGGTTCATATACACCAGATATGCAAGAAATAGATGAAAATCTAGTATGTAATTCTAAGGTTTATGTAGATACTAGAAATGGTGTATTCAATGAAAGTGGAGACTTAATAATACCAGTAAATAAAGGTATCTACTCTTTTGATAAGGTCGTTGGAGAATTGGGTGAAGTTATTTTAAATAAAGTAAAAGGTCGTGAGAGTGAAGATGAAATCACATTCTTTAAGACTGTAGGAAGTAGTGTATTAGATGTTGTTACTGCTCGTAGAATTTATGAAAAAGCTTTAGAAAATAAGGTTGGCGAGATAGTTAAGTTATAGAACTTAAGGAACTTGTATTTAAAAATTAACAAAATAAATTTAATAAAATTAAACTTCTTCTATGGTTAATAATTTTTTACCTAAGAGGAAGTTTTTTTATAGTATTTCATTAACCAAGTAAAATTACCTCACTTTCTGAATCGATTCATATAATTGACGATTGAAAACATAAAAAGGTTGCATATTTGTACATAAAATATAAAAAAATAAAATGTTACGTTACAAAAAGTATTTAGAAAACATTTGCATTAAACCTTTATATATGATAACATACATGTAGATAAATGCATATTGAACGTTAGGATAGTGATTGTTTGAGCAAGCTAAACCTGCACAAAATTAATTATAGTATACCTATATACTATAATTAATTTTGTGCAGGATTTTTTTATGTAGGAGGTGGAAGTATGATTATTTACAAAATACTAAATAACAATGTTGTTTTAATATTAGATAAAAACGATGAAGAACAAATTGTTATGGGTAGAGGTATTGCATATAAGAAACGTGTTGGAGACGAAATAGAGGAAAATATGATTGATAAGGTCTTTACTTTATCTGATAAAAATATGACTAATAAGTTTACAGAATTATTAAAGGACATGCCTTTGGACTATGTTGAAGTAGCTGATGAAATTATAAAATATGCTAAACTTCAATTAGGAAAAAGGTTAAATGATAATTTAATTATTTCATTAAGTGATCATATAAAGACTGCAGTAGAAAGACATCTGGATGGGATAAATATGAAGAATTTCTTGTTATGGGATATAAAGAGGTTCTATAAAGATGAATTTGTAATAGGTTTAGAAGCATTAAAAATAATTGAGAAGAGAATAGATGTAGATTTGCCAGAGGATGAAGCAGGATTTATAGCTATACACATTGCCAATAGTTTAATGGATGAAAGCCTAACAAATATGTACGACATAACAAAGGTAATGCAAGAGATATTAAATATTGTTAAATATAATTTAAGTATTACTTTTGATGAAGAGTCAGTATATTTTTATAGATTTGTAACTCATATAAAGTTCTTTTCACAGAGGCTTATAACTGGTAAAACCTTTGATGATGAAAATGATGATAATTTACTAGATATAATTAAGGTAAAATATCAGGATTCATATAAATGTGTTAATAAAATAAGTGAGTTTATTTATAAAAAATATAATTATGTTATTTCAAATGAAGAAAAATTATATTTAACGATTCATATCGCTAAAATTTTAAGTAAACAAACTATTTAATATATTATTAAAAAAATATTAAATTAGGAGGTATATCAAATTAACTATTAATTTTTGTTTTGGGTGGTGACATTAAGTTGGCCAAACCTTCATATTTCATATTTACTAAAAAATGAATCAATGGAGGTATTAAAAATGGGAAAATATGAACAATTAGCAAAAGATATTATTAAAAATGTTGGAGGAAAGGAAAATATTAAAAGCTTAACTCATTGTATAACTAGATTGCGTTTTCAATTAGATGATGAATCAAAGGCTAATGATGCTGTTTTAAAGAATATGGACGGTATTGTTACAATACTGAAATCAGCAGGTCAATATCAAGTTGTTATTGGTAATCACGTATCTAAGGTTTATGAAGATGTTTGTGAAGTGGCAGGAATATCTTCTGAAAGTGAAAGTAAGAGTGAAGATAATAAAAATAAGAAGCCATTTGATAAGTTTATTGATGTTATTTCAGGGATTTTTCAACCTATTTTAGGTGTATTAACTGCAGCAGGTATGATTAAGGGATTCCTTGCCTTATTTAGTGCACTAGGTTGGGTTACTCCAGATAGTGGAACTTACATGATTTTAAATGCAATTGGTGATGCAATGTTTATGTATTTACCTGTTATCTTAGGTTATACAGCAGCTAAGAAGTTTGGTTTAAAGCCATTTGTTGGGTTAATAATTGGTATAGCATTATGTTATCCTGCAATTCAACAAGGTACATTATCAGCAACTCTTGAGCCATTATATACATTATTTGATGGAACAATGTTTGCTTCACCAGTATATATAGAGTTTTTAGGTTTGCCTATTATTGCTATGGATTATACTTCAACAGTAATACCTGTAATCTTAATATGTTATGTTGCAGCTAAGTTCCAAAAGTTATTTGATAAGATCGTTCCAGAGTTACTTAAATTTTTCTTTGTGCCAATGTTAACACTAGTATTTGCATTAGTATTAGGTTTTATAGTTGTCGGACCAATAGCTACTTATGCGTCTACAATAGTGACTAATGTAATATTAACTATACGTGGGTTCTCACCACTAGTAGCAGGTGCTGTTATAGGTTTGTTCTGGCAAGTTTTAGTTATATTTGGTATACACTGGGGATTACTTCCGATTTATATAAATAATATATCAACTTTAGGTTATGACAATGTTATGATGCCTTTCTTTGCTACAACTTTTGCAACAACTGCTGTTGTTATAGCTATAATGATTAAAACAAAGGATAAAAAATTAAAGAGTTTATGTCTTCCAGCAGCTATTTCAGGTATTTTTGGTGTTACAGAACCAGCAATCTACGGAATACTATTACCACTTAAAAAGCCATTTATTTTAAGCTGTATAGCATCAGGGGTAGCAGGTGCATATTATGGTTATGCTGATTTAAAAGAGTTTATTATGGGGGGGTTAGGAATATTTGAATTTCCTGCAATGATAGACCCAGCAACTAATAGTATGGATAATATTAAAGTTGCTGTAATTGGTGTTATTGTTGCTATGGCTCTGGCATTTGCTTTAACAATGATATTCTTTAAAGATAAAGAAGAGGATAAAGTAGAAGTTAAAGATACTAAGAAAGAAGTAATAAAATCGAATTTAGAAAAAGAAGTAGTAAATATGCCTATAGAAGGAACTATTCTTCCATTAAGTGAAGTATCAGATGATGCTTTTGCAGAAGGTGTGCTTGGAAAAGGCTTAGCTATAAAACCATCTAAAGGTATAGTTAAATCACCTGTAAAAGGAACAGTTACAACTTTATTTCCAACATATCATGCTATTGGATTAACTAGTGAAACAGGAGTAGAGATTTTAATTCATGTTGGTATGGATACTGTTAATTTACAAGGTAAGCATTTTAGCCCTAAAGTAAAGCAAGGAGATACTGTTGAAATAGGTGATGAATTACTTGAGTTTGATATAAAGGGAATAGAGGAAGAGGGTTATTCAACTATAACACCTATAGTTGTTACTAACCATGATCAATACTTTGATGTTATAGAAAGTGGATTATCTGAAAATAGTAGTGACTTTCTTACAGTTATTTTTTAAAAGGTAGGTTAGTTAAATGAATAATGAAAGATTTCCAAAAGACTTTTTATGGGGTGGGGCTACTGCTGCTAACCAATGTGAAGGTGGATATAATGAAGGTGGCAGAGGATTAGCAAATGTTGATGTAATTCCTTATGGAGAAGATCGCTTCCCTGTAATGAATGGAACTATGAAGATGTTAGAATTTGATGATAAATATTATTATCCTGCTAAAGATGGAATTGATATGTACCATAGATTTAAAGAAGATATTGCCTTATTTTCAGAAATGGGCTTTAAGGTTTATCGTATGAGTATTGGATGGAGTCGTATCTTTCCAAAGGGTGATGAGGAAGAACCAAATGAGGAAGGATTAAAATTCTATGAAGATATATTTAAAGAATGTAAAAAATATGGAATAAGTCCTTTAGTAACAATTACCCATTTCGATTGTCCAATTCACTTAATAAAGAAATATGGTGGATGGAAAAATAGAGAGCTTATAGGTTTTTATGAAAACTTATGTAACGTATTATTTAGACGTTATAAGGGGTTAGTAAACCATTGGATAACTTTTAATGAAATTAATATGATTTTACATTTACCATTTATGGGAGCAGGCTTATTAAAAGAAGAGGGAGAAAACTTTGAAAAGGTTCAATACCAAGCTATTCATCATGAGCTTGTTGCTAGTGCTATTGCAACTAAGATTGCACATGAAGTTGATCTAAATAATAAGGTTGGATGTATGATTGCAGCTGGAAGTACTTATCCAAACACAAGTAATCCTAAGGATTTTTGGAAAGCTTATAGAGGTGATAGAGAAGGGTATTTCTTTATAGATGTGCAAGCAAGAGGTTATTATCCTAATTATGCTTTAAAAGAAATGGAATGCAAAGGAATTATGCCTAAGATGGAAGATGGGGATAAAGAACTACTAAAAAAACATACTGTAGATTTTATATCTTTATCTTATTACAATAGTCAATTAACAAGTGCTGACCCAGAAATAAATAAATTAACACAAGGGAATGTATTTCCTACATTAAGAAATCCTTACTTAGAGGCAAGTGAATGGGGATGGCAAATAGATCCATTAGGTTTCCGTATTACATTAAATAGTTTATTTGATCGTTATCAAAAACCATTATTTATTGCAGAAAATGGACTTGGAGCAATAGATGTTATAGACGAAAATGGAAATATAAATGATGATTACCGTATAGACTACTTAAGAGAGCATATAAAAGCTATGAGAGATGCTATTGAAATAGATGGTGTTGACGTCTTTGGTTATACTACTTGGGGATGTATTGACTTAGTCAGTGCATCTACAGGAGAAATGAAGAAACGTTATGGCTTTATATATGTAGATAAAGATAATGAAGGAAATGGCACCTTCAAAAGATACAAGAAAAAATCTTTCTACTGGTATAAGAAGGTTATAGAAACTAATGGGGAAGATTTAGATTAATAAAAATTAAAACTTAATATTATATCTTAAGGTAGTAAGCATAGGTTGTGTTTACTACCTTTTTCTATATATAATATCTATATTGCTTGGAAAATAGAAATAAAGATTAAATTGATATATAGTTAATCTCTCATATTTGTGCAGAGAATGAGAGGTTATTAAATTTGGATATTGCTATACTTTTATTGTAAGGAGATGGAGTTTATGGAATGGTTAGATCAATTAAATGAGGCATTAAATTATATTGAAAGTAATTTAGATGGAGAAATTGATTATACAAAAGCAGCAAAGCTAGCATGCTGTAGTGTATATCATTTTCAAAGAATGTTTTCTTATATAGCAGGTAGACCATTAGCTGAATATATAAGGAACAGGAGGTTGACAAAGGCTGCTATTGATTTGCAAAGTGGTGATAAGGTAATTGATGTAGCAATGCGTTATGGATATGAATCTCCAACAGCTTTTAATAGAGCTTTTCAAAAGTTACACAATGTAACACCTTCAAGTGCACAAAAGGAAGGAACATTCCTAAAATCATATTCTCCTATAAGTTTTAAAATAACAATAAAAGGAGTAGAGGAAATGAATTATAGCATAGTTAAGAAAGATGAATTTAGAGTTGTTGGGGTTAAGGTATTAATTAAAAAGAATATTAAAGAGAATTTTGAGTATGTACCAAAGTTTTGGGCAGAAACAGTAAAGAGTGGAAGGCTTAATGATGTAACAGCTTTAATGGATGAAAAATCTAATGGAGTTTTAGGGTTAAGTTTAGCAATGGATGAATTAGAAAACTGGGAATACTATATTGCTACTGAAACTAATAAAGAAGTACCAGAAGGTATGGATGAATACATTGTACCAGCATGCACTTGGGCTATTTTTCCTGGGGAAGGGGTTATGCCAGCTGCAATTCAAGAAGTTCAAATGAGAGCATTTACTGAGTGGTTACCAACTTCAGGATATGAGTATGCAGATGCACCAGATATCGAAGTTTATTTAAATGCAGATCCTTCAAATTCAAAGTTTGAAGTATGGATACCAATAAGAAAGAAATAATATAGGAACTACATCTAGTTAATCTAACAAAAAGGATGTCGCGTTTCGCGACATCCTTTTTATATGCTTTTAAAACTAGTAAAATAAACACTTTCAGGGATTTTTTAGATTTAATAGGCTACTTTTTATAATTAGCAAGTATTAAGTTTAAGTCAAAAGTTATATTAGTTTTTAGGTCATAACTTCCTTGATGAAGGCACCAATCAAAAATAACTCCCCTTGATGTTCTTAAAAGAGTTTTAGTTAAATCATCAGAAGAAAT
Source organism: Clostridium sp. CTA-7 (assembly GCF_054768095.1). Classification (NCBI taxonomy): domain Bacteria; kingdom Bacillati; phylum Bacillota; class Clostridia; order Eubacteriales; family Clostridiaceae; genus Clostridium; species Clostridium sp. CTA-7. Next base: position 152,136 of record NZ_BAAAAV010000005.1, on the reverse strand, counting down.
ATTAGATTTTAGCTCACCGGATTCTATAGCTGATTCTATAGCAGATTTAATTTCAACTGTAAGAAAACGATCTGATTTTAAAGTATATTTACTATCTATAGAAAGAATATTCTTGTAAACATCAGATACAAATAGCCATCCTAAATCTTGGAGTAAAGAAAGTCCCTCACTAAACAAGTACATCATTTTTTCTATATTTGAATTAAAGGTTTGTGATTCAAATCGTTCTTTTAATAACAAATCTATTTGCTCATAACCTGTATTAACTATTTCATTTTTAGATTTAAAATGATGGTAGAAGGCACCGGTTGAAATTTCAGATGCATCACAAATTTCTTGAATCTTTACATTTTCAAAGCCTTTTTCTTTAAAAAGATTCGTTGCTATCTGTGTAATTCTAAGTTTTGTGGCAATAGCTTGCTTTTGTCGGTCTGTTAATTTTTTCATAATATAATTCCTCGTGCAATTAATTTTAAAACATAATGATTTTGAATTTTGTTAAAGTATATCACAAAAGGAATATCAAAACAATTTATGAATATGTTTACAATAAGAAGAAAGTATGTTATATTATTAACATAATCAGATTCGGTGAATTTAATTATGTTAATTATGTTAAGAAAAATTGGTCAATAATATTATGTTTTTATAATGTACTTTTATTGTATGAAATACTTTTTTTACTCTATAGAAAATTATATTTTTAAAATCTATGAATAAATTGTTTATAGCATATAAGTTATTAAAGTTAGCCCTATAGAGTAAAAAATAGAATAAAGTGCACGTGCCGCAGTTTCTCCTCAGGCAAGCTTCGGAGAGGGCACATGTGCGAAAAAAAATCTACGGCTCCACAGTCGCCTTGGCGATTTTTTTATTATTTAAGTTAAAAAGGGGAAAGTTAAATGTAAAAAAAGAAAAAATAAAATTTATTATTAAATAAGGGGTGGATAATATGGAAACTTATAAAATTCTTGAGATTAAGCAAAGTGTTTTTGAAGATAATGATAGACAAGCAGATTTGCTTAGGGAAGAGCTAAAAAAAGATAAGACATTTTTATTGAATTTGATGTCATCACCAGGTTCAGGTAAAACAACAACAGTTGTAAGAACAATTAATGCCTTAAAAGATGAAATGAGAATTGGAGTTATGGAAGCTGATATTGACTCAGATGTTGATGCTAATACTGTTTCAAAAACTGGCGCAAAAGTAATTCAATTACATACAGGTGGAATGTGTCATCTAGATGCAGATATGACAAAACAAGGTTTACTAGGACTTGGAACAGAAGAAATTGATTTTGCAATATTAGAAAATGTAGGGAATTTAGTGTGTCCAGCAGAATTTGATACTGGAGCATCAAAAAATGCAATGATTTTAAGTGTACCTGAAGGACATGATAAACCATTAAAATATCCTTTAATGTTTTCTATTGTAGATGTTGTATTAATTAATAAGATTGATGCAATGGATTATTTTGATTTTGATTTAGAGAAAGTTAAAGAGTATATTACTAAATTAAATCCAAATATAAAAATAATACCAATATCTGCGAAGACTGGAGAAGGTATTGAGGAGTGGGCAGATTGGGTGCGTACTGAAGTTAAGAATTGGAATGAAAATTAGAGATATAATAAATTAAAAAAATGGGGGAATATATTAATGGTAAATCAGAAGGTATTAGATCTTGCAAATCACATAAGTATGAAAAAATCTGGGTCGAAATCTGAAATTAAGCCAGATCAGCCTGAGTATAAAATTCTTGAGCCTGTTGTTACAACAGAAATGGCAGAAGTAGGACTTCATCTTGAATTTCGTAAAAAGAAGAGTGCAGAAGAAGTTGCAGCTTTATGTGGAAAATCTGTAGAGGAAACAGCAAAATTACTATGGGATTTAGCTGTTGCTGGTGTTTGTTTCATTGGTGAAATAGATGGGGTTGATAAATACTGGTATGATCTTTGGGTTCCAGGACAAATGGAAATGATAGTTAATCATCCTAATAGAGAAAGTGTTGAAAATTATAAGCAAATTGCAGAAGCTTTTGAGGCATATGGAAGAAAAAAAGCTCCTCTTACAGCAGGTGTTTTTTCAGTAGGAACAGGAACTATGCGTGTTATACCAATAGAAACAGCTATTGAAGGAGAAACTAGAAGAGCTTCATATGAAGAAATTTCTAAATATCTTAATGAAAATACTGTGTTCTCTGTATCAGATTGTTCTTGTCGTACATCAAGAGAAGCTATGGGTGAAGGTTGTGGACACTTAAAAGAAGACATGTGTATTCAACTTGGACATGCGGCAGAATACTATATACGTACAGGTAGAGGTAGAGCTATTACTCGTGAAGAAGCTTTTGATATTATTAAGAGAGCTGAAGAAAATGGTTTAATGCATCAAATACCAAATGCAGATGGTCCAGGACATACTCATGCTATTTGTAACTGTTGTGGATGTTCATGTTATGCTACAAGACTTGCTGGTATGTTCAGAAACAATGATTTTGTGCGTTCAAATTATGTTTCAAAAGTAGATAAAGACAAATGTGTGGCTTGTGGAGAATGTGTTCAAGTTTGTCCAGTTAATGCATTAAAATTAGGACAAAAATTATGTACTAAAACACCGATTCCTGAAAAGAAGAGAGTAGACTTTGCTCATAATACAGAGTGGGGTGAAGATAAATGGAATGTTGATCATCGTATAAATAGAGAAAACGTTGTTGAGACTGGTACAAGTCCTTGTAAAACATATTGTCCAGCACATATTTCTGTTCAAGGATATATAAAGCTTGCTTCTCAAGGAAGATATAAAGAAGCACTGGAGCTTATAAAAAATGAAAATCCATTCCCAGCAGTATGTGGACGTATATGCCCAAGAAAATGCGAATCTGCATGTACTAGAGGAGAAATTGATGAAGCAGTTGCTGTAGATGAAATTAAAAAGTTCATTGCTGAGCAAGATTTAAATACAGAACATCGTTATGTGCCAAAGAAAAGACATGAATATGGTAAGAAAATTGCAATTGTAGGCGGTGGGCCTTCAGGTTTATCTTGTGCATATTACTTAGCTATTGATGGATACAAGGTAACTGTATTTGAAAAGCAAAAGGTACTTGGTGGTATGTTAACACTTGGAATTCCATCTTATAGATTAGAAAAAGATGTAATAAATGCAGAAATAGAAATTTTAAGAGAATTAGGTGTAGAATTCAAAACTGGTGTTGAAGTAGGAAAAGATGTAACTCTTAAAGAATTAAGAGGTCAAGGCTATGAAGCATTCTATGTTGCAATAGGTGCACAAGCAGGAAGAAACCTTGGTATAGAAGGTGAAGAGGCAGAAGGCGTTATGACTGGAGTTGATTTCTTACGTGAAGTTAACTTAGGAAATGACATTAAGCTAGATGGAGAAGTTGTTGTAATCGGTGGTGGTAATGTTGCAATTGACGTTGCAAGAACTGGTGCAAGAGTTGGCGCAGCTAAAACTTCTATGTTCTGTCTTGAATCAAGAAAAGAAATGCCTGCTTTAGATGAAGAAATTGATGAAGCTTTAGCAGAAGATATTGAAATTAATAATTCTTGGGGACCAAAGAGAATTCTAACTGAAAATGGTAAGGTAGTTGGAATTGAGTTTAAGAAGTGTATTTCTGTTTTTGATGAGAATAAAAGATTCAATCCAAAATTTGATGAAAAGGAAGTTAAGGTTGTTAAAGCAAGTCATATTTTAATTTCAGTAGGTCAAGGAATGGACTGGGGTAACTTATTAGAAAATAGCAAAGCAGAATTAAATCCAAATAAGACAATTAAAGCAGATTCATTTACATTACAAACTGGAGAACCAGACGTATTTGCAGGTGGAGATGCCTTAACTGGACCTAGATTTGCTATAGATGCTATTGCTTTAGGTAAAGAAGCAGCAATATCAATTCATCGTTTTGTTCATCCAGGTCAAAGCTTAGTTTTAGGCCGTGATAGAAGGGAATATCATGCCTTTGATAAAGAAAACTTAAGGTTAGAGGGTTATGATAATATTAAGAGAAATAGAATAGATCATGTGGATGGAGCTAAATCAAAAGAAACATTTAGAGATTTACGTCCTACATTTACTGAAGAGCAAATGAAGAAGGAAACAGAACGTTGCCTTGGATGTGGTGCTACAACAGTGGATGAATATACATGTATAGGATGTGGAGCATGTACAACTAGATGTAAGTTTGATGCTATTTCTCTTTATAGAAAATATGATGCACAAAGTGTAACTCTTAAACAACTTAAGCCAAAGGTTATTAAGAATACAATTAAGCGTAAAATTGTAATTAACGCTAGAAAAGTTAAGAAGATACTTAAAGGAAATTCTTAATTATTTATTTGATAGTGTCTAAAGGAAAGATAGATTGAAAAAAGATATAGGGGGAACTTAAGGTTCCCCTTAGATTTTTAATATAGAGAAGTAGAGGTGAGTTTAGTTGCATGAATTAGGAGTTGTCTTTGAAGTAGTTAGAACAGTTGAAAACTTTGCACAAAGAAATGCATTAACAAAAATAGATAAAATAGTTCTTCAAATTGGGGAACTTTCATCAATGATTCCAAGATATATTGAATCCTGTTACCCAGCTGCAGTGGATGGTACCATATTAGAGAATACAAAATTAGAAATTGAAATATTACCAGGCAATGTTATGTGCAAAAGGTGTAATAAAGTTTACAATCTTATTCAAAATAAGGATGCTTGTCCATATTGCAAAGAAAATCATTGGGAATTACTAAGTGGGAAAGAGTTTATGATCAAGGAAATTGTAGCTTGTTAAGTAATATTTATTAACTTAATAAAATTATTTAAGGAATAGAAAGTGGAGGGTAACAATTTATGAATAAGAGGTTAAAAAAAATTATAATTACAGTAACTATAGCTACATTAGCTTTAGGTATAGTAGGCTGTTCTAATAATGAAAAAGGTAAGGGACAAAAGGCAAATACTGAAGTTCAAGCAAGTAATTTTGAAACAGTAAAATATGTATATTCAGATGGTGCTAAAGATTATGATGTAACAGTAAACTCTCCAAGACAAAAGGCAGTTACATTATCTCAGTTTATGACAGAAATGTTACTGGCATTAGGACTGGAAGATAGAATGGTTGGAACGGCTCTTTTAGATAATCCTATATTGCCAGAATTTGAAGAGGCCTACAATAAAATACCAGAACTTAAAATTTCAGAAGGACATGCTGTTTCTAAGGAAGGATTTCTAGCTACAGGTGCAGACTTTGTAAGTGGATGGGATTCATCTATAAGTGAACAAAGCACAGGATCACCTAGTGACCTTATATCAAAAAATATAACTCCATTTATGGCTAAGTCTTATAGAATAGATGCAACAGTAGAAACCGTTTATGAAGATTTTGAATTGCTTGGAAAAATATTTGGAGTACAAGATAAAGCTCAAGAAGTAATAGATAAAATGAAAAAGGATATAAAGGTTGTAACTGATAAGGTAGGAGACATAAAAGAGGAAGATAGAGTGAAAATGATGGTATGTGATTCAGGTGAAAATGATGCAATGGTAGTTGGAGCTGGTCTTGCTAACAACTTAATAGAGCTTGCAGGTGGGAATAATATATTTGGAAAGACAGCAAATAAGCCTTATATAAATGTAAGCTGGGAAAGTATAGTAGCTGAGAAGCCAGAAGTTATATTAGTAACTGATTTTATGGCAGGTAAGCCAGTACAAGAGAAAATAGATTTCCTAAAAGCTCATCCTGCTCTTAAGGATGTACCGGCCATAAAAAACAACAAAATATATGTTGTAGGATTAGCTGATCTTTCTCCAGGTGTTAGAAATTCTAAGTTAATACAGCAAGTGCACGGATATTTATTTGGAGAAGATAATTAATGCAAAAAGCGTTAAAAGATAAAAGAAGACTTACTAACAAGAAAGGCTTTTTATTTTGGGTTGTGGCTTTAAGTTTAATACTGTTAGGTACAATAGTTATAGCAATAGCTATAGGTAGCACATATATAGAACCAGGAGAAGTATATAAGGTACTACTTTGTAAATTAACAAATGGAGCAATTTACAGTGATGCAGGAAATGTAATGACACAAAATATTATATGGGAAATAAGATTACCTAGGGTGATATTGGGAGCTATATGTGGAGCAGGACTTGCACTTTGTGGAGTGCTTATGCAATGTGTTACTAAAAATCCAATAGCAGAGCCATACATATTAGGTATATCATCAGGGGCATCTTGTGGTGCTGTTGCAGTTATAGTTTTAGGTGGCATATCATCACTTGGGATAAATAGTATTGGGGTAGGGGCTTTTATAGGTTCCTTAATTTCAGGAATATTAGTTTTTGCAATAGGAACTCAAATGGGAAGAACAACATCTACAACAAGGCTAGTATTATCAGGTATGGCAATATCAACAATATTTTCATCACTTACTAACTTACTTATATATTCAGCAGAAAATTCAAATCAAGCAAAGAGTGCTCTTTTTTGGACTATTGGTAGTTTAGGAGGAGCTAAGTGGGACGTTTTATTATTTCCATTTATTATATTAGTTGTAGTTATTATAGCATCATTAATAATGTCTAAATCACTAGATATATTACTTCTAGGTGATGATAGTGCAATAATACTTGGAATAAATATAAAGATTATAAAATCTATAATTTTAATACTATCTACATTACTTACATCAGCATTAGTTGCTATAACAGGAGCAATAGGATTTATAGGACTTGTAGTTCCTCATATATGTAGAACTATAGTAGGAAGTGACCACAAAAAACTTATAGCACTTTCAACACTTATAGGTGCAATATTTTTAATAGCATCAGATGTTGTAGCTAGAGGGCTTTTTCCACCAATAGAAATACCTATAGGAATAATAACCTCATTAGTTGGAGGACCATTCTTTTTATATTTAATTTCTAAGAAGAACTATTCATTTGGAGGAAAAGAGTAATGTTTAAAGTTCAAGTTAAAGATTTAAGATTCATCATAGATAAAAAAGAAATATTAAAAGACATATCTTTCGAAGTTCAAAAGGGTTCATTTGTAGGAATTATAGGACCTAATGGTTCAGGAAAATCTACATTACTTAAAAACATATATAGACTTTATAAACCATCAAGTGGAAGCATATTAATAGATAATAAAGAATTATCTAAAATGAAAGATAAAGATTGTGCAAAAGAGATTGCAGTTTTAGCTCAAGAAAGTAATACTCATTTTGATTTTACTGTAAAGCAAATAGTAAAAATGGGAAGATATCCATATAAGTCAGTTTTTGAGGATTACTCTAAAGATGATTTAAAAATGGTTAAGGAAATGCTCAAAAAGGTAGGCTTAGAGAGCTATAGTGACAGGAATTTTTCTGAACTTTCAGGGGGAGAAAAGCAGAGAACTTTAATAGCTAGAGCTTTAGTTCAAAATACGGATTTTTTAGTGTTAGATGAACCAACAAATCATTTAGATATAGGATACCAAATACAACTTATGGATTTAGTTAAGAGCCTTAATATAACTACATTAGCAGCAATACATGATATGAATCTAGCAGCTATGTATTGTGATTATTTAATTGTAATGAAAGATGGAAAAATAAAAGAAGTTGGAACAGTAGAAGAAATAATAAATTCAGAAATGTTAAAGGATGTATTTGGTGTAAATGCATATGTTGGAGTTAATCCTATAAATAAAAAATTACAAGTATCATTTATGCATACACATGAGCATATTAAAGGAATAGGAACAGATCATGTCCATGAAGATGGATTTACAGGAGTGCATACTCATTAAAAAGTACAAATGAGTTATAGCATTGAAATAAGTATACAGCTATTATAGCATTCGTAGTATTACCAATTATATTACATATAATAGTTTGGAGAGTTTCAGATTATAAATAAAAGGAAGAATTAAGACAAAGGTCTATAAGATTAGTATTAAATTATTAATCTTATAGACTTTTTATTTTACGTCTAGGAGTGCTTTAGGGAATACTTTCAGATTTATTTTTTATATTTAATAAATTATAGAATATTTTTTGAAATCAGCATATAAGATATGATTCTTATTAAAATCAGAGAAATTACCTGAATGATTATTAAAGGGGAAATATCTTTTTGAGGAAAAAAATTATTGACAAACGATAAATATTTATCTTAATATAGTTATATAAACTTAAAGGAGAGGTTAGTAAAATGAAAAAAAACTTAAACTACAAAATTTTAAATTTTCTTGTACTTCTAGGAATATGTATTACATTATTAATGCTTTTAGGAACTCCACTTATTACAACTGCACTTTTAAAAAGTGAATATTCTTTATTGGATAAAAACTTAGTGATAAAAATATCGACATGTATTTATCTATGTGCTGTTCCATATGTTATAGCATTATTTAATTTAAAGAAAATCTGTAAGTTAGTTGCAAAAAATAATGCCTTTTCACTTAACATTGTTAACTCTTTAAAAATAATTTCTTTTTGTTCATTTAGTGAAATAATTATTTTTATCATGAGTACAACATACTTAAAGTACTCAACTGATTTTTTTAGAAATGCTCTTTTATTAGGTCCTATTTTTATAGTTATTTTCATCGGAACAACTATAGGATTTTTATTCTTAGTGCTATCACAATTATTTAAGATTTTTATAGAAATTAAGGATGAAAATGATAAAACAATATAGAAAGGGGTGTTTCCATGCCTATTATAGCAAATCTAGATGTGATGATGGCAAAAAGAAAAATTAGCTCTACAGAGCTTTCAGAAAAGCTTGGTATAACCATGGCTAATGTTTCGATTTTAAAAAATAATAAAGCAAAAGCTATTCGTTTTTCTACGTTAAAATCATTATGTAAAACTTTAGATTGTCAACCAGGAGATATCTTAGAATATGTAGATGAAGGTGATGATGGATTAAAATAAAAAATATAATTAAGGATAAGGAGAGAAAAAACATGATAAATATTAAAAATATAAGTAAGACTTATAATATTGGCAGTGAAAAACTTACTGTTCTGGATGATGTTAGTTTAAAAATAGAAAAAGGTGAGTTTGTTGCTATAGTTGGGCCATCTGGTTCCGGTAAATCTACATTAATGAATATGATAGGAGGATTAGATAGGCCTTCAAGAGGAGAGGTAATTATCGAAGGTGAGGATATTAGTAAATTTAAAGATAAGAAAATGTCTAAATTTAGAAATGAAAAAATTGGATTCGTATTTCAATCCTTCAATTTAGAGCCTACCCTTACAGCAGTAGAAAATGTTATGATGCCGCTAATGATAGCAGGAGCATCTGATAAAGAAATGAATGATAAAGCTAAATCAGTGCTTGAAGCTTTGGGGATGGGAGATAGAATGAAGCATAAACCTACAGAACTTTCAGGTGGGCAAAGACAGAGAGTGAGCATAGCTAGAGCTTTGGTAAATGATCCTAAAATAATTTTAGCGGACGAGCCAACTGGAAATTTAGACTCTAAATCAGGATCAGCGGCTATGGAAATGCTTACTAATTTTAAAAAGAAAGGATATACCATTGTTATGGTAACACATAACATGGAAGAAGCAAGGTATGCGGATAGAGTTATAAAAATTAAGGATGGTAAGGTGGAGGTTTAATATGAAACTGAAAAATAGTATAAAAACAGCATTTAGAAATCTAAGTAGAAGAAAAATGAGAACTTTTCTTACATCTTTTGCAGTTTCCATAGGAGCTATGCTAATAATACTCATGGTAAGTCTCGGAGTAGGAGTACAAAAGATTATAGAAGATAATTTGAAAGCTAGGGCTTCTGCTAATGTTATTGATGTAACTCCTTATAAGACAGAACAGGATGGTGTAAAGTTAGAAGTCAATAAAGAAGGGGAAAACTCTTCTGAACAATCAAAATCAAAGCCTAAGATTCTAGATAAGAATGCTTTGAACAAAATTAAAGAAATTAAAGAGGTTAAAGATATAAGCGTTTATACATATATACCATCTATTGAGAAAAAGCTTATGGATAAAGAGATAAAGGATACAGCTATTTTGGCATATGATTTAAACTATCCGATATTTACTGAGAATAACATAGAAACTGTAAGAATTAAAGAAAAGAAAGAAGATTTAGAACCAATTATCTACGGTGAAATGCTTAAAAAGGAAGATAAGAATTCAATATTAATAGGGAAAAAATTATTAGATAAGTTAGGTATTAATGATGCTGAATCTGTTGTTGGAAAGGAAATCACTTTAACAGCTAAGTTGCCAGACATGTCTGGGATACCAATGATGGAACCTTTAGTTAAAAACTTTAAAATTGTAGGCATAATAGGAGAAAATTTTTCTAATAGTGATAAGCTAATAGTTTCTATCGATGATGTAAAAGACTTAATAAGTTATCAAAATTTAAATCAAAACTATTATGAAGAAAATGGAGCAGACAAAGTAGAAGTTACAGTAAAAAATATATCTGATGTTTCATCAGTTTCAGATGAAATTACTAAAATGGGTTATGGAACTACAAGTATACAATCAATGATTAAAGATGTTAAATCTACTTTCACTGTAGTTAACGCTGTGTTAGCAGTGATAGGTATAATAATAGTATTCGTTGCTTCTATAGGTGTAATTAATACTATGACTATGGCTATATATGAAAGAACAAGATCTATTGGAATAATGAAAGCCTTAGGATGTTCTAGGGGGGATATAAGGAGGTTGTTCATTGTAGAATCAGCTGCTATTGGATTTATAGGCGGATTAATAGGTGTAGTTTTTAGTTTAATAAATACTCAAATTATTAAAGTATTCTTAGATGGCTTCTTGAAATCAAAGGGAATTAATGACGTTCCTAATATTTTCTCTACTCCTATTTGGTTAGTTCTTGGGACTATAGGATTTGCTATATTAATTTCAATTATTGCGGGCTTGTATCCAGCTAATAAAGCTTCGAAGCTTGATCCTGTAGAGTCATTACGATATGAATAAGGTTAATTTCGTTAAAATAAAGCAATAGTAATAAAATAAGGAGAGCTTAAATAATCCAGTGAGATAACAATAAAATATGTACATCTCACTGGATTATTTACTTTTTAAAAGAAATACTATTATGTAAAATTTATTAATACTAAGATATTGGCATATTTTGAATAAATTTTATTATATAACTTAGTGTATAAAAATCTCTATCTAATTCACTAGTAATAAAATTTAATCCTTTAATTAATATTTCTTCATCAAAATTTTCTAAAAGAATCATAATGTTTAAGTAATTAAGACCACCGTCTTTTGTATCCAGAACCCTTGAAGCTTTTATATATTTATTATTGAATGTATTAAAAGCTGCATTCTTAAGTTCTTCACTTATTTCTATTTGAGGCATTTCATCAAAAATTCTTATCTCTGGATTTTTAGTATCTAAATTTTTAGCTTTGCTTATGTCGCTTGATACAAATATTGTATTTATGAATTTTGCATCTTTAAAATCAACATCTTCTAGCTTTACAGAGTCAAATATAGCATTTTCAAAGAATGCATTTTTAAAATTACTCTTTTTGAAATTAGTTCCTATAAACTCAGACCATTTAAAGCTACATTTAAAAAAGCTAGATGACTTAAAATGTGCACCTCTAAAATTTACATAATCAAAATTCGAACCTGAAAAATTACAATTATAGCAATTACTTCTTTCGAGATTTTTGTACATGAAGTTCTTATCTTTCTTCTCTATGTTATTATAATTGAAATTTCCTTTAACGCTTTGGTTTTTAGCCATTGTTACCTCCATCTTAATATCTTAAATTTAATTTTGTACCTGTTTAGTCTAATTAATATTACCATACTGTTAGGATTATTACTAATGAAATGAATTTAATAACAATATTTATATGTTGTTAAAAACATAACAAAATATTCTTTATGACCATAATATATTTTTAAAGTTTAAAATATTTTAATAATAAAAAAGTGATGTTATTATTTACTCATAGAAAACGAATACAAAAAATAATATGAAATTTGAAGGGTAGGTATAAAATATGAATTATTTTGAAGAAAGTTTAAAATTACATGAAAACAATATAGGAAAAATAGAAATAAAATCAAAGATTAAAGTTGAAACAAGAGATGATTTAAGTTTAGCTTATACTCCAGGAGTTGCAGAACCATGTAGAAAAATTCATGAGAATGAAGAAAATGTTTATAAGTATACTTCAAAAGGAAATCTAGTTGCAGTAGTGACAGATGGAACAGCAGTATTAGGATTAGGAGATATAGGACCTAAGGCTGGATTACCAGTTATGGAAGGTAAAGCAATATTATTTAAAGAGTTCGCAGGGGTTGATGCATTCCCAATATGTCTAGATACAAAAGATGTTGATGAAATTGTAAAAGCTGTAAAGTTAATAGCACCAGGCTTCGGAGGAATCAATCTAGAAGACATTGGAGCTCCAAGATGCTTTGAAGTTGAAGAAAAATTAAAGAAAGAACTTGATATACCTGTATTCCACGATGATCAACATGGAACTGCAATAGTTGTTCTTGCAGGAATGATAAATGCATTAAAAGTTGTTAATAAAAAAATAGAAGACGTAAAGGTTGTTATAAATGGTGCAGGAGCAGCAGGAACTGCTATAGCTAAACTATTACTTTCTTCAGGAGTAAGGAATCTAATTGCATGTGATAGAATTGGCACTCTTTATAAAGGAATAGAAAATGTAGATGATGCTAAGAAGGAACTTGCAAAGATAACTAATCCAGAGAATATTCAAGGAAGTTTAGCTGATGCATTAGTGGGTGCAGACGTATTTATAGGAGTTTCAGCACCAGGAGTAGTAACTCAAGACATGGTAAGATCAATGAATAAGGATTCTATATTATTTGCAATGGCAAACCCAACACCTGAAATAATGCCAGATGAAGCAAAAGCAGCAGGAGCTAGAGTAATTGGAACAGGAAGATCAGACTTCCCTAACCAAGTTAATAATGTTCTTGCATTCCCAGGAATATTCAGAGGAGCATTAGATGTTAGGGCAAAAGAAATAAATGAAGAAATGAAAATTGCAGCAGCATATGCTATAGCTTCTATTATAAAAGATGAAGATTTAAATGAGGAAAATGTAATTCCATATGCATTAGACAAAACTGTTGCAGCTAATGTAGCTGAAGCAATAAAAGAAGCAGCAAGAAAAAGTGGAGTAGCAAGAGTATAAAAATTTAGAATAATGAACCGCTTGTAGAAATTCTACAAGCGGATAAAAGATAAATGGAGGGGTAAAAATGCAAATTCCAATTAAAAAAACACTTGATAAAATTCCAGGCGGTATGATGGTAGTCCCACTTTTTTTAGGGGTATTAGTTAATACATTTTTTCCACAATTTTTCGAGATTGGTGGTTTCACAACGGCATTATTCGGACCAAAGGCATCAACAACAATTTTGGCTTGTTTTATGTTCTTAATTGGTTCACAAATTAATTTCAAATTAGCACCAAAGGCAATAAAAAAAGGTGCAATATTAATATCAGGAAAATTTATAGTAGGTGCAGGTATTGGTATATTTGTAGGAAAAGTTTTTGGACCTGCAGGAGTATTAGGTTTATCACCATTAGCTATCCTTGCGGCATTAACAAATTGTAATGGTGGATTATATGCATCTCTTGCTTCACAGTATGGTGATGAAACAGATGTAGGAGCTTATGCTTTATTATCTTTAAAAGATGGCCCATTTTTCACATTAGTTGCATTAGGTGCATCAGGACTTGCTCAAGTTCCTTTTAAGGCACTTGTAGCAGTAATGATTCCAATAGTAGTAGGTATGATTTTAGGAAATATTGATCCTGATATGAGAAAATTCCTTGGAAGCAGTAAAATGTTATTAATTCCATTCTTCTCTTTCCCATTAGGTGCAGGAATGGATCTTAAAACTATTGTAGAAGCAGGAGGTCCTGGTATATTATTAGGAGTAATAGCTTCTTTAACAGGAATAGGAGCTTACGTATTATTGAAACTATTTAAAGAAGAACCTATAATTGGACTTGCAACAGGGTCAACAGCAGGAAATGCTGTAGCGACACCAGCTGCTGTTGCAGCTGCAGATCCAAGTATGGCTGTTGTGGCAACATTGGCAACTGCACAGGTTGCAGCAGCATGCGTGATTTCAGCAATCCTTTGTCCACTGATTGTAACTTATGCATTCAAACTACTCCAAAAAAATAAAATGAAAAAAATGAAGAATGAAGCAGTTGCATAAAAAATATTGATTAGATACTAAATTAAACACGGAAAAAGTAGGAGACAATTATGAATGAAGTACTATATAATGAGATTAGGATAGTCTCTTATATTAATTCTTCTAGGTTTACATAAGGTCTTCTACTATTCTGTGTTTTTTAGTTTCAAAATATAAATATAAAAACTTCAAAAGTTTATACATTTAAAATAGTTATGTTATAGCATTTTAATGTATTTTAATTAATAGAAAAGATATATTAAAATTGAGGTGATGAATATGAAAAAACCAATTAAATTGCAAACAAAGCTTACATTATTAGTTAGTGCAGTAGTGTTTGTTTCTATAATTATAATCATTTCTTTTGTCGCCTCGTGGATGACTGGAAATATTGAAAATAAGGCTAGAACTAATATTATGAATGTAGCTGAGATGGTGGCGCATTCTAGAGAGATAGTAGATGCATTGGAGGATAAGGATCCAAACCGAAAGATTGGACCTTATGTTAATATGCAGCTTAAACATTTAGAGCAAATTGAGTATATAATTGTAGTAGATATGGAGGGGATTAGATATTCTCATCCAAATCCTGAAATGATAGGGAAAAGCTTTGTTGGAGGAGATGAGTATAGAGTATCTCAAAAGGGAGAAACGTATATTTCTGAGGCTACGGGAACATTGGGAAAATCCTTAAGAGCTTTTGCTCCAATATATGATGAAGAAAACAAAAAAGAGATAGGTTTTGTTTGTGTAGGTACACTAACTCACAGTGTTGAAACAGCTAAGCATACAGCTATTTTATATATAATATTAATTGCAATTGGTGGATTGACGGTAGGTATAATAGGTGCATTTTTATTAGCAAATAATATAAAGAAAATTTTGATGGGACTTGAGCCGGATGAGATAACAAAGCTTTATAATGAAAGGATGGGAATTATTGATGCTATCCATGAGGGGTTAGTAGCTGTTGATCATATTGGTATAATTACTCTTATAAATGATTCAGCTTTAAAGATATTAAATCTTAAAAATGCTGTTAATAAAGAACAGATTATAGGGCATAATGTAGAAGAAGTTATTCCTAATACCCATATGATTAATGTATTAGAGACGGGAAAACCTGAGTTTGAAGAAGAGCAGAGAATAAATAACACAATAATAATGACTAATAGAATCCCTATAATTAATAGAGGGAAGGTTGTTGGAGCTATTGCTAGCTTTAGAGATAAAACTGAGGTGACTAGAATGGCTGAAGAGCTCACAGGTGCTAAAAAAATGGCATGGTCCTTAAGAGCTCAAAATCATGAATTTATGAATAAACTTCACACAATTGCAGGACTTATACAGCTAGAAGAATATACTGAAGCTCTACAATTTATAGCAGATGTGGCGAAGGTAAGAAATAATATAAGTAATATTCTAACAGAGAAAATAAAAGATCCTTCTTTATCAGCTTTGTTACTTGCAAAATATAATAAGGCTGAGGAATGTAGAGTTAAATTAAAAATAGATGAAAATTCAAAGCTTAAAAATTTACCAGAATGTATGTCTTCTGAAGAAATTGTATCAGTTGTGGGAAATTTAATAGAGAATTCTTTAGATGAAGTTAAAAATGATGGAACTGGATTAATATATATAAAAATAGTTGAAGATAAACATTTTTTAAATATAAAAGTGAAAGATAATGGTGGAGGAATTCCATTAGAGTATAGAGAAAAAATATATCAGCAAGGGTTCTCTACGAAGGAAGGACAGCGTGGACATGGTATGTATATTGTTAAAAAAATAATAGATGAAATGAAAGGTACAATAGAATTTCATGTAGATGAAGGTGTTCTTTGGAATATAGATATACCAATGGCAAGGAGTGATAAGTTTGATTGAAGTTATGATTATTGAAGATGATCCTATGGTTAGAGCAATAAATGTTAAGTTCTTAAAAAGAATAGAAGGATTTGTTTTATATAAAGCTGTTTCTAACCTTACTGATGCAAAAAAAGTTATATTAACTAAAAAACCTGATTTAATATTATTAGATGTGTACCTGCCTAAGGAAAATGGAATTGATTTATTAAAGTGGATAAGAGCACAAGAGATAGACATAGATATTATTTTAATTACTGCTGATAAATCTATTGAGAGAATACAAGAAGCTTTTAGGTATGGAGTTGTAGATTATCTAATTAAACCTTTTGACTTTGATAGATTTAAAGAGGCACTTTATCAATTTAAAGGTAGATATGATAAATTCAAAAATAATGATGAAATTGAACAAAAGGAATTAGATAAGTTGATAGCTAATTCAATTGTTTCCAAAAATGAAGAGGATTTTGCTAAGGGACTTAATAGATTCACATATAGATCTATATGGGATGAAATAGAAAAAAGTAATTATGAGGATTTGACAGCAGAATATTTAGCAGAAAAACTAGGTATAGCAAGAGTAACAGTTAGAAGATATCTTGAATATATGGAAAAAGAAAATAAAGTGGAAAAATTGGTGGAATACGGTAAGGTAGGTAGACCACAATATAAATATCACAAAATTTAAAAAAATCCATGGAATAAAATTATCATTTGATAGCTATTCCATGGATTTTTTAAGTGTCTATTTTTTGAGAATATTTATTTTTATATGATGTTCCCCATGGATTCTTATATAATAAAATTTGAACAATTGGTAATATTTACACAATGAAAATTTAATGATAGTATAAATTATAGGATAAATAGAAGTTATATTAAAAGAGCTTATAAGAATAGGAGAGGATTTAGATTGAAAGAGTATAAGGGGTATGGCCCAAATAAAGTAACTATTGATGGAGAAAAAGTATTAATTAAACAAGGGGTGCAAAAAGAAGAATGTACTATTAGTGATATTAGGAGTGTAAGTTTTGTGACACCAACATTGTTTAAAAATGGAAGCGTTGTAATCACTACGCAAAAAGGAACATATCCAATTTTTTTTCTAAAAAAGAGTTCAAATGAGTTCAAGGAGTTATATGATCTGATATATCAAAAAGTATATGTAAAAGGTAATGATTTTACGAGTGCTGGCAATTCAAAGGATGATAAGAAAAGAATTTCAAGAAATGCAAATGATATGTATCAATATTGTCTAGATAATAATTATGGAATGGGAACAGCAAAGAGTTGGGCATTAAAGCATTTTCAGTTAATAGAAAATTCCTTAAGTTCAGATGAAGAAATATTAATGTGCTTTATTGGTCTTCATAATTATGTTAATGGTAAACATGATTCTAATTTTGCCTATGCTGTTACTAACAAAAGGATCGTTATGGCACAAAAAAAGATGGTAGGAGAAATAATTCAAACTGTATCATTAAAAAATCTTAATGATATTACTATGACGACAGGTGCAATAACAGGTATTATTACTATAGATACTGTAAAAGAAACTTTTAATGTTGAAGTAAATAAAAGTGCAGCTAGAAATATTAATGATAAAATACATGAATTACTTTTAGAGGTACAAGAGTCTAAAACAAATCCAGTAGTACAACAAACAGGTTCAGGGCAAAATTATAGCTCAGCAGATGAAATTTTAAAATTCAAAGAATTATTGGATATGGGCGCTATTACAGAAGAGGAGTTTAATATTAAGAAAAAACAAATCCTTGGTATTTAATATACTTATAAAACTCTCAAAAAACTTTGTATAAAACATAGTTTATAATTAAAAATAGATAGTTGCTATTAAAGATTGAGTATTGCAATCATAACATAAACCCACGAGAATCTTAATATTAGATTTTCGTGGGTTATTCTTATTAATACCATTTTTATAATACTATCTCTTAACCATAAGCATTCATTTCAGTATTAGCTAAACTTTATAAAGTTATGTTCTTTAAATGAAGTTATAGAAAAATAGAAGGTAAAAATAATAGTACAACTCACAACAATAACTGGAAAAATATTGTATAATTTATTTATACTAATAAAATAAGAAGGAGGAATAATGGTGAAATGAAAAAATACAAACAAATTATAATAAGAAAAGTACTTTTATCAACGATAACTAGTCCTATATTTGTATTAATATATTGGGTTTCTTTCTACGAATTATATACATTATGTAGGTTTGGAAGATTTGATAACAATGTTACTGTGTTATTTATATGTATGCTATTCTTTTTAGGTTGTCTTATATATTTAATAATTAGAGTTAGAAGAAAGTCACTAACTATGCCACAATATATTATAGATAATTATGAGGTTTATGAGAATAGTATAAGTATTTTACAAGATAGAGAGATACGAGTAAACTTTCAAGATATAAAATCATTTAGTATAAATAAAAAATATGCATATATAGTACTTAAAAATAGAGACATTATAATTTTAAATATGATAAATAAAACTTCTGAAGATATAAGTATTATAAAGAAAGATTTAAATACAAGTGTAAGTGTATGGCATAAATCACTTTATAAAGTTATATGGAAATATATAGCTATAATTATTATAGTAATTGCAACATTATTTTATGGAGCAAAAATATATCGTAGTGCAATTAAATTTAATGGAAAGCTTTCATGGGTTTTACATGATTTAGAACATAAAAAGGAGATAAAACTTAAACATAATAATATATATGAAGATGGGATAGAAGGAGTATTTAAAGATATTAATGATAAACTTCATATGCCCAAAACTTTATATGTTTCTGATAGCTTTAGCCTTAATTTTGATTCTTATGGAACAATCAAATTCTTTGATGCTTTTCTATATGGCAAAAATGATAAAGGTGAACTAGAAAGTTATTTAATTTCATATAATAAAAGTAGGTCAAAAAAGATAATTGTATCTTTGGATGGTTACGTGAATCCAGATTTTAATGAGGATAAGCTTATAGAACCACTTATTAATACAATGAAGGTTATACCACTTAAGGACACGGTAAGTAAGTGGAATGAAAAGCAGTATGGTATTCTTTATTACGGTAAAAGAAGCTTTGGATTTAATACAAATGGAATTGTTTATATAGATTTAGAAGGAAATACAAAGTTAGCCGACAAAGTATCCTCAGAAATAATAGGATATACTGTTTCTATTTATGTGCCAGGAAAAGAGGATGTACTAACTCCTGCTAGATATAACTTAACAGAAGATTTAAATAACATTAAAAAAGATAAATTAAATAAAGAAGAAAGTAGGAAGCCTGCTAGCACAGCAAGGAGTGAAGATAAAGAGTTTTATTTATCAGACAATATTGGATATAAATTAAAAGTGGTAGGGGCTGCAGCAGGTAGTAGATTTTATTCTTTAGAAGAAACTAAGGATGGGGGAGCTACATGGAATATTATAAATGGAGATCCGTTTATGGGGAGAAGTGGTGGAGCATCAGGAGTAACATTTATAAATGAAGAGCTTGGATTTATAGCCTTATCTCGTAGTGGTGGTAGCTATGGGGATCTATATCGAACTAAAGATGGAGGATTATCTTTTGAAGAAATAGATATTCCTAAAATTGAGGTAACTCTTAATAATGGAAGTATTATATATCCCTTTGATTTTCCAGGAATGCCTTATGAAGAAAATGGAGTTCTTAATGTATTAGTTGGTCAAGGTTCTGATGGAGACCACAATGGAAACTCCAGTGCCTTATATCAATCAAAGGATCAGGGAATAACATGGGAATATGTTAAAGAGATTAAGAGGGAGTAAAAATAAAGAAGTGGATAAGTACAGAGAGATATATGTAGTAAGAGTGAAGCAAGCAAAAGGGTGTCGCGAAACGCGACATCCTTTATAAGTGCTTTTATGCTCAATATTCAATTATTACCTCAAGAACTCTCTAAAATTTTTGTTGAACGTTCAAAAGTAAAGATAGTTAGATATTGACTTTAGCTTAAAGGTAGGTCTTGTAAATGGGGAAAATGGATATGGGGACATCATATATTTTCTATGAATATATAGTTATAAATGTTTAATAATAGATTTTTATAAGCTATAATTACATTTATAATTAGCAAGTAATAGTAATTGAGCCCGTTAAATAGGAATTTGTAGCTTAGATATATTATATGTGCTCTCATAAGGGAAGTATAGTTTATAATTTTTTCTATAAACTCGCACCATATAACATAAGGCAGAGAAAAAATTATAAAAAATGCCTAAATAGAGTTTTTTATACAAATATAAAGTATTTATGATATATAAATATAGATTGCTTTTAGTTTAACTAAATAATTGATAGAAGGTGTGCTACTATGGAAATTGATAGATTATTAGGAATATTAAATATACTAGTTAATACAGACAGAATTACAATAAAAGAGCTGGTAGAAAGATTTGAAGTTTCTAAGCGTACAGTTTTTCGTGACTTGGATACATTAAATGAATCAGGAATTCCTATAATTACATATTCGGGTATTGGTGGCGGAGTATAAGTTGTTGAAGGATACAAGTATAAAAAAAGTATTTTTTCTAATAATGATATAAAAAATATTTTTACTGCACTTTCTGGGTTGATGAGCATTAATAGAAATAATGATCTAATAAATCTAATGGCAAAAATAATACCAAAAGAAACAAAAACTATATTTTCAGAAAGTGACTATTTAATTGATTTATCATCATGCTTTCAAGATATCATTACACAGGAAAAACTACTGGTTTGCATGAAGCGATAGAATATCATAAGTGTATTTGCCTTGAATATATTTCTAAAAGCTCTAGAAAAATGAGGATTATTCATCCATATAAACTTATTTTTAAGCAGTCATATTGGTATTTATATGGTTTTTGTGAAGATAATAATGAATTTCGTTTTTTTAAGGTTAATAGAATTGTTTCATATAGAATTCTGGATAAAAATTTTAATTGCAAGTCAATTGAAAAAATTGATTTTAGAAATGATTTCGGTACTGCTTTGTTTCCTCAGCAAGATTCAAAAACTTTATATAATGTTACATTAGAATATGACATTATTAATGAATTTTTTCTAACAGACAAAATTGATGCAAAATTTTTTCAGAGAAACAGCAATGAAGAAAAGGGATACATAATATTTCAAGTTAGTGATTTGGACTGGACTGCGGATTTTGTTATAAGCATGCAGGACAAAGTTAAAGTTATATCTCCACTACAATTAAAAGAAAAAGTAAAATTATGAATAAAGAAGATGAGTGAAATTTATAAAGGTGACACATAGGTGTCATCTTTTTTAATATACAATATCTTAGAAATGATAAATTTGGTACAACAGAATTTTAATATAGATATTAATTAGTAGCTAATGGAGCTAGTCTTAAGTAATTATTATATTTGCTTACGGCTAGTTTTATTAGTTGTTATTTTTATAGATAATTGGCTAAAATAGGACAAGCGTTATAATTCTATTATTGGAATATTAGTTTCTATTGCTGGTGGAACGATATGTTATATGGTATTAGTTCAACTAGTTTTTTAGAAAGTTTATATCGAGTATAAATAAAAAGCATCTTACAAATAGTACCATTTTTGTTTGGAGTGAATATCATGCTAATAGAAAGGAAGTGATTTAATTGAATTTTGATAGAGGCGAGAATTATAGCCTACAAAATTTATTCGATGAATGCAAAAGCTTAATAGACTTTCATATTATTTTAGTAATGAAAGATGGTAGTTCAGTGGAAGGAATCCTAGAAAATGTCGATTCTAATGGAATTATTATGTTAGTTGGTGAGGACGTAATGGATCTAGACGATATGCCTATGCCTGAGGGACAAAGGCAATTTGGTGGCCGTAGGGGAATGAGAAGGCGCAGGAGATTTAGACGTAGGGGCTTTCCATTTAATAATGTCCGTGGGGTATTCCCATTTTTCTTCCCATTTCCATTCTTTCCGATCTAAAGATAAAATTGTACATGTGATATAAATAGTTAGTTTATACTAAGTAGAATATATATTATATTGATTCCACTTTGGAGAATAAAAGTGAGCAGGCAAGATAATATATACTCTACTTTTTTATCTATATTGACTTGAAGTTAACTTTAAATATTAAAGTTTGGTATGAGTGAATATTTAAAAAATAGGCTCTGTTTTAAACCAGTGTTGATAATAGAACGTATAAAAGTGGACAAATTAATTTGTCCACTTTACTTCTTAATCCTAATAATTTAAGATTGTTCATAAATTCTAATTGATAAATTGGAATTTATCTATATGTTAAACTATATTATATTGATTAAAGTATCTAAACAAAGTTTTAGTGCATATTCAAATGAATCTCCACCCCAACTTCTTTCATCATATTTCTCAATATCAGCTAAACTGTCAGCTGTAAACAAAATTTCTCCCCATATTACCCCTCGCATCTGTGCACAAGCAGCTAATGCAGAACATTCCATTTCAACAACTGAGCAACCTTCTTCTTTTCGATATAATACCTTTTCTTTTGTTTCTCGAAAAAATCCATCCGTAGACCAGGATATAACCTCAGTATATTTTAGACCATGTTCTTTCAATGTTTTTTCGATTGCTCTTAATGCAGATTTGTTAACATCAACATAGCGTGATGGCATCATATAGTGATAAGATGTACTTTCATCTCTTAAAGCTTTTTTAGGAATAAGGAAAGTATTTTCAGGAAAATTCTCTAATGCTCCACACGAACCAGCAGAAATAATTTCCTTAACACCATAACCTATTAACCAATCTAATAACTGTGCTGCTGGTGCTGAACCCACTGGCGCTTGACACAAACAAATATTTTCTCCTCTATAGTTAGTTACATATATAGGGTATATTTTTGTTGCTGAAATAAAATTAGATACTTGTACACATTTATAATTTTTTGCATATTTATCTATATGTTCACCGAGAAATGCAAAAACAGCCTTTCGTGGTAGATGTAAGTCAAGTTTTTCGTGATTTGGCATAATAACCGATTTATGTTCTGTATCAAATTATAAAATTGGAATTTCGTTTTTTATAATACTCATATTTAAAATATTTCCTCCTTTAAATTCCAATTTAGGATGGGGTTGAATGTTAAAAAAGCAATCTGAATTTATATATATTAATGATAAACAGGTCATTTATAATTGGGAGATGAATATTATGAGATTATTTAATAAACTAGCAAAAGAACGAATGAAGAACTCAGCATCCACTAAAAAGGTTGTATGCCAATGCACGGTAGTTGAGAATATGATTAATGGCGAGAGCCATGGTGATTATATTGCGAATATTAATAGGCTCAATGATTTGGAAAAACAGGAGATAATTGAGTTTTATGCAGGAGATAGTTATATTAAGGATGTAGCGTTACATTGTGGAAAATAGGAATTTATTTATAGCATTTAGGAGGAATAGAGAATGGAATCATTGAGTAAAAGTTTAAGTGAGTATGGGAAACTATTACAAGAAATCAAATTGCAAAAAGCTTATAAAGGTTTGATTAAATAGATTGCAGGATTACGAAAACACTTTGAGGAAAAGTTCCATAAATATGAAGTATCAGATTAAAATGTCGCATCATTCAGAAATGAATTTGTGATATTTTTTATTCTCAAAGCTAAATAACAAATGAGTATAGATTACATTCTATTGAGAGGTAGAAATTAAGTTTTTGGAATCCAGCAAGAATGAGCGAAGATATATTAAAGAGATACGTGTAAGAAAAAGAAAAGTTTGAAAAAGTGTATGGCAAAAATTCATATGATTATTGTTATGATATATTTGGAGTACTAAAAAATGTTAAACAATATAAAAAAGTAGTATGAATTAAAAAAACAGGAACGTAGTTATTATGAAAACTTTAAAAGTAACTACAATAATTATAATTCATATGGTGACTATCATAGTAATAAACATAATAACCACAATGAAGAATATAAAAGTAAATATAAGAAACTATATGAAACTTTAGAAAGGCATATCACCCAAATATAGTAAAAGATGATGGGGAGATGATGAAAATAGTTAATAAGTTAAAAGAAGAATGGGGTATATAGTAGTTACCTAATAAATTTATGTAGTAACTACACCTAAATCATTGATATAACTAGCCTTTAAAGATGTTTTATGCTAAAACAAGCATAAACATAATAATTAAATAGAATTAGTACCCCACCATTTTAGTAGAAGGCTTTATATAAGAGACTGCGGGAAGTATATCAGTCTAAATTGAATATTATATTGTGGTCTTTTTATTTTTAATAAATATAAGAAATTTTATTAATCTAAACAATAAAATATGTTCTTTGAAAATTAAATAATACCATGAATTTATTCTATAATTTACTTATGATATATATTTCGAAGAGAATAGGAGATTGATAAATAGGAATTTGTCAAGGAAATTTAAGTATTATAAGATTGCAAATTAAGAGTATTTGATGTAAAATGTAATAAATTTAAATAATAACATCCAAAGATAAGGAGTAGTAGCTATATTAAGCTTCAATAAAGAGAGTTAGGGGTGGTGGAATCCTAACAAGAAGAGATTTAGTGAATGGACCTTTGAGGAACGATGAGAAATGATTATCAGAGTATCTAAGTGGTGGGCTGCATCTTATAGCAGATAGAGTATGGTAGTACTTGAAAAGGAGTGGTATAGTATATTTTACTATACAATTTAGGTGGCAACGCGGTTTATCTCCGTCCTATTTATTTAGGGCGGAGTTTTTATTTTGCAAAGAATTAAGGAGTGAATATTATGAGTAAAGAAATCATATTAACAGGTGATAGACCAACAGGGAAGTTGCATCTTGGACATTATGTAGGTTCATTAAAAAAGAGAGTAGATCTACAAAATAATGGGGATTACACAAGCTTTATAATGATAGCAGATCAACAAGCTTTAACTGATAATGCTAGGAATCCAGAGAAAATAAGAAAAAATTTAATAGAGGTAGCATTGGATTATTTAGCAGTAGGAATAGATCCTTTAAAATCTACAATATTTGTTCAATCATAAATACCAGAGTTAAACGAATTAACAATGCATTATCTAAATCTAGTTACAGTTTCAAGGCTTGAAAGAAATCCAACAGTGAAAAATGAAATAAAAGAAAAGAACTTTGAATTGAGTATTCCAGCAGGTTTCTTAACATATCCAGTAAGTCAAGCAGCAGATATAACAGCCTTTAAGGCTACTATAGTTCCAGTAGGAGAAGACCAACTACCTATGATAGAACAAACTAGAGAAATAGTAAGAAGCTTTAATAGTATTTACGGTAAAGAAATATTAGTAGAACCTAAGGCTATAATTCCCATAAATGGTATGGGAAGATTGCCAGGTGTCGATGGAAATTCAAAAATGAGTAAATCTCTAAATAACGCAATCTATTTATCTGATGAACCAGATATTATAGCTAAGAAGGTTATGGCAATGTATACAGATCCAAATCATATAAGAGTAGAAAATCCAGGTAAAGTTGAAGATAATCCTGTATTTACGTATTTAAATGCTTTCTGCAAGGATAAAGAAATTTTAAAAAATATGAAGGAGCATTATAGTAGAGGTGGACTCGGTGATGTAAAAGTAAAGAAATTCTTAAATGAAGTTTTACAAGCAGAGCTAGAACCAATTAGGGCTAGACGTAGGGAATTAGAAAAAAATATAGATTACATTTATAGTGTTTTACTTCAAGGGAGTAAAATATCAAGAGAAGTAGCTTCAAATACTTTAGATGAGGTTAGAGATGCTATTGGAATAAATTATTTTAAGTGATGTTGACTTTGTAAAGTGCTGGTTTGAGGATACAAAAGTGATGAGTACCGACTGCAGTAAAAAGTATGTTGTTTTTAATGAATAACATACTTTTTTTGTTATTAAAATTATTGTAAAAGCCTATGCAAAAATGTGTGTAAATTTTCTTTTGGTACCTCTCAAGTAAACTATTTTTATAATATTAGCTACACTTTTTCTGATGAGTGAATTATAAAAAGTTCTTCTTATTAAGATTAAAATGAATATATAGTTTTAGATATAAATAATATTATCTAGTAGGCACTAATATTATTCATAAAACTGGAATTGTTTACAGAAAAATTTGACAATAGATATTTAGAGTTTTATAATAATAATTATTAAGAAAGAGAAAAACTGGAATAATAGATATTAATTGGTATAGGGTATATAGCACATAAGGACATAACAACATAAGTTTTAGCTTGATTATTAGAATAGTGTATTTTGATATTAGACTTACATATTTTATAAATTTTAAAAGTTTATAAAAATTAAAATAAAACACTAAATAAAAGGAGGCAAGTTTATGTTTTTTAAGACTACAGAACAGCACGAAGCTTTTCGTGTGAAAATTAGAGAATTTGCAGAGACTGAAATAAAGCCTATAGCATTTATGTTGGACAAGGAAAGTAAATTCCCAGATGAGGCTATAGAAAAGTTGGGAGAAATGGGTGTATTAGGAACTCCTTATTCTGAGAAGTATGGTGGATTAGGTTTAGATGCACTTAGTTATGCCATTGCAGTTGAAGAGCTTTCTAGGGTTGATGGAGGTACAGGTGTAATTCTATCAGCCCATGTTTCATTAGGAACATATCCAATTTTTGCCTATGGAAATGAAGAGCAAAAGCAAAAATATTTAATTCCTTTAGCTAAAGGTGAAAAAATTGGTGCCTTTGGTTTAACCGAACCTAATGCTGGAAGTGATGCTGGTGGAACAGAAACTACTGCTGAACTAGAAGGCGATTATTATATTTTAAATGGTGGAAAGATTTTTATAACTAATGCAGATAAAGCTGATATTTATGTTGTATTTGCAGTAACAACTCCGGACATAGGAGTTAGGGGCATAAGTGCCTTTATAGTTGAAAAGGGATGGGAAGGATTTACCTTTGGTGATCATTATGATAAGTTGGGAATTCGCTCTTCTTCAACTGCTGAATTAATATTTAACAATGTTAAAGTGCCTAAGGAAAACTTATTAGGTGAAGAAGGACAAGGCTTTAAAATAGCTATGAAAACATTAGATGGTGGTCGTATAGGTATTGCAGCTCAAGCTCTAGGTATAGCTCAAGGAGCTTATGAAAATGCTTTAGAATATTCAAAGGAAAGAATACAATTTGGTAAACCAATCTGTCAACAACAAGTAATTTCATTTAAGTTAGCTGATATGGCAACAAAGCTAAGAGCAGCTAGATTTTTAGTATATAGTGCTGCTGAACTTAAGGAAAATCATGAACCTTATTCTATGGAAGCTGCTATGGCTAAACAATATGCCTCTGATATATGTTTAGAGGTTGTAAATGATGCATTACAAATATTTGGAGGATCTGGTTACCTTAAAGGAATGGATGTAGAAAGAGCATATCGTGATGCTAAAATTTGTACTATTTATGAAGGAACAAATGAGATTCAAAGAATGGTAATTGCATCTCACGTAATTGGTAAAATGCCTAAAAATAAAACTATAACTAAAAAATCTCCATATGGTGGAGTGACTGGTGCTCGTAAGAAGATGATTATGAAAGATGGAACAGCTGAAGAAAAAGTTGCTAAGCTTATAGAATCATTAAAAGCAGATGGTTATGACTTTACTGTTGGTATTGATATAAATACTCCAATATCCAAGGCAGACCGTGTTGTTAGTGTAGGTAAGGGAATTGGAGAAGAAAAAAATATGGAACTTGCTAAAGCTTTAGCTATTCAGGCTGGTGCAGCAATTGGTTCATCACGTCCTGTAGCTGAAACTTTAAAATATTTACCTTTAAATCGTTATGTTGGGATGTCAGGTCAAAAATTTAATGGAAATCTTTATATAGCAT
Source organism: Clostridium sp. CTA-7 (assembly GCF_054768095.1). Lineage (NCBI taxonomy): Bacteria > Bacillati > Bacillota > Clostridia > Eubacteriales > Clostridiaceae > Clostridium > Clostridium sp. CTA-7. The sequence continues at coordinate 124,168 of NZ_BAAAAV010000005.1, read as the reverse complement.
GTGGTATATCAGGTGCTGGACAACATTTAAAGGGGATAAAGGATGCTACTACGATAGTTGCTATTAATAATAATCCTAATGCTCCAATATTTAAGAACGCAGATTATGGTATTGTTGGAGACTTACTAGAAATAATGCCATTACTAACAGCTGCTTTAGATAATGGAGAACCAAAAAAGGAAGCACCTCCTATGAAGAAAATGAAAAAGTATGTTCCTAAAAAGACTATTCCTACTTGGAAGAGATATGTTTGTAATGGATGTGGCTATGAATATGACCCAGCAGTAGGGGATATAGAAAATGACATATCACCAGAAACTTTATTTGAATCTCTTCCAGAAGAGTGGATCTGTCCAGATTGTGGTGAAGAAAAATCTAATTTTATAGAGGTCTAATTTTATAGCAAAAATTTTAAGGTTTTTATAGCAAAAAGGAGGAGTAATTTATGTTTTGTGTTAGAAAAGTAACGGAAGACCTTTATTGGGTAGGCGGTAATGATAGGCGTCTAGCTCTTTTTGAAAATATTCATCCAATTTCAAGGGGTGTTTCATATAACTCATATTTACTATTAGATGAAAAAACTGTACTATTCGATACTGTGGATTGGTCAATTTGTAGACAGTTTTTAGAAAATGTACAAGCAGTTCTTGATGGTAGGCCACTTGATTATTTAGTGATAAATCATATGGAACCTGATCATGGAGCTTCTATTGAGGAAATAATATTACGTTATCCTAATGTCAAGATTATAAGCACTGAGAAAGCTTTTCTATTAATGAGGCAATTTGGATTCGAAATTGACGGAAGAATAGAGGAGGTTACTGAAGGAGATACAAAATCTTTTGGAAAGCATGAAGTAACATTTGTAGCTGCACCGATGGTACATTGGCCAGAAGCTATGGTTACCTTTGATACTACAAATGGTGTCCTTTTCTCAGCTGATGCATTTGGATCCTTTGGAGCATTAGATGGTAAGCTATTCAATGACGAAGTTGACTTTGACCGTGATTGGATTGATGACGCTAGAAGATATTATACAAATATTGTTGGAAAGTACGGAGCTCATGTTCAATCATTATTAAAAAAAGCAAGTGGACTTGATATTAAAATGATTTGTCCACTACATGGTCCAGTTTGGCGTACAGATCTTGGATATTTTATTGACAAGTATGATAAATGGAGTAGATATGAACCAGAAGAAAAAGCAGTAATGATAGTATATGCTTCAATGTATGGTAATACAGAAACTGCAGCTACCTCTTTAGCTACTAAATTTGTAGAAAGAGGCATAAAAGATGTAACTATGTATGATGTTTCAAGTACTCATGTATCTCAGCTAATTTCTGAGACCTTTAGAGTTAGTCATGTGGTTTTAGCTTCTGTAACTTATAATCTTGGAATTTATCCGCCTATGCATAATTATCTTATGGATATGAAGGCACTTAACCTTCAAAAAAGAACCTTTGCAATTATTGAAAATGGTTCCTGGGCATGTAAGTCTGGTAAGTTAATGAGTGAGTTCCTAGATGGAATGAAGGAAATGACAGTTCTAGAAGATAAAGTTTCACTTGTATCCTCTATGAATGAGGACAATGATATAGATATGGATTCACTTGTTGAAAGTGTTATAGAATCAATGCAATAGATATACTAAACATGCTATAAAATAAATTATGATTTTACTTTTATAGTAATGAGGTACCTCCAATAAAATTCTTATTAATAGAAATTATTATTAACTTTAAATTTAAGGTGAGTATTATCCGAATTTTTAGATAATACTCATTTTTATTATATCAATAATATTAAGTTTTAAGATTATATATCGATAGAAGTAAGGTATGCTTTTAAATAAAGTAAATTAATGGGGGTAGGCAGATGAAAAAGAAAGTAGGAAAAGTAAGTTTTAAAAGTATTAAAATTCAATTATTAATAAGTTTTATCTCTTTAATAGTTGCTATTTGCATAGGAATCTCTTTAATTTCTTCTTTAATATCAAAAATATCATTAAAAAATACCGTTCAAAAAACTTTACCAGAAATTTCGATTCAAGCTTCAAAGGCTATTGAAAATGGACTTATTGCAGAAATTCAGGCTTTAGAAATAATTTCTGAGAACAATAATTTAAAAGACCCCAAAATATCTATTAATGATAAGGTTTCTACTTTAAAATCAATAGCTAAAAATAGAAATTATACAGCAATGAATTTTATTACATTAGATGGTACTGCTAGCAGAACAGATGGAACTAGTTTTAATGCAAGTGATAGAGATTACTTTAAAAATGCCGCTTCAGGTACATCATATGTATCTGATCCAATTGTTAGTAAGGCATCAGGAGAAATTGTAGTTATATATTCTGTCCCAGTTAAGTTCAATGAAGATGTAATAGGTGTTATCACAGCTGTTAAAGATGGAAATGAACTTAGTAGATTCGTTAGTGATGTTAAGATTGGTTCTACTGGTCAAGCTTTTATACTAAGTAAATATGGGACAACAATAGCACATAAAGATAAAGAATTAGTATTATCTCAAAATAACGATTTTGAAAATATAAAAGAAGACCCAACTCTTCAATCTATAGTAGATATAGAAAAGAAAATGGTAGCTGGTGAAACAGGGTATGGAGACTACACTTATAACGGTGAATCAAAATACGTTGGATATGCTCCAATAAAGCTTACAAATTGGTCCACTGCTATAACAATAGATACAGATGAAATTTTAAGTGAAATACGTACCTTAAATATAGGTATAGCAATAGTATCTATTATATTTATAATAATTGGTGGATTAATCGTAGTGCTTATATCAAAATCTATAAGTAAACCTATTGATGGAGTAATGATTCATTTAAAAGAAATATCAGAGGGAGATTTAAGTAAAGAAATTTCCGAGGAGCTTTTAAATAGACAAGATGAGATAGGTAAGATGTCATCAGCCTTAGATGTTATGAAAGGTTCAATTATTAATATATTAAATGATATAAAGGAAAGTTCTACTGGTATTGATACTCAAACAGATAAACTTTCAGTAACAGGGGATGAAGTATTGTCTTCAAGTAAAAATATCTCAATAGCTATTAACGATGTCTCAAAAGGCACTATGAATCAAGCCACAGATTTAGTTGATATCACTGCAATACTTCAAGAGTTTAGCGCAAAGTTAGAGGATATGGTTAAGATAATAAAAGATGTAGATGTAAATACAATTAATATAAAATCTATGGCTAATAATAGTAATGATGATATGGAAAATGTAATTGAATCAGTTAGAAATGTTAATAAAGCATTTAATGATTTAATTCTGAAAACACAAGGCGTTGGTAAAAATGTAACAAAGGTAAATGAAATAACTAATTTAATAAATAGTATTTCTGAACAAACTAATCTTTTAGCTTTAAATGCAGCTATTGAAGCTGCAAGGGCGGGAGAGGCTGGCCGTGGTTTTTCAGTTGTTGCTGAAGAAATAAGAAAGCTTGCTGAACAAAGCAAAGAATCTTCTATAAATATAGCCACTATAATATCTCAAATATCAAAGGATACAGAATTAATGGTTGAAACCACAGACTCAGTTAAGTCAGAGCTTCAAACTCAAGAAAAAAATATATTTACTGCTATAAAATCATTTGAGAATATAACAGTAGCAGTAAATGAAATAACACCTAAAATTAATGTTGCAAATAATTCAGTTGAAGATTTAAATGAGAATAAGGATGTAATATTAGAAAAAATAGAAGGGGCTTCGGCTATATCTGAGGAAGTATCTGCATCTGCAGAGGAAATATCAGCGTCCACTGAGGAAATGACTAGTTCAACTAAAGTTGTTGCTGAATCATTAAATGAGTTAAGTGACATGAGCAAAAAGATGATGGTTAATGTCAATAAGTTTAAAATATAAATTAATGATGCGATGGGTAACTATTATTACCATCGCATCTACTAAGAAACATCAGTAATATGATGTTTTTTTACTCTTTAGGAAATTATATTTTTATGTTTATTGTGAATAACTATTGTAAAATATTTAGTTATTAAGGTTATATCCTAAAGAGGAAAAATAAGACTATATTCTTAATTTACTAAATAAGTTTTATATAATGAATTTGTATAATTATTTTAAATATACTAAAATGTATATATAGATAATATTAAATTATATAAAGAAAGTAGTGTAATGACTTTCTATTGAATTATTTAAGGAGATGTATTAGTATGAATAATTCAGAAAAAAATATAAAAAAAATTAGTAGACTATTTAATTCAATTGATAACTTTTTAATTGAGGGAAAAGAACAAAAGTTAAAAATGACTCTGAGTAAGAAAATAAAAGATTGTATATTTACAGATGAGATTTTAACAAAGCTTAATGAACATGATTTTACTGGAGTTGTTGATAAGGAAGAGGATGTAGTAGTACTTTTTTCAACTATATTCCCTATATTTATAAAAGAAAATGATACTATATTTAGGTTGTATAAGCATAAAATTGAAGTTGATTTATCTGATGAAATGAAAGATAGGTATATTTACATGTTTTCTGATGGAAGATTAACTTCAGGATTATTTAAGTGTTATAACATTAGTGATGATGAATATGTATATGGAATAAAAAGAATAATAGAGGTTATTCCAATTTTTAAGTCTGCTATATTAGAAACTCTATCTAATTATGAAAGTATTATAAATTCAAATAATAAAATAAAAGACTTAAAATCAAGAGAATCATTAGCTGAAAATAATTATGATGAATTAATATCTTATTTATCAGAAAAAAATAAATAAAATTAAAAGTGAAGAGTTAAAAAATGATTAAGTACTAACCATTTTGCAACTCTTCTTTTTTTATTTTAACTTATGTTAAAACAATAGCTAATTAAAAAGATTTAGTATTTAATAAGTTTATATAGATATTTATGAAAGTATTAGTATTGATAATAAGGTATTTAATTATTAATTGACAACAAGGAAAATACTATTTATAAACTTTTACAGACATAGTTTTGAAAATGGCGAAAAGCTCCATTCCTTTTTCTATACCCATTTCATTTAAGGATTTTTTTGTTATTAGCGCTACTAAAGGAATACCAACATTTAAAATTACTTTTGCACTATTTCCATCTATTATAATATCCGCTACAACACCTTTATGAACATTTCGTGCACTACTTATAAAGGTACCTTTACTTAGTATGATATCTTCTGGATGAATACAAACTTTTACTTTTCCTTCTAGTTCAGTATTAACTTGAATTTTAACTGAGTTAATATATGCAAACATTTCTTCATTTTCATGAATTAAGGTTGCTTCATAGCTGTTTTCATAACCTTTAGATTTTAAAAGATAAATATCAAATTGTGAGTTAGATATACGAAGATGCTTTCCCATACGATGAGCATCTAAATCTCCACGTTTTATCATTTCGTACACAGTGCTTTTAGTTATCTTTAATTTTTGAGCAATTTCATCTGGTGTATATAAGATATCTTCATTCATTTCATTCACCTTTTCATTTTATTATTTAATATAAAAATAATTTAACATAATAATTTAAATATAACAATTAGGAGTTACCTTTTTTGTTAAATTTTAGAACTATATATTTGTTTTTAAATATCATCTTATAGATTTTAAATTCAGTTTAATTGGTAAATAAACCTAAAATTGAAAATAATTTGACATAAGGAAATGTTTACATTATAATTTAAATTATTCATTTTAGTTATGTTTAGTTCGGTTTTGTTGTGTTTTATCAATATTAAAACAACTTTACATTTCTAAACTTATAATTATTTAATAAATGGGGGTATAGAGAATGAAAAAAAGAATAAGTTTAATTTTAAGTATGTGCTGTTTAGTATTTTTTGCTGTTGGGTGTAGCAAAAATAAAGCTACAGAAAATGTAAAGGATAGTCAAACTAAAGAAACAACTATAACTGTTGCAGCTGCAGCAAGTTTAAAAAATTGTATGGAAGATAAATTAATACCAATGTTTAAAGAAAAAAATCCTAATATTAAGGTCCAAGGAACTTACGATAGTTCAGGAAAGTTACAAAGTCAAATTGAAGAAGGTGCAGAAATAGATGTTTTTATGTCAGCAGCAATGAAGCAAATGAATGAATTAAATAAAAAAGGTTTAGTTGATGAGAGCTCTATTGTTGAACTTCTTCAAAATAAAATTATGCTTATTGTTCCAAAAGGTAGTAATAAAGATATAAAAACTTTTGAAGATATATTAAAGTCTGAAAAAATTGCTATTGGAGATCCAGAAAGTGTACCAGTTGGACAATATTCAAAACAATTATTTGAAAACCTTAAAATTTGGGATCAAGTTTCTTCAAAGGCAAGCCTTGGGACAAATGTTACAGAAGTTTTAAATTGGGTTGCTGAAGCTAGTGCTGATGCTGGAGTTGTATATTCAACAGATGCAGCTTCAAATAGTAAAGTAGAAGTTGTTACAGAAGCTAAAGAAGGAAGTGTTTCTAAAGTAATTTATCCAGTAGGTATAGTGAAGAGTACTAAAAATCAAGAATCAGCAAAGAAGTTCACAGAATTTTTGAAATCTGATGAAGCAATCAAAGTATTCGAATCTTATGGATTTTCAGCTAATAAATAGGAGAATATAATGGATATATCACCAATAATAATTTCTTTAAAAACTGCAACCGCATCAATGGTCTTAACATTTTTGTTAGGACTTTTTGTAGCAATATTTATTGTAAAGATAAAGTCCGAAAAAATAAAAATGATTTTAGATGGTATATTAACATTACCATTAGTTTTGCCACCAACAGTAATGGGATTTTTCCTTTTGATTATATTTGGTGTAAATAGGCCAATAGGTAAGTTCTTGTTAGATTTTTTAGGGGTAAAAATAGTTTTTTCTTGGGCAGCCACTGTAATAGCCTCTGTAGTAATATCTTTTCCACTTATGTATCGTTCAGCAAGAGGTGCATTTGAACAAGTTGATCAAAACTTAATAATGGCTGCAAGAACATTAGGAATGTCAGAGAAAAAAATTTTTTGGCGTATAATGATGCCACTTGCATTACCTGGAGTTGCTTCAGGGGGCATACTAGCTTTTGCAAGAGGGCTTGGAGAATTTGGAGCTACAGCAATGATTGCAGGGAACATAGCAAATAAGACAAGGACACTACCTTTAGCAATTTATGCAGAAGTATCAGCAGGGAATATGGGGGTCGCTTTTGACTATGTTCTAATTGTTACCATAATATCATTTATAGTTGTTGTTTTAACAAATTATTTTACTCTAAGAGAAAGAAAATATTTGAAGTAAGGAAGAATTTAATGAGTTTGTTTGTTGATATAAAGAAAAAGTTAAAAGGTTTTTCTCTTGATGTTTCTTTTGAAACAAATGGAGAGTATCTTGGAATTTTAGGTGCTTCTGGCAGTGGAAAAAGTATGACTCTTAAATGTATTGCTGGAATTGAAACTCCTGATGAAGGACGTATTGTACTTAATGGAAAAGTATTATTTGATTCTGAGAAAAAAATTAATCTTAAGCCTCAAGAAAGAAATATAGGATATTTGTTTCAAAATTATGCTTTGTTTCCGAACATGACTGTAGAAGAAAATATTGGAATAGCACTATTAGATTCAAAAAGGGAAAAAGAAAAGAAGGTAAATGAAATTATAAAATCATTTCATTTGCAAGGATTAGAAAAGAAATACCCAAGTCAACTTTCTGGAGGTCAGCAACAAAGAGTTGCTATGGGTAGGTGTATTATATATAAACCAGATATATTGATGCTTGATGAACCATTTTCTGCATTAGATTCATATTTAAAAGAGCAGCTTCAGACTGAGGTTTTAGAATTGCTAAAATTGTATAATGGAGAAGTTTTAATGGTTACTCATAGCAGGGAAGAAGTATATAAGTTTTGTAAAAATATTGCTATTATTGACAAAGGTAATTCAATTTTATTAGGAAACACTAAGGAGATTTTTAAAGAACCAAAATTGTTTGAAGCAGCAATACTTACAGGCTGCAAAAATATTTCAAAATGCCAAATTCTTTCTTCAAATAGGGTTTATGCTACTGATTGGAATATCATCTTAGAAACAGAAAAAATAGTACCTGAAAATATAAATTATGTTGGAGTTAGAGCTCACAACTTTAAAATCATTGATGATGTTAACACACAGGATGAAAAAAATGTTCTAGAATGTAAAATAATTAAGATAGTAGAAAACGTATTTGAATATAACATAATGTTTGAAAATAAAAATATTAATGAAAAAAGTGATAACAGTGTTATATTGTATAAAGTTAAGAAAGAGGAATGGGATAATAAAAAAAATAAAGAAAATTTATATTTAAAAATACCTGAAGATTCAATTTTACTTTTGGAGTAATAATTTATAGTGATTATATAGTAGCTTAATAAGTAAAGTTCTTAATTTATAATACAAAATTTAATAATGATTAGACAAAAGGGATATTTTTATAGCTGAAAATATCCCTTTTGTTTACAGTATAAATAGGTTAGCAAAATTTTTTTATTAATTTATTATTTTTTATAATTAATATTTTAAGAAAATCTCTAAAATTTGTTAAAATTTTATCCTAATCATTTATGAGTCAAGTCATAATTTATAAGACAAATAGAGCTTACTATCAGGAGGGATTTAATTTAAATTAATATATTATTTTTTGATATAACCATTTTTGTGAAATAATAAACAAATATATAAAAATAGGGATATATTGACAATTGAATATATGACGTGATAGAATAATATCGTACTGTAAATGATTACAAAAAATAGAGGGATAGAGGAATAAAATGAGTAATTTTAAAAGAGTTTTAGAGGACAATCCTATAGTCGCAGCAGTAAAAGATGAAAAAGAATTAGAGTTAGCTTTAGAGAGTGATATACAAGTTATTTTCGTTTTATTCGGAAACATATTAAATATTAAAAATATAAGTGAAAAAATATTTAATAGTAATAAAATAGGTGTTATTCATATAGACTTAATAGAGGGGATTTCAAGTAAAGAAGTATCTTTGAGATTCTTAATTGAAAACACAAAATTCCAAGGGATAATAAGTACAAAGCCTCAAGTAATAAGATCAGCTAAGAGACTTGGACTTATAGCCGTTCAAAGAGTATTTATGATAGATAGTTTGTCTAAAGAAAATATAAAAAATCATTTAGTAGATGAGTGTGATGCTGTAGAGATTCTTCCAGGATTACTTTTCAAAATAATTAAGGAACTTTCTTTAAGTCTTAATAAGCCATTAATAGCAGGGGGATTAATTTCAGATAAGGAAGATGTAATGGAAGCCTTAAAGTGTGGTGCGACATGTATATCTACAACTAAAAAAGAAATATGGTCTATGTAGAAAAGAGAGAATAAGAGAAAAAGCTACATAAGATTGCTCATGCAATTTTATGTGGTTTTTTTTCTTAAAATAATAATTTTAATAAAAGGGGAGAGCAAAATGCAAGCATATTTAGCAGAGTTCTTAGGTACACTTATTTTAATTCTACTAGGTAATGGGGTTGTTGCCAATGTAGTACTAAAGAAAACAAAGGGAAATTCTTCAGGATGGATTGTAATAACAGCAGGATGGGGGTTTGCTGTAGCAGTAGCAGCATATATTACAGGATGGATGAGTGGTGCTCATCTAAATCCAGCAGTAACTATTGGACTAGCTTCATCAGGATTATTTGCTTGGGGAGAAGTACCAATGTATATAATAAGCCAGATGTTAGGAGCCATGGTTGGGATGCTTATTGTTTATATTAACTATAAGCAACATTATGATGAAACTTCAAATGGAGAAGACATAAGAGCAACATTTTGCACAGCACCAGCTATAAAAAATAAATTTTATAATTTTGTAGGTGAATTTACTGGAACCTTTATATTATTATTAGGTATAAGAGGAATAACTTATAGTGAAGTCTTTAAAACTACCTTCCAAGGTTCAGGAGGAGAAATAATAGGAACAGTAGGAATTATGGGATCATTTTTGGTAGGTATTTTAGTATGGGGTATAGGATTGTCTCTTGGAGGTACAACAGGATATGCAATAAATCCAGCTAGAGACTTAGGACCAAGAATAGTACATGCTATATTACCTATGAAGAATAAAGTTGATTCAGATTGGAGCTATTCTTTAATACCAGTTATAGCACCTATACTTGGAGGAGTTTTTGGAAGTTTAGTATTTGATTTAATTATTAAATTATAAATTTGAAATTGAAAAATGAGGGAGAGATAACTATGGGAAAGTATATTATAGCACTAGATCAAGGAACAACAAGTTCAAGAGCAATTGTATTTGATAAGGAACAAAATATAGTAGGAATAAGCCAAAAAGAATTTACTCAAATATATCCTAAAGAAGGATGGGTTGAGCATGATCCAATGGAAATATGGGCTACTCAATATGGAGTACTTCAGGAGGTTATAGCTAAAACTAATATTACTCAAGATGAAGTAGCAGCTATAGGTATAACAAATCAAAGAGAAACTACTATTGTTTGGGAAAAAAGCACAGGAAGACCTGTTTATAATGCAATTGTATGGCAATGTAGAAGAACAGCGGATATATGTGATAATCTAAAAGCTAATGGATGGGAAGATTATATTAAGAAAAATACTGGATTAGTTGTAGACGCTTATTTTTCAGGAACTAAAATAAAATGGATACTAGATAATGTAGAAGGTGCAAGAGAAAAGGCAGACAGAGGAGAACTTTTATTTGGAACTGTAGATACATGGCTTGTATGGAAGTTAACTAATGGTAAAGTTCATGTTACTGATTATACTAATGCATCAAGAACTATGCTTTATAATATAAAAGAATTAAAATGGGATGACAAAATTTTAGAGGAATTAAATATACCAAAGTCAATGTTACCAGAAGTTAGAAATTGTTCTGAAGTTTATGGTGATACAAACCTTGGAGGAAAAGGTGGAGTAAGAGTTCCTATAGCTGGTATGGCAGGAGACCAACAAGCTGCTTTATTTGGGCAAACTTGTTTTGAAAAGGGTGAAGCTAAGAATACCTATGGAACAGGATGCTTCTTGTTAATGAATACAGGCGAAGAAATGGTAGAAAGTAAAAATGGTCTTTTAACGACTATAGCTATAGGTCTTGATGGAAAGGTTCAATATGCTTTAGAGGGATCTGTATTTGTAGGAGGGGCTGTTATTCAATGGCTTAGAGATGAGCTAAAAATAGTAAATGATTCAGTAGATACTGAATATTTTGCATCTAAGGTTGATGACAATGGTGGAGTGTATATAGTACCAGCTTTTGTTGGACTTGGAGCACCTCATTGGGACATGTATGCTAGGGGAGCAATATTTGGAATAACAAGAGGAACTAATAGAAATCATCTTATGAGAGCTGCTCTTGAGTCCATAGCATATCAAACAAGAGATCTTATAGATGCTATGAAGGAGGATGTTGGATCAGATCTTAAGAGTATAAAAGTAGATGGAGGAGCAAGTAGAAATAAATTCTTAATGCAATTCCAAGCAGATTTATTAGGTAAAAAGGTTGTAAGGCCTATAATATCAGAAACAACAGCATTAGGAGCGGCTTATTTAGCAGGTCTTGCAGTAGGATTCTGGAAGGATAAAGAAGAAGTTAAGAAGTTCTGGCATATGGCTGATGAATTTGATGCAAAGCTTGATAAAGAGCAAGTAGATAAGTATTATAAAGGATGGAAAAAAGCTGTTAAGAGATCCTTAAGATGGGAAGATGAAGAGTAGTACTAAATAATATTCCGATGATTAATATTTATAAATAGTAAAATTATATTTTTAAGAGGTATATGTCTTAGATATTATATTTTAAGACATATACCTTAAATATATATCGCTATAATATATATTTTTATATAATGGAATTTCTATTGCTGAGATAGTAAAATGTCTTATGTATTTATTATAAGATCAAAATAAGATTAGTATAGCAATTAGAATCTTTTATAATAATAGAAGAAAATTTATATAAAGATCCATATGAGAAAGTAAAATAGCCTGTCATAGATTAAGACGGGCTATTTTTTTATTGTATTGTTAATATAATAAGCGAAAATAACGTCAAGAATAATTAAAAGAGTAGATCTTGCTGTTATATCATAACCATATAAATTGCTTTTTTCAGAATAAGTATTTATAGAAGTATCTACAAGTTTAGATAAGGAAGAATCAGGAGTGTTAACTATAGCAGCAGTTTTAAAATTTCTATAGCTTAGCTTTTCAGCTATATTGGTTAATGTATGAGTTTCTCCACTATTAGATATAAATATAATTAAATCATCATGAGTTGAACTTTTATCTAGAAGATCAATTATGTGAGATTCGTATATATAAAAGCTACTTTTATTAGCTTGCATTAGTAGTTTAGAGAAGTATTCCCCCATGGGTTTAGAAAGCCCAACAGAAACTATAATTATTTTCGTAGCTTCTTTTATCATATTTACTAATCTATTTATGTTATTAATAGAGAGTTTATCTAGTGAAAGATTTATATTATTTTTGATAGCTTCTATATAGTTATCTATATGAGGATTAGTATCTATATTAATAGTTTTTAATATGTATTTAAGCTCTGAAAAGCCTGATAAGCCTAGTTTACTACACATTCTAATAATTGTAGTTGTACTTACATTGTTTTCATCTGCCATTTTAGTTAAAGATTCTTTTTTTGATTTTTCTAAATTTGAGTCAATATAATAAAAAATATGTTTTTCAGCATAAGTTAAATTATTTAGCTTATCAGAGAAGTAATTAACAAGAGTACTCATAAATATAACCTCCAAATAAAAAAATTGTATATTTAAAATCATTATACACATTTAGATATAAAAAAGTAAAATTATACTTTCATTGTATAACAAAAATTTATATAAGTATGTAATAATAGGCTTGTAAAAGATTGCAAAAGATATAAAGCGATGTACATTAAAATTAAAAAGGAGAGAATGAAGATGGATTTAAAAAAGATGACCAATAATAATCTTATTCTTTTAAATCAGAAATGTTCAAATAAAAAAGAAGTAATAAAAAAATTAGTAGAAAGACTTTATGATGATAATATAATTTCATCAAAAGAAGAATTTTTACAAGCAGTTATGGAAAGAGAAGCACATTCTCCAACAGGGCTTGAAAGAGGAGTTGCCATTCCACATGGTAAGTCAACCACAGTAAAAAAAGCAGCTTTTGCAGTGGCAAGATTAGAAAAGCCTATAATGGATTGGGAAAGTGTTACTGATGACAATAATGTTGATTTAGTATTTTTATTAGCTATTCCAAAAGCTGAAGAAGGATCAACTCACTTAAAATTATTAGCTGAATTATCATCGGCTTTAATGTATGAAGATTTCACAACTAATTTAAAAAAGGCTAAAAATAGTAAAGAATTTATTGAAGCCTTAAATTATAAGAAGGAAAATAGTGAAGTTAAAGAATATAATAAGACGGTCTTAGCTGTTACAGCTTGTGCTACAGGAATTGCTCACACATATATGTCTGCTGAAGCATTAGAAAAGGCAGGAAGAGAAATGGGAGTTAGAATACTTGTTGAAAAGCAAGGGGCTAATGGAATAGAAGATAAGCATAGCAAAGAAGATATAAAAAATGCTGATGGAGTAATATTTGCATGTGATATAGCTGTTAAAAATATTGAAAGATATAATGGCAAAAATTTTGTTAAAGTAAAAGTTGCTGAACCATTAAAGGATGCTAAGGCTTTAATAAATAGAGTTTTAGAAAATCCAGAAGGAAAAGTAGATGGAGGAGAAGTAGCGGACACATCAAAAGATAATGAAAAGAAAAAAGGAATTTTATCTGAAATGATGGAAGCTGTAATGACTGGTATTTCTTATATGATTCCAGTTATAGTTGCAGCAGGCCTTATGATGGGAATAGCAAAGCTTTGGGCTATGGGAATAGGTCAAATAGATAACTTAGGTCAGTTTGGAGAAAGCTCAAATCAATTGTATGTATTCTTACATTATTTAGATAAGTTTGGTGGATTAATATTTAAGTTTATATATCCAGTATTTGCAGCTTATGTTTCTTATTCAATAGCAGATAGACCAGGTCTTGTACCAGGGTTCATAGGAGGTGCTTTTGCTGGTGGATTACATTATACATTCTGGGGAGTTAAGGGTGGAATACCTTCAGGATTCTTAGGTGCTTTAGTATTAGGTCTAGTTGCAGGTTATTTAAGTAAATTCTTAAATGAGAAGATTAAATTACCAAAAAATCTTCAGGCAATGAAACCAATGTTTTTATTACCTGGTATATCAGTATTAACTATATTTATACTGAATTTTTATCTTATAGATCCAATTTTTGGAGGAATAAATGGTTGGTTATCAAATTTAATAGCTTCTTTTGATACAGGAAGTACGTTACTATTAACATCTGTAATAGCAGCTTGTACAGCGTTTGATCTTGGAGGTCCAGTAAATAAGGCAGCTGGAGCTATAGCTATGGGACTAGCAGCAGATGGCATATTCCCTCTAACAGGAAGAGTATTATCTATAATAATACCTCCAATAGGGTTGGGGCTTGCAACAGTTTTAGATAAATTTGTCGTTAAGAGAAGAGTATTTGATGAAAGTTTAAGAGTTGTTGGTAGTACATCAATTATGTTAGGACTTATAGCAGTAAGTGAGGGAGCTATACCATTTATGTTAAAGAACCCATTAATAACTATTCCAATTAATATGCTTGGTGCAATATTTGGATCATGTACTGCTGTTGCTTTAGGTGCAGTTCAGTGGAATCCATTACCAGCAATATGGGGATGGCCTTTAGTGGAGAACTTATGGGCTTATATAGTAGGGCTACTAGTAGGAACATTATTTATAGCTTTGGCAAATATATTTATAAGATATTACTTAATTAAAAAAGAAGAGAAGAACATAATGTAATAATGAATGAGGAACTAAAAACTATATTTATAGTTTTTAGTTCTTTCATTAGGAAGTAAAATTAGGAGGATAAGAATGAGTAGAGGAAAAAAGGTATATGTAGTACCACATTCACATTGGGATAGGGAGTGGTACTTTACAATAGAGGATTCAAACCTACTACTAAGTCAAAATATGTCATATCTTATGGATGTATTAGAAAAAAATTCAGAATTTAATTCATATACATTTGATGCTCAGCTTTCAATTGTTGATGAATATTTAAAAATTTATCCAGAAGATAGGGAAAAGTTAGAAAAATTAATAAAAGAAAGAAGAATCTTTGTAGGGCCTTGGTATACTCAAACTGATAGTTTATTAGTAAATAAGGAGTCTATAATAAGAAATTTACTATATGGAACAAGATTAGGAAATAAGTTAGGTCATTCTATGAAGGTAGGATATTTACCTGATATTTTTGGGCAAAATCAATATTTACCTTCAATTTTTAAAGAGTTTGATATAGAAAATAGTGTACTTCAAAGAGGGGTGTACACTGATGAGTTAAAGGGAAATTTGAACTTTAAATGGACTTCACCTGATGGAGAGACTGTAAAGGCAAACAATATTTTCTTAGGATATGGACCAGGAAAATTTTTATCATCAGATAAAGAGTATATAGAAGAAAAGCTTATGCCTATGCTTAAAAAACTAGAGGATTTAAATAAGGATTCAGATAATCTTTTATTACCAGCTGGTGGAGATCAAGTTCTTATTAGAGAGCACTTTCCAAAGGTTGTGAAAGAACTTAATGAAAAACAAGATAAGTATGAATTTATATTATCTAACTATGAAAATTTTATGGCGGATACTTGGAATGCTGATTTTGAAAATGAAATAAGAGGAGAGTTAATAGCTTGTCAAAAATCAAGAATTCATAATACTATAAAATCTCAAAGATATGATATTAAAAAAGCTAATTATGACGTGGAAAACAAGATACTTTATATTTTAGAGCCACTTGCTGTTATAGGAAAATCTTTAGGTTTAAAATATCCAACATCCTGGATAGATATAATGTGGAAATTATTATTTGATGTGCATGCTCATGATAGTATAGGTGGATGCAATTCTGATGATACAAATAGAGAAATTCTAAATAGATTAGAAAAGGTAAATAGAATTTGTTCAGGATTAATAAACATAATAAAGAAACAAATTACTATAGCAATTAGTAATAAGATTGGAAAGGAAAATATACTTGTACTTTTCAATACTAAGGTGCAAAACTCAATAGAAAATATCAAAACAGTAATATTCACTAAAGAAGAAAACTTTATACTAGAAAATTTAGATGGAAGCAATGTAAGCTTTGATTTAATAAAGCAAGATTATTTAAGTGGGGGAAAACAAGTTGTAGTAACAGCTGAGGGCGAAAAGGAGATAGAACTTCCAGGGTACTATAGAAGTGAAGTAGTTATAAATAATCAGGAGCTTTTAGCTATAGGATATAAGACTATAGTAGTTAATGATGGAACAATAAATAAAGAAAATATTCTAGAATCTATTAAAGAAAATAAAATAGAAAATGAGAGCTTTAAAATAGTGGTTCAGGATAATAATATTATATTAGTTAATAAGAAAACTAAAGAAGAAATTAAAAATATGTTCTACTTTGAGGATACTGAAGATTGTGGTGATTCTTATGATTATTCACCAGCAGAAAGTAATGAAAAAACACTTCTATTAGAAGCTATATTTTTAGGTGTTAAAAAATCTAGAAACATAAATAAGATGTTTATTCAGCATAAAGGATTTAACTTAAAAGCTGAAGAGGTAATTGTAAATACAGAAATAGAGCTTAGAAGTAATGAATCATTTATAAGAATAAAACACAGTATAGATAATAATGTTAAGGATCATAGGGTAAGAGTTATATTAAATAGTAACGTAAACAGTACAACATCTTTAAGTGATGAAGGATTTTCCTTTGTTGAGAGAAATAATATAAACACATGTTTTAATACATGGAGAGAAAAAGGCTTTGCAGAAGCTCCAGTACCTATATATTCCTTAGAAAATATAGTTGCATTAAAGAATGAAAATAATATTTATGGAATTATTGCTAAGGGAATTAAAGAATTTGAGATTTTAGATGATTCAAAGATAGCACTAACACTATTTAGAAGTGTTGGAGTACTTGGAAAAGATAATCTTCTATGGAGACCAGGAAGAGCTTCAGGAATAAATAATAAGGTTGTTTACACTGAAGATGCACAACTAATTAAGGAAATGAATTTCGAGTATGCAATAGCAATGATAGATTCAACAGAAGAAGAATTATTTAAGCTAGCAGATAAGTATATTGAAAGATACACAACTTATCAAAAGCAAAGCTTAAACCTTTTTGAAGAGAGATTGGAAAGATTTGAAATTCCATTAAATTATGAAGTTAATAAAGAGGAATATTCTTTAATTAAAATAGATAATTGTAATGTAATACAAAGTGTATTTAAAGAATCTTATGAAAAAGATGGATATATATTAAGACTATTTAATCCTAGTGATAAAGAGGAGAGTGTTGGTTTAATGGGAGATTTTAAAAAATTAACATTAACTAATCTTTATGAAAGAGAAATTGAGGAGATTACAGGAAAAATTAAAATCAAGCCTAGAGGGTATGTAACTATAAAGGTAAGATTATAAAATCTGGAGGTTTTTATGAATAAACTAGAACTAATTAAATCTATAGTTGAAAAAATAAAATTTGTATATAATTCAGATTATAAAGAAGAATTTGAAGTGGAAATTGAAAAGCTAATAAATAAGTGGGAGAAAGTAAGTTTTATAATACCAGAAGCTATTTCTGAAAAAAATGTATATTTAATAACTTATGGAGATAGTATTTATGAAGAGGGAGTACCAACAATAAGAACTTTAAATAAGTTTTTAAAGGAAAATATAGAAGATACTATAACTGATGTGCATATACTTCCAATGTTTACTTATACTTCTGATGATGGATTTTCTGTAGTTAATTATATGGAAATAAATAAGGATTTAGGAGATTGGGAAGATATAAAAAATTTATCTAAAGATTATAGATTGATGTATGACTTTGTAGCTAATCATATTTCTAAATCTAGTAGCTGGTTTAAGGGATACTTAAATGATGAAGAAAAATATAAAAATTATTTCATAAAAGATGATAATAGCTTTGATAGTAAGAATGTAGTAAGGCCTAGAACATCACCATTATTTCATGAGTATAAGGGTGAAAATGGATTAAAGACAGCTTGGACAACATTTAGTGAAGATCAAATTGATGTTAATTTTGGACATTTCCCAGTTTTTTTAGAAATGACAGATATATTATTAAACTATGCCCAAAATGGTGCCACATCAATAAGATTAGATGCTATAGGCTTTTTATGGAAGGAATCAGGTACAAGTTGCATGCACCTTCCACAAACTCATGCCATTATTGAGATTTGGAGAATGCTTTTAGATTATTTTAAGCCAAATACTCAAATAATAACAGAAACTAACGTACCTCATAAAGAGAATATAAGTTATTTTGGTGATACAACTAACGAAGCTAATATGGTGTATCAATTTGCTTTACCACCATTAGTTTTACATACTCTTACAACTCATAACTCTAAAAAGTTAAATGAGTGGGCTAAAACTATAGATAAGGTATCTAACACGGCAACATACTTTAATTTTCTATCAAGTCATGATGGCATAGGAATGAGACCAACAGAAGGTATATTATCTGACGAAGAAAAGCAACTTTTAGTAGACAAGGTTATTAAAAATGGTGGTAAGGTTTCTTATAAGAATAATACTGATGGAAGTAAGTCTGTATATGAGCTTAATATAAATTATAATGATGCTATTATAAATTCAGAAGAGGATATTGAATTAGAAAGTCAAATTAATAAGATAGTTGCTTCAAATTCTATATTATTATCTTGTGTAGGAGTACCAGCAATATACTATCACTCACTATTAGGTTCAAAAAATGACTATAAAGGCTTAGAAGATTCAGGAATAAATAGAAGGATTAATAGAGAAAGACTTGAGTTCTCAAGAATATCTACTGAATTAAAGTTAGATGAAAGAAGAAAAAAGATATTTAATAGAATAAAGGAATTAATTAAAATAAGAAAAGAACATTCTGCATTTTCACCATTTGCGTCTCAAAAGGTTTTAAATCTAGGAGAAAATATATTTGCTTTAGAAAGATTTAATGAATACACAAAGGAGAAAATAACTTTTATAGTAAATATAGATTCTAAAATATCAAAAGTAAATTCAATTATTTCTGGTAAAGATATAATTACAGGTAGAGAAATAAGTAGTAACATAGAATTAAAACCGTATGAATTCTTATGGATAAAGTAAATTAAAATAAGATATTGATATATTTTGAAATCTACTAACTACATAGGAGTGAACTTATATGGGAATTAAAAAAATTATATTAGCACCAGATTCATTTAAGGAAAGCATGACAGCAAAGGAAGCTTGTTTTGCTATGGAAAAGGGAATAAAAGAAGTATTTAAAGATGTTGAATGTGTTCATGTACCTATGGCGGATGGTGGAGAAGGAACGATGGAATCTTTAGTTGATGCTACGGAAGGTAAATTATATACTGTAGAAGTTACAGCACCATTAGGAAATAAAATAGAAGCAAAATTTGGTGTTTTGGGAGATGGTGTAACAGCAGTAATAGAAATGGCAGAAGCAAGTGGACTTAATTTAGTTAAAAGAGATGAAAGAGATCCATTAGTTACAACTACTTATGGTACAGGAGAACTAATAAAATCAGCGTTAGATATTGGAGCAAAGAGGCTGGTTATAGGATTAGGTGGAAGCGCTACAAATGATGCTGGAGCAGGGATGCTTCAAGCTTTGGGAGTAAGTTTAAAAGATAAGAATAGAAATGAGCTTAAATTTGGCGGAGGAGCTTTAAAAGATTTAGAAACCATAGATTTAAGTAATTTTGATAAGAGAATTTTAGAAACAGAGATAGAGGTAGCTTGTGATGTAAAAAATCCTCTAACAGGGAAAGATGGAGCGAGTTATGTATTTGGACCTCAAAAAGGAGCCAGTAAAGAGACTATAGAAATTTTAGATAAAAATTTAAAGCATTATGGAAATATAGTTAGAAAAGAATTAGGTAAAGAAATAGATAATATAGAGGGAGCTGGGGCAGCAGGAGGCCTTGGAGCAACCCTTGTAGGTTTTTGTAATGGGAAACTTAGAAGTGGAATAGATCTTGTGATTAAGTATTCAAAGTTAGAGGAAAAGATAAAGGATGCAGATTTTGTTTTTACAGGAGAAGGAAGTATAGATTTTCAAACTAAGTTTGGAAAAACGCTAGTTGGAGTTGCAAATATAGCTAAGAAATATGATATTCCTGTAATTGCCTTTGCTGGTAAAGTTGGTTCGGATATCGAAGAATTATACGATTTAGGAATAGATTCAGTTATAGGAATAATGTCTGGAGTAGCTACTATAGAAGAAGCATTAAAGAATGGGAAAAATAATTTAGAAATTTCAACTAATAATATAGCAAGAATAATTAAGCTATCAGAAAAAATATGCATTCAGAGGAAGAGTTTATAGGAATTAGGGATATTTTCTTTGTAGAATTTAGTAAAGCCATTAGAGTGTGCATAAATAAAATCCACGATAAATTATCGTGGATTTTTTAAGTAAAATATTTTTTATTACAATATCTCTAATACTTCTATTGTATATTTATCTTCGGGAGCATTAACTTCAACTATATCATGAGCTTTTTTGCCTATTAATGCTTTTCCTAAATCTGATTCAATGCTTATAAACATATTTTCAGGATCGGAATCCATAACAGTTACTAATGTTAATACATCTTCGAAGTCATCTTCTACAAATCTGATTTTAGCTTTACTATTAATACCTAATGCCGATTTATCTATATCTTTATCATCTACAACAGTTGCCGTTGAAATCATAGTTAGCAAATATTGAATTCTATTATCATTTTCTCTGTAATTTGCACAAGCTTCTTTATATTCTGCATTTTCAGATCTATCACCATGTGCAGCGGCTATTGCCTTTTCTTTTGCAATTTCTGCTCTTTTTACAGTCATTCTATATTCTAATTCTTCTCTTAACTTTTTTATATTTTCTTCTGTTAATGTATTATTCATAAAAACCAAATCCTTCCCAAATATATCATGTTAATATTATATAATATATAGAAAAAAATAAAAGATATTTTATCTAATTATAAAAATTAAAAATAGAAGATAGGCTAAATATAAAAGATAGGCTAAATATAAAAGATAGTAATCAATATAATTAACACTGACAGGTTTGTGTCAGTATTAATATGATATTATTACTTTAAAATTAATTAAAAGATATAATTCTTATATGAGATAGAAATAAAAAACATAAGGAGGTTTTTCTATATATGTAATTTAATATATATAAAAAGATAAGAATAAGAAAATTTTTATGAAGAAAAGAAGTGGAGAAATATGAGGAAAATTAATATGAGAGATATAAAATATATTTTTATATATGGTAATATGTTATGCAGAAAATAGAAAGGCTAATGGCTATTATTTTAGCATTAAAAAAGAATAAGAAAATGACTGCTAAAGAGTTAGCGGATACTTTCGAGGTAGATATTAGAACGATTTACAGAGATATTCAAGCTTTAAGTGAAATGAATATACCAATAATATCTTATACTGGAAGTGAAGGGGGATATGAAATATTAGAAAATTATTTTATACCTCCAATTATGTTTAACGAAGATGAAGTTTTTTCTTTACTTTTATCTAAAAAAATTATTGATACAGTTAATATTCCAGGCTATTCAGCTTTTATAAACTCTGCATTTTTAAAAATAGAAAATATAGTTCCTAAATGTTTAAAAAAAGATTTTGAGGATATTCAAAATAAAATAATTTTTGATTTAAAATATAATGATATAAATATAGAAAATGCTTATGTTTTTGATATTGTAAAAAAAGCTCTTAAAAATAATTTGAAAATGAAAGCAATTTATAATGAAGATGCTAAATCTAATTTAGTGGAGCATATAATAAGAGCTTATGGCATAGTTTTTGAGGATGGAATATGGTATATTGTTGCATTTTCAGAATTAAGTAATTCAAAAATACGCTTAAATATTGAAAGAATAAAGAGTATTTCATTATTAGATGAAGTGTTTGAGGATACTAAAGATTCTAATATGGAAAATTACTATAGTACAAGTTGTTTTAAAAGCGCATATAGAAACAAGGAAAGTGTACTTATAAAATTAAAAATAAAGAAAGAACTATATCCTGATATAAAAGACTATGTATTTTTTAAATATGGTGAAATTATTGAAGAAAAAGATAGTTATATTATAGATATAAAAACCATGAAACCAGATTTTTATATATCTCTTGCATTTAGGTTTTTTAGAAGCATGGAAGTTGTAGAACCTTTATGGATTCGTGAAAAGATTAAAGAAGAATTAAATAATTTAAATAAAATTTATGAAAGTTGATCTTAAGCATTAAAGTACAAACAATATATTAAATAATAGAGTTAGATAAATTTAGGAGGATTTTATATGATTAAAGAAATTGAAACTCGTAGAAGTGTAAGAAAATATAGTAATAAACCTGTAGAAGATGAGAAAATTCTTAAATTGATTGAAAGTGCAAGACTTGCTCCATCAGGTAGGAATAAACAGCCTTGGCATTTCATTATAGTTAAATCAGAATCAACTAAGGAAAAAATATCAAAAGTATCTCATGATCAAAAATGGATGAATACTGCACCAATTCATATTGTGTGTGTTGCAGATATACGTGAAAGAATAGAAGAGGATATAGAGATATCTCTTAATGAGAGTAGTCCACAACCAGAGCTTAAAATTGTAATAAGAGATGTTTCAATTGCAATAGAGCATATGGTACTTGAGGCTGAAAGGTTAGGATTAGGTACGTGCTGGGTTGCTTGGTTTACTCAAGATGAAATTAGACCAATATTAAATATACCAGAGGATAAATATGTAGTAGCTGTTATCCCTGTTGGATATGCAGATGAAACTCCTAAATTTCGTCCAAGAAAGAATATAGAAGAAATAATACATTATGAATATTGGTAAAGATTAGTGTATTTGGATTTTTAGTTTACTATTTACAAAATAATAACATTTAAATTGTTGACCATATGGTTTGTTTTTGTTAGAATAAAAATAGACCATATGGTCTGTATTTGTTTGGAGGAAAGGAAATGAAGCAAAAAGAAAAAAATAAAATTAGCAAAGATAAAATATTAAATGCAGCTATTGTAGAATTTGGAACTAAAAATTATGAAAATGCATCTTTAAACAATATTTGCAATGATAATAATATTTCAAAAGGACTTATCTATCATTATTATAAAAATAAAGATGATTTATTTTTAAGTTGCGTAAAGTATTGTTTCGATGAATTTGTAGGTTATATTCAAAGTGAAGAGTCTGATAAAAATGATTTTCAGAATATTATGCAAAAATATTTAGATTTAAGATATCGGTTTTTTAGGGAGAATATTTATTTAAGTCATATATTTTTTAATGCAGTTTTACAGCCACCTATGCATTTAAAAAAAGAAATTAAAATTCTAAGGGAGAATTTTGATAATCTTAATATAAGTAATTATAGATTTGCTTTAAGTAAAATAACGCTAAGAGAAGGTATAACAGAGGAAGAAGCAATAGAATATTTTTTGATTTTTCAAGAAATGTTCAATGGATATTTTGAAAGTAAAACATATGAAGACTGTGAGCTTAATGGTTTGATTAAATCACATGAAATCAAGCTTGAAAAAGTATTAAATATTATGCTTTATGGAATTATAAAGGAGGAATAAAAATATGGTATTTTCAATATTAAAATTATCATTAGCAGTTGTATTTGCCTTTTTTATGGGTAAATTAATTTCAAAGATAAAACTACCAGCTATTTTAGGATGGTTACTTACGGGGATGATACTTGGTCCTCATGCAGTAGGACTTATAAATGAAACTATTTTAAATGCTCAATGGTATCAAATTATTATACACATTCTAGAGTGTGTAGTAGGGCTTCTAATTGGAACAGAGTTAATTTGGAAAGAAATTAAAAAATCAGGTAAACAACTTATAATAACAACTTTAACTCAATCCTTAGGAACATTTTTTATAGTTAGTTTAGTTTTTGCAGTTGTATTTTACTTTGCAGGTATCCCATTATATCTTGCGTTTATTTTTGGAGGTATTGCTCTTGCAACAGCTCCAGCACCAGCATTATCAATTGTAAGAGAGTTTAAAACAGATGGGCCTGTAACTAGAACACTAATTCCTATGGCAGCACTTGATGATATGGTGGGAGTCGTTGTTTTCTTTTCAACTATTGGAATTATATCTGCTAATATTTCGGAACAAAAGGTTCCTATATATATAGTTTTATTTGTTGTTTTATTACCAATCATCATTGGAGTAGCTACAGGATTCTTGGCAGGATTGTTACTTAAAAAAGAGAATACATTACAAAAAACTATGTTTATTTTAATAGTAACTATATTGATATCTGCAGGTATAGGATTTATATTTAATAATATAATTTTACCTAAGCCAGTATTAAACTTTATGTTAATCGGAATGGCTTTTTCAGCTACATTTGCTAATATGATTTCAGAAGATAGATTAAAGGAAGTAATGAGTGCATTTAGTCCTATTTTAGATATATCTATGATAATAGTAATATTAAATTTAGGTGCACCACTTGATTATCATTTAATATTAGGCGCAGGTTTATTTACTGCAATTTATATTATTTCAAGAGCGATAGGAAAGTATAGCGGAGCATTTTTTGGAGCATCTATTACTAATTCACCACAAACTGTAAAGAAGTATTTAGGATTTACATTATTGCCGCATTCAGGAGTATCATTAGTATTTACAGGAATAGCAGTTTCAACTTTAGTAGGACCGGCTCCAGAATGTGCAAAAATTGTACAAGGTACAATAGCAGCAGCAGCAGTAATAAATGAAGTCATTGCAGTAATTATTGCTAAGAAAGCTTTTGAATGGTCAGGAGAGTTTAATAAGAAAAATGATGTTGAACTTTGTGAAAGTAATTAATATAAATATAAAACGGAATTAATTTATTAATAATAAATTTCTAAGTATAAGAATTTTAAGTTGTAAGTAAAGTAGATTTGCTTACAACTTTTTTAGTTTATATTTATTTTAGTGTTAGTGATACTAGAAAATATATTAATTTAGCAAAGGATATGATTGAGAAAATAAAACAAAAACATAATTATAAGTTAAGTAAAATTCAAGACGTAATTTTTGAATAATTAAAAAAGTTATATAGTAAATATGTTTATTATATATTATGATATAATGAAAGATAAAAAATAATTTTATGATTGAACGGAGTGTGAAATTGATGGAAAACAAAAGTACAGATGTTGCAAAAGCATCTATTATGATGGCTATATCAACAAGAGAATCTGAGGAGGTATTAATAAAAGATTTTAAAAATAAAGAAATATTAGCTACAGCTGTAGATATAGGTGGTGATTTTTCTAAGTCAACAGCTAAAATAATAGAAAGAACTTTGGTTGCTGCTAAAAGAAGTGGATTAATTTATGATTGCCATCTTCATGATGGGGCAGTAGCAGGAGCTACTAAAGAAGTGCTTATGCAAATAGCACCTAAGGCATATGGATTAAATGTTGGAGGGAAAATAGGAATTGCACGTTCACATGAACATATAAGTGTATCCATATTTTTAAGTGGTGGATTACTTCATTTAAATGAGGTAATTATGGGAGTTGCTCATAGGTCTATTCCTGAATTACATATATAATTTAGTTTAAATTAGCATTAAAAATATAAGATATAGATAAACATTTATTGTATAATATTTTCAAAATAAAACAAAAAAATTCAATAATTATTTATTGACAATGATTATAAATTGATATATTATAAGTCTAACAAAAACACATCAATATTTATTATTGAGATTAATAATTACTGATGTAAATAGAAAAGTAGTTTTGTAGTATAGAAGAAATGTAGTTTTGTAGCATATTGTGTTTAAAAAGCTGTCTTTTTCAAGATAGCTTTAATTTTATAAAAAAATTATATATGGAGGATGGTAGTATGGTAGGAAAGAAAATTCTTACATCAATTTTGGGTGCTGTAATTAGTACCTCTATTCTAGTTGGCTGCAGCAATGATAACGCAGCAAAATCAAAAAAAATTGCAAATATAGGAGTTCTTCAGTTTGTTGAACACTCAGCTTTGGATTTATCCTTAGAAGGTTTTAAAGCTGGACTTGAATCAAAGGGGCTTAAAGAAGATGTTGACTTTACAATAGATCTTCAAAATGCTCAAGGTGATATACCTACAGCTCAAACTATGGCAAACAATTTTGTGTCAAATAAAAAAGATTTAATATTTGCAATAGCTACTCCAGCTGCACAAGCAGCTTATAATCTAACAAAACAAATTCCAATATTATTTACAGCTGTTACAGATCCTGTTAAGGCAGAACTTGTAGAATCAATGGAAAAATCTAATACTAACGTTACTGGGACAAGCGATGAGTTACCTTTAGATAAGCAGTTTGATTTAATAAAAAAACTAATACCTAATGCAAAAAAAATAGGAATATTATATAACACAAGTGAAATAAACTCGGAGCTTCAAGTAAAAAAAGCTACAGATTTAGCTAAGGAGAAAGGGTTTGAAATAATTTCTTTAGGTGTTAATAGTTCTAATGACATGTCTCAAGGATTGGCTAATATATTGCAAAAAGTAGATGTATTATATACTCCAACTGATAATTTAATAGCTTCATCTATGCCACTTATAAGTGAAAAGGCTATAGAAAAGGGTATTCCAGTTATAGGTGCTGAAAAAGCTCATGTAGATGGTGGAGCTTTAGCTGCAGAAGGAATTGATTATTACAACTTAGGATTCCAAACAGGTATAATGGCTTCTGAGATTATTGTAAATGGAAAGAATCCTAAAGATATGTCTGTAGAAACTTTAAAGGAAACAACTCTAGTTATAAATGAATCTACAGCTAAAAAATTAAATATTGAAATACCTGAAGACTTAGCAGCAAAAGCCAAGTTTGTAAAGGGTGGTGGGAATTAATGCAAGATATTCTTATAAACATCCTTGAACAAGGTTTAATTTTTGGAATGCTTTCTATTGGAGTATATATAACTTATAAAATTTTAGATTTTCCTGATCTATCTGTAGATGGAACTTTTGTTTTAGGGGGCGCTGTAAGTGCAGCAGCATTACTAAAGGGTTTAAATCCATATTTATCTCTATTATTAGCATTACTCTCTGGGATAATAGCAGGTGGGGTAACTGGATTTTTAAATGTAAAGTTAAAGATAACTAATATTTTATCAGGAATTTTAGTTATGATAGGATTATACTCTATTAGTTTAAGAATAATGGGTAAGGCAAATATAGCTTTATTTTCTAAAGACAATATATTTGAAGGTTCAAACTCTAAAATTATAATTATTTTAGTAATGGCAATAGTAGTAAAATTAAGCATGGATTTATTTTTAAAGACTAAATCAGGTTTTTTACTAATAGGAGCAGGAGATAACCCTCAAATGGTGACATCTTTAGGGGTTGATGTTGGAATGATAAAAATTTGGGGACTTATGATTTCCAATGGAATAGTTGCTTTTTCGGGAGGACTAATGGCCCAATATCAAAAATTTTCCGATATATCAATGGGAACAGGAACAATAATTATAGGGCTTGCTTCAATAATATTAGGTGAATCATTATTTAAAAATGTTAAAATTTTAAAAAATACTTCTATTATTGTATTAGGTGCTATTTTGTATAAATCAACAATATCAATAGCTTTAGCTCTTGGATTACCACCAACGGATTTAAAACTTATAACAGCTTTAATAGTAGTAATTGCACTTAGTTTCAATAAAAATGCAATTAAAATTAATATAAGAAAGCTATTTACAAAAGGAGGTGAGGATCTTGCTGAAGTTAACGAATATAACTAAAGTAGTTAATAAAGGAACTGTAAATGAAAAAACAATTTATAAGAACCTTTCATTAGAGATAAATTCTGGTGATTTCGTAACTATAATAGGTAGCAACGGAGCTGGTAAATCTACACTTTTAAATATTATTTCAGGATTAACTAATCATGATAACGGCAATATATTTTTAGAGAATAAGTCTATAGGAAGTTTACCAGAGTTTAAAAGAACAAAGAAAATGGGGAGAGTTTTTCAAAATCCTGAGCTTGGAACAATACCATCTATGACAATATTAGAAAATATGTCTATGGCATTTAATAAGAGTAATCCATTTGGATTTTCATTTGGGTTAAGAAGTGATAAAATTGAATTTTTTAAAGACCTTTTAAAAACCTTAGATCTAGGACTAGAAAATTCTTTAAATACTAAAGTATCATTTTTATCAGGTGGGCAAAGACAAGCTCTTACTTTATTGATGGTAAGTTTATCTGAACCTAAGATTTTACTTTTAGATGAACATACAGCAGCGCTAGATCCTAAAACATCTGAAATTATAATGAAACTTACTGATAAAATAGTTGCCCAAAATAATATTACAACTCTTATGGTAACACATAATTTAAGTCATGCTATAAATTATGGCAATAGAATTATAATGTTTCATAATGGGGAAATTATATTAGATTTATCTGGTGATGAAAAAAAGCTTTTAACTAAAGAAAAGATTTTAGAAATATTTAATTCTGAAGAAAATAATAAAATCTTAAATGATGAAATTGTGTTAAACTAATATACTAGTGAAATAAGGCTAATGGGATTTTTCTAAGCGAAATTAATACTAAATTAGTAGGATTTAATAATATAATTAAAGAATAGTATAAAAATTTAAAAGATGATTTCTATATTTTTAGAAGTCAACTCAGAGTGTCGACAAAGTCGACACTCTTTTGTTTTGATGTAAAATACTGATTGGGTGATTAAAAATGTTGATAAAGAAAAACAATGAAGGAAGAAATAAAATAGTATTGTAAGTTAACTACATAGATAGCTTTTAATCAATAAAAATGTATTGATAGATAAAATAATTTAATTAATGGTTCTTATAAACTTAAGATTTCGTAAGAAATTTTTATAAGAGTTGTAAAGTATATCTTCTAAAATTGAAATTGCAAGATTAGAAGAGAGGTGAAATATATGAAAAATGGATTTAAAAAGATTTTAATATTTATTGTAATAGTTTGTGGGGCATGGTATGTGATAAATTATAAAAACTTGAATCTGAAGGATATAAAAATTAAAGAAGAAATAAATGATTTAGATAACAAAATTAAGAGCAATGAACTATATAGCTCAAATGCTATTCTTATTTCTTTAGATGATGACAAAATATTATTAGATAAATCAGAGGATGAAAAAATATATCCTGCATCCCTTACAAAAATAATGACAGCTATAGTAGCAATAGAAAATCTTAATGATTTAAATAAAAAAATATATTTATCAGAGAAAATGTTTAATGAGCTAAGTTCTGAGGGAGCATCTATGGCAGGCTTTTTACCAAATGAAAGAGTCGAAGCAATTGATTTGATTTATGGAGTACTATTACCATCAGGTGCAGAAAGTTGTATAGGATTAGCAGAGGCAATTTCAGGTTCTGAAAAGAAATATGTAAAGTTAATGAATGAAAAGGCTAGAGTGTTAGATATGAATAATACCAATTTTACAAACTCTACAGGCTTACATAATAGAAATCATTATAGTACAGTAAGTGATATTGCGAAATTATTAGAATATGCATTGCAAAATGATATTTTTAGAGAAATATATACATCAAAAAGTCATGCAACAAAAGCAACTAATCTTCATCCAGAAGGGATTATTTTTGAAAGTACGATGTTTAAGAAGATAAATGTGGAGTATTTAGAAAATGGTCGTATAGAAGGTGGAAAGACTGGCTATACAGAGGAAGCTAAATTATGCCTTGCGAGTTTAGCTAATATAGACGGAAAGGAATATATTCTTGTAACTGCTAATGCAGAGGGAGGACCTGAAACTAATCAATATAATATTTTAGATGCATTCAATATATATAACCAAATTTCTAGAAAAGATATCTAATGAAAAAAATAGTAAGTTAAATAAACTAATCAAAGAAGCTTTATTTAAATATACATATATTAATAAATGTGAATAATATTAATTAGAGGTTTAATTTAAAGATAAGAGAAATTAGTGTATTATGAAGAAGTGTTATATAAATATTTTTATTATAATATAACATTATAATAAAAATATTTAACTTATATAGAGTATAAGTATTAACACATTAGATATATAGGGGAAAGGACTGATAGTTATACATATGAGAATGGAATTACGTTAGAGAAGTATTTAGAAAATTAATTATATAAGTGGAGGGAGAAATGAATAACAATATTCTAATAGTAGATGATGAAAAAGAAATAAGAGATTTATTAGAAATAAACCTTAAAAATGAAGGATACCAAACCTTTAAGGCAAGCAATGGTAAGGAAGCATTAGAAATATTAGATAAAGAAGAAATTCATTTAATGGTTTTAGATATAATGATGCCAGGAATGAATGGATTGGAAGTTTGTAGGAAGATAAGGGAAAGATATAATATACCGATTCTTATGCTAAGTGCAAAAACTGAAGATATGGATAGAATTCAAGGAATTATGACTGGTGCAGATGATTACGTATGTAAGCCATTTAATCACTTAGAGCTTACAGTTAGAATAAGGGCATTACTTAGAAGAGCATACTTTTTAAATAACAATATGCAAACTTCAGATAGCGTAATAAGAATTGAATCAATGGTTATAGATAAAAGTAAGCATAAGGTAACAATTAATGATAATGAAGTATCTTTAACAGCAAGAGAGTTTGAGATTTTATATTTATTAGCTACAAATAGAGGAAGAGTTTTTAGTACAGAAGAAATATTCGAGAAGGTATGGAAGGAAAGATATTATCAATCCAATAACACTGTAATGGTACATATGAGTAGGCTTAGAGATAAAATAGAACACTATATGGAAGGAAATAAAGTAATTCACACTATTTGGGGAGTTGGTTATAAAATTGAGAAATAAAAAATTATATAAGTTATGGTTATCTTCAGCAATTGATATAACAATCTCTATAGCATTAACAGGTATAACATTTTTCTTAACTAAAATGATATTAGATTATTTATATAAAAATACTGAATTAGAAATTGTTTGGTATATTTGGGACTTTTGGCGATTTATTAAGTATGGTTTTTTAGATGGTCTTATAGTTGTATTTATAGGGATAGTTTTATTTATAATGTTTTATTTAATTGTAACATATAGAAAAACTAAGAGTTTAGCTAATATAATATATGAAACTGAAATAATGTCTAATGGCGATTTAGATAGATCAATAGAAGTTAATTTAAAAGGAGATATGAAAGTTTTAGCTGAAAATATAAATAGTATATCAAATCAACTTAAGAATAGAACAATACAAGAAAGAAATGCACAGAAAACTAAAAATGATTTGATAACCAATGTTTCACATGATTTAAGAACTCCATTAACTTCAATAATTGGATATTTAGAACTTATTGATAATGATAAATATGAGGATGAAGTAAGGCTTAGATATTATGCTAATATAGCATATGAAAAATCTAAAAGTTTAAATTTATTGATAAATGATTTATTTGAACTTACTAAAATGCAAAATAATACTATCAATTTAGATAAAGATTATATTAATTTAGTTGAACTATTAGGTCAAGTCGTTGCTTATTTTGAATGGCAATTTAAAAATGCAAATATGGAGTCAAGAATTGACTTTTCAGATGATAAACTGGTTGTCAATGCAGATGGGGAAAAATTAGTTAGAGCATTTGAAAATTTACTTTCTAACGCAATCAAATATGGTAAGGATGGGCATTATGTGGATATAGTTACAAAAGCTGAAGGTGGAATGGCATTAGTTCAAATTATTAACTATGGCCAATCCATACCACAAGTGGATTTACCATATATATTTGATAGATTTTATAGAATAGAAAAATCAAGAAATAGTAATATAGGAGGTTCTGGATTAGGCCTATCAATAACCAAAAATATTATAGAGCTCCATAATGGAACTATATCTGCTTATAGTGATAATGATAAAACTATATTCGAAGTTAGATTGCCAATAGAACTAATTTAAAATAATATTTATTTAATCAATTAAGGTATTTCGAGGTTATCATTTTAAATACCTTTCATATTTAAATAAATTTGTATTTTAATATTTATATAAGAGAAAGAAAAAAGCTAAATATTGAATATAGTATATAAGTAAGTTATTTTGTGAAAAAATAGTATGTGATAAAATATACATAAGTTACAATAAATATTTTATATGTTATTAAGACGTATAACTAATTAATAGTGTTCAAGTAAAATTAGTGTTTTAAAAACTTATGTAAAGTAAATAGTAAAGTTTATACATTTAAAGGGATGAGAATAATGAACAATTTTAAGGTTAGTGATTTTCTAAAAAGGGTTTCAGTAATAATACTAGTAATTTTATTTGTTAATGGTCCACTAGTTGCTTATGCTAGAGCTGGCGGTGGAGGCAGCGGAGGTGGAGGAGGTGGCGGTGGAAGCAGCAGCTCGTCTCACGGTGGTTCACCAGGTGGAAGTTATAGAGGAAGAAGTAATCCAATAGCTTCAATAATTAATATTGGTATGTTTGTTATTATTGGATCAGCAGGAACAATTGTTTTAAAAGTAAGACTTAGTAAAAAGAAAGTAAAAAGTATTTCTGCTATAAAGAGTTTAGCTAAGAATGATCATAATTGGGATTATGATAATATAAAGAATGACATAGAGGAAGCTTTTTATAAGGTTCAAATTGCTTGGATGGAGAGAAATCAAGATTTAGCTAAAGAGTATATGAGTGAAAAATTATACATAAGGCATAAATCAAAAACAGAATGGATGAAAGTAAGAAAAGAAAAAAATATCTTAGAAAAAATAAAATTATTGAGTACTACTCCTATTGCATTAAAAGATGAGGATGGAACTAGTAATGATTGTTTATGGATTCATATAAGAGCAAAATCAATTGATTACACAATAAATGAGGAAACAAATCAAATAATAGAAGGTAATAAGTATAGAGTTACTCATTTTGAAGAGTATTGGAAGTTTATAAAAAGCGAAAAAAGATGGGTATTATATGAAATAAAACAAATTGATGATATTAATGATTTGGATTTCTTTGATATAAATATAAAAGATAAAGAATCTAAGTGATAGTAAAATATTTATAAAAAGAAGTTTAAGTTAATAAAAAGAGGTTTAAAGTAGTTGCTTTAAATCTCTTTTTAAATATTTCTAGTAAATTTAATGACTAAGATCAGTTAACAAGGAGAATTAAAATAAACATTATTATAGTCGGTGCAGGTAAAGTGGGATATACTTTGGCTAAATATCTATCCATAGAAGGAGATAATATAATTGTTATAGATAATAAAGATAAAGCTTTAGAACATATTAATAATAATTTGGATGTAATGTAATGTGAATTAAGGGAATTGCATTAGTTTAAAAGTGTTTGATGAAGCTATTTATATGGCCTTATATTGCAATATCTATAGTTGTATTTTATGGGCTTTACTTAATAATAATATTTTACAAGACTTTTTTTCTATTTTGATATATAATAGACTAAATGGAAAAAAATGTAAAATGGTATGATAAGGGTATGGGAGGTATAATTATATTTGATTTAAAAGGTAAAATAGCAGTTGTTACAGGTTCATCAAGTGGGCTTGGAAAGGATGCAGCAATTGCATATGCTAAAGAAGGTGCTAATGTATGTTTATTGGCAAGAAGAGCTGAGAAAATAGGAGAATTAGCTAAAGAAATTGAAAGTTTAGGAGTAAAGGCTATTGCTGTTAAATGTGATGTTACAGATGAAGAAGAAGTAAAAGTAGCAGTAGAAGCTATAGTTAATGAATTTGGTAGAATTGACATTTTATTAAATAATGCAGGTATAGCAGTTCGTGGTGGGGTAGACACACTTAGTGAAGACGATTGGAATAAGAGTATGGATACTAATGTAAAAGGTATTTATTTAATGAGTAAGTATATTATTCCAGTTATGAAAAAACAAAATTATGGTAAGGTAGTTAATGTAAGTTCAATTAATGCATTATTAGCAGATAAAAATGATGTGTTTATTAGGCATTCTTATAATGCTTCCAAGGCGGCAGTTTTAGGGCTATCAAGAGGTATGGCAGCATCTTATGCTCAATTTGGTATAACAGTAAATTCTGTTTGCCCAGGATTATTTGAATCTGAAATGACTGAAGATACATTATTTAAATCTCAAGAATTTTTAGCTAAGTATAATTTACTTTGTCCAACATCTAGACCAGCTAAAAAAGGTGAGTTAAATGGAACTATTTTATATTTTTCTTCTGATGCATCAAGTTATGTAACAGGACAACATATTGTAGTAGATGGTGGATTATCAATAGTATAATATAATAAATATTAAAGGGTGAAATATCACCTTTTAATTTTTTACTTAAAATGTATAAAATATTAAGAGAGAACTTCGATAGAAATATAGAATGAGAAATAAGATAAAAAATAAAGGTGTTGGAATCTAGGGGGGATTACATTGAGAAAATTATTAGTAGTTATTGATTATCAAAAGGATTTTGTTGATGGAACATTAGGGTTTGAAAAAGCTATAACTTTAGAAGCAGGAATATATGATAAAGTAAATAAATATTTAGATAATAATGATAAGGTGTTATTTACTTATGACACACATTTTGAAGATTATTTAAAAACTAGAGAGGGAAAAAACTTACCGATTATGCATTGTATAGAAGGTACAGAAGGTCATAAACTATATGGAAAGTTAAAATATTTCTGGGGTAGAGAAAATACGATACATTATAAAAAACATTGTTTCGGAATGTCTCCAAGTGATATGCTAAAGTTAGCTGATGAAATAGGAGAAGATATTGAAGAAATTGAGATTGTTGGAGTAGTTACTAATATATGTGTAATAAGTAATGTTGTAATGTTTCAATCACAATACAAAAATGCTAATGTTATAGTTGATGGAAGTCTTTGTGCTAGTTTTGATGAATCCTTACATGAAAAAACTTTAGATGTAATTGAAGGATTACAAGGAAAGGTAGTAAATAGAGAGAAACAATAACAATAAATTAAATAAGAAAACATCTTTTTAATGTTAATGCCTTCTGACAAAGTGTCAGAGGGCTTCATTTTATTTAAAAGAATATTTATTAACTTTATGGCACATTTTTTATGTAAGAGAATAGCATATTATTGGAAGGGAGGAATTCAAAAATGAATTTAGAAGGAAATAATTATTATAGGGACCTACATTCTTTACAGGATGAATGCAAAAGATGTTTACACTTTCATGTTGTTGTAACAATGGTAGACGGAAGTACGCTTGATGGAATTATCCAAGATATGGATAAGGATCGTGTTATAATATTAGTTGGTGAGGATGTAATGGAGCAAGATGATGGAATGCAGTTTGATCCACAACGACAAGGTGGACGTCAGCAAAGAAGATTTAGACGTTTTAGACCTAGAGCGTTTCCATTTAACTCGATAGCTGGATTAGCTCTATTAGGATATCCTTTCTTTGCACCACCATTTTTCTTCCCTGTTTGGTAATCATTGACAAGTGATATTGTAAATAAACGCGTAGTAGCATTTTTCGTTATCTGTAATTTACCAAGTTATTTTTTTAATAACGAGGTTTCTAAAATAATAACTGGAAGTGAATTTTAAATAAAATAATCACTTCCAGTTATTATTTTTATGGTGATAATTAGAATTATTTAAGTTTATAGTTAGTAAGTTATATAAAATTCAATTATATTAAAAGTAATAGATATCATCCAAATGCATTTTATAGTTAAAGAATATAGACCTAACAACATAAAAATTATTGAAAAAAATTTGTTATATATTTATTAGATATATCAATAAAGCTTTTAAGTGAATCATTAATTTGTATATTTTTATTTACTACAAATTTAATTGTTAGTTCATTAAAATAATCTTTTAAATCATAAACATTAAAATTGTGCTTTTTAGGTAGAATGCTTTTAGGTAAAAGTGATACCCCCAATCCCTCAGATATACCTTTAAGAATAGATTCTAAAGTATCAAATTCAATTATATTAGTAGGCTTAGAATTATTAATAGTAAACCACTTTTTTAGAAGGTTACGATAGGGACAATTATTATCTGTAGCTACTATTATTGGTGCTGTAATATTACTAGTGTCATCAATATTTATAGAGGATATTAGAGCAAATTCTTCTTTGAAACTAAAGACTTCCATAACTTGTGCAGATGTATAATTATCATATATAAAAGCACCATCTAGATCACCTTTTATAAGATTATCTAGAAGAGCCTCTTTTTTTTCTGTTTTTAATTCTAAAGATATTGTAGGATTTTCTTCGTGAAATAAAGTAAATAATTTAGGTAATTGAGATGCAGAAATAGTCTGGGTAGCACCGATTTTAAGTTTACAATTAATTTTAGGAAAGATGAATTCTTCGTAAGCTTCATCTACTAAATTAATGATTTTATCTGCATATTTAAGTAGCTTTTCTCCTTGGGAAGTAATAATGGCACCTTTATTGTTCCTTATAAATAAAGTAGTTTTCAATTCACTTTCAAGCAATTTAATTCTCATCGTAATATTTGATTGTGCATATCCAAGATTTAAAGCCGCTTTTGATATAGATTTTTCATAAGCAACCATTTGGAATATTCTTAAATCGTTAATCTCCATACTATAAATACCTTTCAAAATAGTAATTTATATATTTAATATCACTAATAATGATATTAAATATTATTTATAAGTATTATACAATTTTTATATAGAGAGTTAAACTATAAGTGTTAAAACTAATAAATAAATTATTAAATAATATAATTAAAATTATTACCAATTGATTTGAAAATTAAGTTTTAGTTGAAGCATACAAGTGAAATAGAAAGCAAAGAGAGGATATAATTAAATGATAGCAACTCAATATAATATTGTATTACCAAGTAATTATGATATGAAGATAATAAAGGATAGAGTAAAGGATAATGGATATAAAACAGATGGATTTGATGATTTGAAATTTAAACTATATTTAATAACTGAAAAAGGAAAAAATAAAAACTTACAGAATAGTTATTGTCCTTTATATCTTTGGAAGGATAGCAATGGATTAAACAAGTTTTTATTTAATGGATTTTATGATAATATAATAAGTTCTTTTGGATGGCAACAAGTAAATATAGGAATACCATTAATTGATACAACAACATATAAAATTAAAGATATTAAATATTTATTTGAAATAACAAGAGAAATATCACCACAAGAAAGTTTAAGGAATATAAAAGATGAAATAGAAAAAGAAATGCCTAAGATTGAAAATGTTGAATATGTAGTCATTTATAACCCAGATAAATGGAAATATAATATTTTTTATTTTATAGATGATCTAAGTAAGGTAAAAACAGAAAAAGGGATAGTTTATAATATACTTCATGTATCACAAGAATAACACCATGATTTTTATATCTATTTAAAGACTTATTAAATAGATTATAAAAATTTTATTTTTATAAATTAAAAGGATATTTAAAGTAATTTGCTTTAAGTATCCTTTTTTTACTAATGTTATTTAAATTATTAAGAGAAATATATATCAAAAATAAAGAAAAGCGTGATGAATTATGAACTAATTGATTATTGGTGGAATAAAATAATATATATAATGTTTTTTTACGTCTATAGTTAGATTATTATAAACAAAAGATAGAAATGAGTGATAAATTATGTTCAATATGAGACAAGGGAACTATAGATATATTGGTTCAGGTTCATCACGAAATGTATTTGACTTAAGAAATGGATATGTTATGAAAGTGGCAAAAAATAGAGCTGGAATTGCACAGAATAAGACTGAATATAGAATCTCATCAATAGATTCCTCGCATTTATTTGCAAAAGTTATAAAAGCTTCAGAAGATTTTAGTATCGTAATAATGAAGAAAGCATATAAGATAAATGATTTTGATGAGGTACTTGATTATTTTAGAGTTAGAAGCATTGAAGAACTCTTTAGTTTAAGGAAATTTAAGAATATTAAATACAAATATAATTTATTATCGGGTGATTTATGTAGAGCCAGTAGTTGGGGAATAATTAATGGAAGACCAATAATTATTGATTACGGTTTTACAAGAAAAGTTAGACAAAAGTATTATGATGATTTTTAAAAATAGAGTAGTATTCTATTAAGAATGTAAAATAGTCTGTGAATCTTTTATAATAATAATTTATTATAGCATCTTCTGAAGCTTACACAGGCTATTTTACACTACCTAAAAGTGGTTAAATTCTAATAAAAATTAATTACATTTTCATAAAGTTAGTTTTTTAACCGCCAAGAGTAACATCTTGTTCGTTATACCACTCTAAAGCATTATAGAAATCCTTAGAAGTGAAATCAGGCCAATAAGAGTCTATTACATAAAAGTCAGAGTAAACAGACTGAACTGGTAAAAATCCACTAAGCCTTCTTCTACCTCCCCATCTTACAATAAGGTCAATTCTAGAAATGTCCTCTGAATGTATATAAGGTAAAATGTGCTTTTTGGAGGAATGAGATTCTTTTAATAAATTCAAATCCCATTCCCAACCGTAGTGAATTAAGAAGTTTACTTTAATACCACCAGATCCAAACTTTTGCCTAGTAGTAAATAAAAGCAACTCTTTTGGAAAATTTTTTGATTCAGTATTTCCAATTACTAATATTTCACAATCTTCTTTTGTCAAAAGCATGACAGAGTCAATACAAGCTTTGATAAATGCAAGCTTCTGCTCAGAAGGTCGTTTAGTGTTATCTACAGTAAAACCATAGAATGTTATTTCTTTTATATTTTCTTTCTGACAAAGTTTAAATAATTCTAGGCCAGGATTTATCCCGTACTCATATCCTTTATCTTTTGTTAGATTATTTGATAAAGCCCAACGTCTATTACCATCAGGAATTATTCCAACATGTTCTGGTACTCTCATATTTCCTCCATAAAAGTTAAAATTTATAATAGTAGTTTATCCAGAAGAATGTGAAATAAACGTAAATTTATGTTTTTTATTGTAGAAAAGAATGGGTATTTTAAGTATAATTAAAATGATTAGTTATGGTAAAAAGTGTATTAAAATGGAAAAATGATTTGCAATTTAATAAAAATAAATAGAAATTATAATTTAAATAATCAAAATCTATATCTTTATAGGGAGGGATATTTTGGAGGGGAAATTTAAAAAAGTTTTTATTTTCACTATAATATTTTGCGGGATATTATTCAGTTTTAAATTACCTGTAAAAGCTGAGGAAAATAAAAAGGTATTAATTTTAAATTCTTATAGCGAAGAACTTCAGTGGACTAGGGATATTCAAAGGGGTATAGAAAGCGAATTAGACACTAATAACAGTGTACTTTTATATTATGAATTTATGGACTTAAAAAACAATAGAAGTGACAAATATATAAATATGTTATATAAACTTTATAAAAATAAATATAAAGATACTAAATTTGATGTAATTATATGCTCAGATAACGATGCATTAAATTTTATGGTGAGTTATGGAGAAGATATATTTGGAGATTCACCTATAGTTTTTTGTGGGATAAATGATTTTAATGAAGATATGCTTAAGGGTAAAACTAATTTTACTGGAATAGTTGAAGAAATAGATGTTAAATCCACTATAGACAGTATATTATATATGCAGCCATATATAGAAAATATAGCTATTATATGTGATAGTACAACCACTGGAAAAATTAATGAAGAACTAGCTAAGAAGGTTATATCTAAATTTAGTCCTAATGTTAAATTTTATTTTTATAAAGATTTAGAAGTAACAGAAGCTTTAAAAGAAATAGATAGCTTAGGCGAAAAAACAGCAGTATTAAATATTGGACAGTTAAAAGAAGAAGATGGAGAATACATAGCATATGAAAGACTTCAAAATTCATTAGAAGGATTTAATAAACCTATTTATGTTTGTTGGGATGTTTTGTTAACCGATAAAATAATGGGTGGAAAAGTTATAGATGGATATAGTCAAGGTAAAGTAGCAGCGCAAATAACAGCTGAAATTTTAAAAGGAGAAAAAGTAGAAAACATACCAATTATTAAAAAATCTCCAAGTGAATTTATTTTTAATTATAATGAATTAAGTAAGTATAAAATAAATATAGATAAATTACCAAGCAATTATAAAATAATAAATAAGCCATTTTCTGTTTATGAGGATTATAAGCTAGAAATACATATAATAATAGGATTAATTATTTTTCTTTTAATAGTAATAATATTATTAATTTCAAATATTAGAAAAAGAATTTTAACAGAAAAAGAGTTAAATAGAAATTATGAGGAACTAAATGCAGTTTATGAAGAACTTGCAGCTACAGAGGAGTCTCTTGAAAATCAATACAATGAACTTCAAATAATTGAGGAAAGATATAAACTTGCTATTGATGGTTCTGATGGAATTATATGGGAATATGATTTTAAAAATAAGGAATATTATGTATCAGATAAATTTAAAAGTTTAATTGGCTATAAAATTGATTATAGTGATGATATAAGTTTTATACTAAAAAAATTAGTAATTAAAGAGGATATATCAAAAGTAGTAAACTTATTTTATGAGCATTTAAATAAAGAGGCTCAATATTTTAAGGTGGAGTGTAGGATATTAGATAACTTAGGTGGAATAAAGTGGGTTTTTGTAAGGGGGAAGGCTTTAATAGATAGTATGGGAAAACCTGTGAAAATGTCTGGTTCTATATCTGATATTACTGAAAGAAAAAAAACAGAAGAGAAAAACAGATTTTTAGCATTCTATGATCAATTAACAGGTTTGCCTAATAAGCATATGTTTTTAGAGACCATTGATAATGAATTGTTAAAATGCGTAGAAGGTGGTAATGAAGGAGCAGTATTTCTAATAGATATTGATAATTTTAAAAATATAAATGATACATTAGGACATGACTATGGAGATGAATTTTTAAAAAATGTTTCAAGAAGACTTTCAGAAAGTTTAAAAAATAATGAGTTTATATGTAAGCTTGCTGGAGATGAATTTCTTATATTAAAATTAGGAGTTAAAGACAAAATAGAAATAGAAAAGGTTGCTATAGAAATATTAGATTTGTTTAAAAAGCCATTTTATATAGGAGATAAAAAGGTATTTACAACAGCAAGTATTGGAATAAGCATGTTTCCAAAGGACGCTTTAACCAAAAATGAGTTGCTTAAAAATTCAGATATAGCAATGTATAAAGCAAAAGAAAAAGGGAAAAACAGACATTTGTTTTATAGTGAAGAAATGTCTAAAGATATAATAAGAAAATCACAATTAATAGATGGGCTTAGAAATTCTATTGTTAGATCTGAGCTTAACTTATTATACCAACCGCAAGTAGATTTAACTGATGGTAAAGTTAAAGGAGCCGAGGTTTTACTTAGATGGGCAAATGCTAAATTTGGAAGTATATCTCCAGTTGAGTTTATTCCATTAGCAGAACAAACAGAGCTTATAGTTCCAATAGGGGAATGGGTTCTTAAAAATGCATGTATAAAAACTAAGTATTGGATTGATAAGGGCATTAATTCTGTACACATATCTGTTAATGTTTCTGTCACTCAACTTTATCAGAAAGATTTTCTAAATACAATAAAGGAAATATTAAATGAAACTAAATTGCCACCTGAATATTTAGAGATAGAAATAACAGAAAGTATACTTATGAACAATATAGAAGAAAACTTGAAAATTCTTAAGGATATAAGAGATTTAGGAGTTAAGATTGCTTTAGACGATTTTGGAACAGGATATTCTTCATTAAACTATTTAAGATTGCTTCCAATTAATAAATTAAAACTAGATAAATCCTTTATAGATAATATACATACAAATAAAAATGATAAGGATATAGTTGAATGTATAATTAAACTTGCACATGAAATGAATATTACTGTAGTTGCTGAAGGAGTAGAATTAAAAGAGCAACTAGATATATTAAATGAAATTGAATGTGATAAAATACAAGGTTACTATTTTAGTAAACCAGTTTCTCCAGGAGAATTTGAATTACTTATAAAATAAAGGGTGTTAGTTTACGTCCTTTATTTTTTGTCCTTATTTAGTAGGATTAAAAGTGATTTAAATTAGGTTAATGCTAAGTAACACTTATGTATTTAATATGTTTTTGAATGATATTAAAGTATACAATATAGAATGAAATAATTTTTAGATAAAAAACTATGGAAAATATTTACAAATGCAAAGAGTATATGATAAACTAATATATGTAATTACATTTCATTAAAAAAATAAAACTATGAAATACAAAAACGGAAATTTTTTAAAATATAATATATCAAAGAAATTTAAAATAAGTTCCAATTTATATAAATTTTCAAAAAAACTAGCAATAATTTAACATATATTTAATTATCTGTTAAGTTCAAAATAGTATCGTAAAATATAAGTTATTCTCTTTTTTCAGATGATTTATTTTATATTTAATTAATGTATTCCACATTGAGTGATGAAAATGCTGTATGTAAAAGTATTTAAAGCTCTATATCGTTAATTATATAGAGTTTTGAAATAGATTAATAAATATTTTTATAGGGGGATGTTTTATGAACAAAAAAATAAAAATGAGAATTGCTAGTTTATTAGTTTCTCTTTCTGTTTTAATTAACTTTATACCACCAACTAGTGTAAAAGCATTAGGTGATTTTGGAATATCATCACCAGCAATTTCTAAGCCAATAAATAATTATAGTGTAAAGTTGGCACCAGGAGTAACTGAAAAGGGGTATACCTTTGAAGATGTAACTGGTAAAAGAGTTGAAAGCTTTGTAATAGAAGTAGATATCAATAATAAAAATGTG
The DNA here is from genome assembly GCF_054768095.1 of Clostridium sp. CTA-7. Classification (NCBI taxonomy): domain Bacteria; kingdom Bacillati; phylum Bacillota; class Clostridia; order Eubacteriales; family Clostridiaceae; genus Clostridium; species Clostridium sp. CTA-7. Next base: position 81,105 of record NZ_BAAAAV010000005.1, on the reverse strand, counting down.
AGTATAGAAGCAGCAACTCCGAATGATGAAAGTGCATATGGTTTACAACCGGTAAGAAAACAAGCAGAGGCTCTTCTAGCAAAGGGAGAGCAAGTAGTTGCAGGAGTAAATGCTGACTTTTATAATATGGCAACAGGAGAGCCTGTTGGGATTTTTGTAAAGGATGGAGTTGTAATTAAAGAACAAGCACCTGGATGGAAATTTTTCGGAATATTAAAAGATGGAACCCCAGTAATTGGAGATAGTAATAAATTTAATGAAGTAAAAGGAAATCTAGAAGAAGCTCTAGGTGGAAATGCTATTTTAGTCAAAAATGGACAGGTTTTTGAAACTACTGATACTGGAGCAAATAAGGAGCCTAGAACAGCAGTAGGTATAAAATCTAATGGAAACGTATTCTTCTTAACTCTGGATGGAAGACAAGAACCATATTCAGCAGGAGCATCAATGAAAGATTTGGCAGAATTGATGATTTCTATGGGAGCTGTTGAAGCACTTAATTTAGATGGTGGAGGTTCAACAACGCATTTATCTAGAATACCAGGAACAGATACTTTAGATGTTAAAAATAGACCATCTGATAATTCAGAAAGAAGTGTTGCTAACTCGTGGATGATAGTATCTAAAGAAGCTGTAACACATGAGTTTAATTCAGCTTATATTGAACCAAATGAAAAGAGCTTTACTCCAAATTCTACTATACAATTTACTGCTAAGGGAATGGATTTTGCTGGGACTTCAGCAACATTACCACAAGAAGGGTTATCATGGAAGGTTTCTGATAATTCCTTTGGGGAGGTAGATTCTGCTACAGGTTTATTTACATCAACTGGAAAAGAGGGACAAGCTAAAATATTATTAAACTATAATGGAAACGTAGTAGGAGAAACAAATTTTGAAATATCTAAACCAGATGAAATTTGCTTTTATAGTAAAGAACTAAGTATTGATAAAAATCAAAGTAAGAATCTGGGGTTAAATACTTTATTTAATAAAAGAAATGTTAAATGTGATGAAGATGATATAATTTGGGAAATTCCAGAAGGAATGGGTACTGTAGATAAAGATGGTGTACTACACTCATCAGACAAGAATTCTTCAGGTGAAATTAAAGCTATATTAAAAGGAACAAATTTATCTGCCAGTATAAATGTCACTGTAGGACAATTGCCAATAATGTTAGAGGATTTTGAAAAAGGTTTAGGTGAATGGAAAACGTCTACAGCTAATCGTGGGGAAAGCGCTTCACTTGGCCTAACAACATATCCAAATGAACCTACAAGATTTGATACTCATTCATTAAAACTAAATTATGATTTTATTAATGCACAAACAGGAACTACTCTTGGAGTTTATGCAGGTCCAGGAAAAAATATTGAAATTCAAGGTAGTCCAAAGTCTATTGGAATGTGGGTTCATGCTACAAAAGAAGCTAAGGGCTATTGGTTAAGAATGAACTTAATAGCTGGTGATGGTAAAAGTAAAACTATAGATTTAGTAGATCAAAGGCCAGGGATAGATTGGGAGGGGTGGAAGTATATAGAGGCTGAAATACCAGAGACATATATAGGACCATTTTCTATGCATTCTACTCAAGCTATAAGATTGATGTCATTAAAGTCTGGACTTCCAGGAGAAGGACCTATGACAAAGGGAACAATTTATGTAGATAATATTAGAGCTGTGTACGGAAATAAAGTAGATGATTTATATTCACCAGTAATAGAGTCAATTAATATAGCAAATAAAGATTATACTAATAATGCTGTTAATATTACAGCTAAGCTATATGATTATGAAAATGATCAATATAAGAGCGGTATTAATTGGGATAGAGTAAGAGTAAAAGTTGATGGAATTGATTATACAGAAAAAGAAGGACATTTTTCTTATGATAAGGATGGAACAGTTTCTTTATCAGGATATAAGTGGGCAGATGGTACTCATAGAGTAGATGTAATAGCTCAAGATAATTTTGGAAATGAAACTACAAAGACAGAATATTTTACTGTAAATACAAATTCACCAAAGATTATTATTGAAGCTAAAGACAATAAGGCAGTATTAGGTGGAAGCCTTAATTTGGTTTTAAAATCAAATTGGGGAAAGGATATAAGTAAGATAAATGCAAAAATTAAGATAGATAATAAGTTTCCAGTAGAAGAAGTTAAGTTCTCAAGCTTAACACAAAATGGAGGCTGGAAATATAATAAAGATACTGGAGAATTAGAACTATATTGTGAAAATATATCAATGATAAATAAGGAAGATATAATAGCAGATATAAAAGTAAATATATCCAATACAGTTCAAATTCCTTCAGATGTAAGTTTTGAAGTTATTAATTCCACAATAGAATATGTTACAGAAAAGGATAATAATTTTGTAGGAACATCATCTTCTAAGATAACAAGCATACCAGTAATTAGTCCTTTTAATATATCTATAGAAGAAATATTAGTAGGAAAACCAGGTATTATTAAGGTTACAGATACAGATGGAAATGCAGTAAAAGATGCAAATTTAGTAATGGAAAAAGAGGATGGAACTAAAGTTGATTTAGGGAAAACTAATATTGAAGGCTTAGTTAAAAGTAGTGAACTAACAGATGTTGTTAAGAAAATTTCTATATATGCTGAGAAGGATGGCTTAAGTTCTACAAAGATAAAAACACAATCTTATGCACCATTAAAAGATAAAAATCCATCAAATATATTATTTGGAACTAGTGAAGATGCAAAAACAGAAAAATCAATTTCATGGATGTCAAATCCTTTAACATCAGAGGATAAAGTAGTGGTTCAATATATATTAAAGTCTAAATATAATTCTAAAGGGTTATTTAATAAAATAAGTACAAAAGAAGTTGAAGGTGAATATAAAAATCTTACTTTTGCTGGTAATAGCAATATTGATCTAAATGGTATAGTAAGATCCAATAAAGCAAAAATAACAGAGCTAGAGCCAGGTACAACCTATATGTGTAGAGTTGGTGATGGCAAGAATTGGTCCGAATTTATGGAGTTTACTACATTAGAAGATAAAGAAAATATGAAGTTTATTATTCTTGGCGATACTCAATCACCATCAGAGCAAGGTTTGTCAGAATTAGATAAAATCCTTAATGTTCTTGAAACAGAGCATAGTGATGCGGATGCAATGATACATTTAGGAGACTTTATTGACGATTCATCAATATTCCAACAATGGGACTGGGTAACATCACTTTTCCAAAAGTACAGTAATATTAATTCAATTGATACAATACATCTTTTAGGAAACCATGAATATATGGGGGATCCTAATGGAGATAAAGGAAAAGCAATATTTAATAACCCAACTAATGGATTAGATGAGAATATTGGTGGTGTATATTCGGTGGATTATAATGATGTTCACTTTAGTGTAATTAGTTTTACATCAGACAAGGAACTTTTAGAAAAAGAACTAGAGTGGTTAAAAGAGGATGTTAAAAATTCAGATAAAAAGCTAAAAGTTTTATTAACACATCAGCCACCATATTATACTAATCCAGATGGGGGAAATGCTTTGATTAAAGAAATGTTACCTCCAGTAGTAGATGAGCTAGGAATAGACTTAGTATTCTCAGGACATGATCATGCTTATGGAAGAACAAAGAAGTTAAAAAATGGGGTAGAAGATAATGAAGGAGCAATATATATAGTTGGTGGTACAACAGGGCAAAAACATTATCAAGCTGTTAACGATGGAAGCTTTGAAGTGTATAACGATGAAAACACAGGAATATACACTACTTTAGAATTTAACAATGGTGAAGCTAGAATAGTAGCAAAGAAAACTGATGGAACAATAATAGATGATTTTAGTTTAGATAAAAAAGCTCCTGAAATAACTATAAATGGTGTAGAGGATAATAAAGTATATATTGACTCTAAGGTTAAAATCCAAGTATCTGTTGATGAAGAAGCAGAAGTATCAATAATTTTAAACGGAGAAATATATAATGGAGAAGAAATATCTAAAGAGGGTAAATATGAACTTACTGTAGTTGCAACTGATAAATTTGGAAATAAATCTATTAAAACAGTTAATTTCACAATTTCAAAGTCAGAGGAAAATGGCGGGAATGGATCTGATACTGAAGAAAACAATAATGGTAACAATGGTAATGAAAATAATAACAACAACGGAAATGAAAATAATAATAACAATAATGGAAATAATAATGAATTCGAAGATAATAATACAAATAACTCAGAAGGAGAATTAGGAAAAGGAGAGTTGGTTCAAACAGGAACACCATATAGCTCAAATACATTAGTTATAATAGCTGTAATATTAGTAGTGTTAGGAGCCTCTTTAAGCAAGAAGGTTAAGAAAGATATAATATAAAAATTACTTTTCTGATTTTAATTAAATTATTATATTATAAATTTGAGTTGTAGACTGTAGGAAGAACTTCTTCCTACAGTCTTTTTTGATTCCAATAGTATTTGAAAGAGAATAAATGTAGTTGTAGCTGTAGTTATTCTGATAAAAATAAGTGTAATAAATTATAATTGGTACTATTAGTAGAGTATTTGTCAATATAAAGGGACTATGATAGTATATAACCATATAAGGAATTCCTTATATATTTTTTTGCAAATTTTAAGCTATTAATTGTATTATTATAAAAGTGCAAAAAAAATTTAAAGTAATTCTTATAATTAGAATTATTAACAATGAATGGAGGAAATGAAATTATGGCTGATTTACCAAATTGTCCAAAATGTAGTTCAGAATACACTTATGAAGATGGAAGCCTTTTAATTTGTCCAGAATGCGCTTATGAGTGGACTTTAGATTCAGGAAATGAAAATAGTGAAGATGAAAATATTGTAAAAGATTCAAATGGAAATATTTTGAATGATGGAGATTCTGTAACAATAATTAAAGATCTTAAAGTAAAAGGAAGCTCAGCACCATTAAAACAAGGTACAAAAGTAAAAAATATACGTTTAGTTGATGGAGATCATAATATTGACTGTAAAATTGATGGTTTTGGTGCTATGAAACTAAAATCAGAGTTTGTTAAGAAGATATAAAAGATGTAATTAACTAATTCAAAAAAATATCTAAAAATAAATGTTAAAATTTTATTAATAAAAGTATTGACATGAAATATAAACAGGTATAGTATATTAAGAAATAAATGGAAATTAAAATAAATTCTATGAAGAGAAAAAGTAGGTTATTATTTTGTTCAACAGAGAGTTGGTGTTTTGCTGAAAGCCAATGTTCAAGATTTAACTGAATATCATCTCTGAGAAGCAGTGCTGAATTTTTAGTAAGTATTGCCGGAGTCTTTCACCGTTAAAAGATAAGCGTATTGATAGATACGTAACTAAGAGCTATAAAGGACTTATTTATATAAGTTTAATTTATAGAATTAGGGTGGTAACGCGGATAATTCCGTCCCTTGTTTTTCAAGGGACGGTTTTTTTATTTTTAAAAGGGGGCTTTATATGGATATCGAAGGTGAGATTATTAATTAAAAAATGAAAGTAAACTATTAATTAGGAGGAAATTTAATATGAAAAATTTATCAAGAAAAGATTTATTACTTATAGGACTTATGCTTTTTTCTTTATTTTTTGGGGCTGGAAACTTAATATTCCCTCCATTTGTAGGTCAAGCAGCAGGTGAAAAAACATGGATAGTTATGAGCTCATTTTTTATAACAGCAGTAGGCTTTCCAGTGCTTGGAGTAGTTGCCGTTGCTAAATCAGGAGGTCTAACTAACTTAGCTAAAAGAGTAAATCCTGTATTTGCAACTATATTTACTATACTAATATATTTATCAATAGGACCTTGCTTAGGGATTCCAAGAGCAGGAAGCTTACCATTTGAAATGGCGGTAGCACCATATTTACCAAGTAGTATATCAAATACTTTAGCTTTATTACTATATACATTAGTATTTTTTATAGTGGCATATTGGCTTTCTTTATCACCAAATAAATTAGTAGATCATATGGGAAAGGTATTAACTCCTGTTTTGCTACTTTTAATTTTAGTTATGGTAGTTGGTTCTTTCTTTAAGCCTTTAGGAGGTTATGGAGCTGCTACAGGAGAATATGCTACATCTTCCTTCATTAAAGGATTTTTAGATGGATATTTAACTATGGATACAATAGCAGCTTTAAATTTTGGTATAGTTATTGCATTAGCAATAAAATCAAAAGGAGTTACGGATGAAAAATTAGTAGTATCTTCATCAATAAAGGCAGGAGTAATTGCGGGGATTTTATTAGCAATTATATATGCTCTACTAGCACATTTAGGGGCATCTAGTGGAGGTAGATTCGCAATGGCTGAAAATGGGGCACAAACTTTAACCAATGTTACAACTTATATATTTGGAAAGCCAGGTGCTTTATTATTAGCTCTAATATTTACTTTAGCGTGTTTAACAACTTGTGTTGGACTTATAACTTCATGTAGTCAATATTTTGCAACATTAAGTAATAAAATATCATATAAAAATTGGGTTAGAATATTGACTATTTCTAGTATGCTTCTTGCTAATATGGGATTAACAAAAATTCTTATTGTATCAGTACCTGTATTAAATGCTATTTATCCAATATCAATAATGCTTATAGTACTTTCAATGTTAGATGTTGTCTTTAAAGAAAGTCATACAGTTTATGAACTAACTATATTATTTACTGGAACTGTAAGTGTAATTGATGCATTAGGACAAGTTGGGATAAAATTAAGTTTTGTTACAGGACTTGTTAGTGAACTACCTTTTTATAGTGAAGGTTTAGCATGGTTTGTTCCAGCGTTAATAGGAATGGGGTTAGGACTAACTATTAAGCTTGTACAAGATGCTTTTAAGAGAAACAAAGTTTTAAGTGAGGAAAGAAGTATTTAATATATATTATAGAAGAATCTCTTTAGCTATAGAATAAATATATCTAAGGAGATTTTTCGTTTTGTAGAAAATTATAAAAAATTTAAGAGCCTTTTAGGGCTCTTTTAAATTTCTTAATTAAGTAAAAGTATATAAATAATTAAATATTTGCTAAAAGTTTTAGTAGACTAACTGCGAATAAATAGATGGACATTGAACAAAATATTAATGAAATTTAATTATGTAAGGAGGAATTAAAATGAAGCACAACCCAGATGATAGAAGAGATAATGTAGATAGAATTCAACATAATATTAGCAATACAATAAGAAATATTGAGTTAGCTAATGAAATGATTGAAAAAACAGATGATCCTAAAACTAGAGAAAATTTAGAAGAAAGAAATGAAAGAAGAGAAAAATCTCTAAAAGGTCTTCGTAAGGAAATTAAAGATGAAGCAATAGCTAATGAGGTTAAAGAAGGTTTATAATTAAATAAAAATTCTTAAAAATAGCATTATTCATCAGATTATTAGATAATAGTTATAGTAGTAAAAGCTGTACCATAAAGGTTCCTTAAAAATTTATATTAACTTAGAACTTCTTGTAAGATATAAGATTTTAAGCTTTAGTTATATAGGTACAGCTTTTACAGTATCTTTATACGTTTTATAAATGTATAGCAAAACTAACTTAAGCACATTAGTACTATTAATACAGTATAAATAGCAATGAAAAAAATATATTATTTCTATATAATAAAAGCATACAGTTAATAAAATTTCTGTATGGGAGGTAATAAATATGGAAAAGAATAATATAAAAATTAGAAAAGGAACATATCAAGATGTTGATGCAATAGCTAATCTTATTTATTGCACAGAAGTTCATCCTGATTATGTTTGAGGGGGAGAATCTAAACAGGAAAGTTTAGATAACTTAAAAACTTTAATAAAAACAAAAGGTTCAAGATATAGCACAGAGTATATAACAGTGGCTGAAGTGGATGAAAAAATATTAGGTGCTATGATACTAATACCTTATGATGAACTAGATAGATTAAGTATAAAAACTGACTTTAAGCAACTTAAGAAAATGGAAGGTTTTAGCGAAAAGTTCTATTATATAGTTACTAGAATAAAATACATGCTATTTAGAGAGTGCAGAAGAGGAAATCTATATATTTCAAACATAGCTACAGATGAAAAAGCAAGAGGCCTTGGAATAGGAAAAATGCTAATGAAATATGCAGAACAAGTTGCTAAAAAAGAAGATTATGATGGAATATCGTTACTAGCTAAAAATGAAAATGTAAGTAAATTCTATGAAAAGCTAGATTATGATAAAGTATTTGATAAAGTACTTTTAGGTGAAAGAATAATAAAAATGGCAAAATGCTTTTAATATATATGTTTTTAGTTCCTTAGAATATTTCTAAGGAACTTTAAAATTAGTAGATGATGATTTAATAAATAGCATATTTATAAATGATGCTAAATTTTCAGTATTACAAAGATAGTTATTATAAAGTCAAGAATATAACATGAATATTCTTGACTTTATTTTTATGATAAAATTAAGATAATAATGAAAATAATGATTTTTTATTAATATTTATTTTGTAATAATTGACAAAAGGAGAGGTGTATATGATAGTTGATATTACACAAACAACAAAAATAGGAAGAGTTTATAGAGATGGATCAGAACCTTTAAAAGTCGAGACTGTTAAAAGATATTCAAAAAGTGGTAGTGAGTATAAAACAATATCATTTTCATGTGATACACATAATATGGGAACTCATATAGATGTAATAGGAGTAGATGTTTTTATTGAAAATGAAAGGTTAATATCAGATGGGATAAAATTTGATGTTTCTAGTATAACAGATAGAGAAATTAAATTAACAGATCTAGATCTTTCTCGTGTGAAAGAAGGAGTATATGTATTTTTTCAAACTAACTATGATAAGTATTTTGAAGATGAAGAGAAATATAATAATCATCCTGAAATATCTATGGAGGTAATAGAATACTTAGTAGACAAAAAAGTAAATATGATAGGAATAGATGCTTTAGGATTAGGAAGAGGAAGAAATCACGGATTAATAGATGTATACTTAGGCAAGCATAAGTCTTATACTATAGAAAATTTAGCTAACCTTGATAAAATACCAGAAGAAGGATTTAAAGTGTATTGTTTACCAATGAAAATAGAAGGAATTGATGGATTACCAACTAGAATATTAGTAGAATTTTAGATAAAAAATGAATTATCATTATATTACTTTGTTTTGTAATGATAGTTCATTTTTTATTGTATAGATTTATTTTGATGTATGAATTTTAATTGATGCATTTAATAAAGGTAAATAATGCTTATTAAAAGCAATTGGATGTTCACTATTTTTATATATAGATTCTTCAATTAAATAATATTGCTTTTCAGATGAAATAGAATATTTTTTAGTTGCAAACTTGCCTGAGGATGAAAATTTAATATCTATAGAGCTATGGCTACATTGAGTATAAATATCATTTTCTATAAATTTAAGAAACTCATCATTATTATTTAAATCTATGTTAAAGGCAGAGATAGTTTCAATAGGTATAACTGTATAGGTGTATGCAAGAGCATTTCCATTAGACATATACCATCTATCAATATTTACTGCTGCAACAGGCTTTCTACCTAAAACCTTTATAAAATAATCAGATGGAGGCTCTATATGAAAATCTATTTCTACATAATCTATTTTATCCTCTAAAGATTTGTATACAATATGTCCTACTTTCTCAAGGCCAACACTTTCATTTTTTTGATTTTTAATAATAAAATTTCCTTTTCCACGAATATTTTTTATTAACCCATCATCTTGTAATAATGATAATGCTTGACGTAGGGTTGTTCTACTGACCCCTAAATCCTTTGCTAAATCAGGCTCAGAAGGTAGTCTACAATTATCAGGAAAGGTTCCCTCATTTATCATCTTAAATAATTTATTATAGACTTCAACATATCTTAATTTTTTTGATTTTTCAATAATATTGATTTTATTCATAATGTAACCTCTTTCTATATAAATAAACAAGTTTAATACAAGTTTGAATTTTTATTTATTATAATATAATTATAGAATAATTTATCAAATTTATCTAATAAAACCTCAAGAAATTTCAATAAAATCGCAAGAAATTTCAATATGAAAACGTTGACCGGAATATGTGGGATGTAGTATTATAAATATATAGAAAATAGACAAGTTAATAGACAAGCTTAGTGGTGTATTATATATTCTAGTATGGTATAATTTAGTTAATTAAAAGTTTCAGATTAATTAATTTAATTAAAACAAATACTAATATAAAATAATATTATTAACTTATAGTATTAAATGAAGTCACATTTGAAAGGAGTAATAACATGAAAAAATATAAAAGAATTTTTACAGTTGTAATAGACTCATTAGGTGTTGGAGAAATGGAGGACGCAAAGGAGTATGGAGATGTAAATGTTGATACTATTGGACATATTGCAGAATCAGTAGAATCTTTTAAAATTCCTAACCTTGAAAAATTAGGAATTGCAAATTTACGTCCGGTAAAGCATTTGAAAAAACAAGAAAACCCATTAGGATATCAAATGAAAATGAAGGAAGCAAGTACAGGTAAAGATACTATGACAGGCCATTGGGAGATGGTTGGGCTGCATATTACAAAGCCATTTCAAACATTTACTGATACAGGATTCCCTCAAGAATTATTAGATGAATTAACTAGAAGAACAGGTCACAATATAGTTGGAAATAAAAGTGCTAGTGGTACAGAGATTTTAGACGAGTTTGGAGAACATCAAATGAAAACTGGAGATATGATTGTATATACTTCAGCAGACTCAGTATTACAAATATGTGGACATGAAGAAACTTTTGGATTAGATGAATTATATAGATGTTGTGAAATTGCAAGAGAAATAACCTTAAAGGATGAATGGAAGGTTGGTAGAATAATTGCAAGACCATATGTTGGAGAGAAAAAGGGAGAATTTAAAAGAACTAGCAACAGACATGATTATGCATTAAAGCCATTTGGAAAAACAGTATTAAATGTATTAAAAGATAATAAGTATGATGTTATTTCTGTAGGAAAAATTAATGATATTTTTGATGGTGAAGGAATAACAGAATCACATAAGTCAAAAAGCTCAGTACATGGTATGGAGCAAACATTAGAAATTATGGATAAAGACTTTGAAGGATTATGCTTTGTAAATTTAGTTGATTTTGATTCATTATGGGGACACAGAAGAAACCCACAAGGTTATGCTAAAGAGTTAGAAAATTTTGATGTTAAGTTAGACAATTTATTAAACAAGCTTAGAGAAGATGATTTATTAATTATTACTGCAGATCACGGAAATGATCCAACATATACTGGAACAGATCATACAAGAGAATACGTACCATTTTTAGCTTACTCACCTTCAATGAAAGGTAATGGAGTATTAGATGTATGTAATAGTTTTGCTTCAATAGGAGCTACAATAGCAGAAAATTTTGAAGTGAAAATGCCACAAAATACTATTGGAGAATCCGTTTTACAAAAATTAAATTAGATTAAATAAAATTAAATAGATTAGTTTCATTCGTTACCTAAATAATGCTTTTAAATCAATTTTACAAAAGATAAATCAAAGGAGAGTATACCTATGAAGGGATTTAAATTGTTAATGGTTGTTTTAGGTTCTATATTAGTAAGTCTTGGTGTATCAATTGCAGTAAATTCAGGTTTAGGGGTAGATCCAATTACCTTATTATGGACTGGAATATCACAGGTGTTGAATATAACTTTAGGTCAAGCATCAATGTTGACCTCAGCTATTATGTTAGCTATTGTATTAGTAATGGATCGTAGTCAAATAAATATCGGTACAATAGTAAATCCTTTTATAGTTGGAGTATCAACTGATTACTTTATTGCTCATGGGTTTAGAAGTAATAATATGGCTGTTAATATAGCATTACTTTTAATTGGTTTAATTTGTTTAGGGGTGGGACTAGGAGTATATACTTATGCTAATTTTGGAAGAGGACCTTATGAGGCTTTAGTTTTAGCTTTAGTTAATAAGTTTAATATTAAATTAGTATATGTAAGATATATGTTTGATTTATCATTTTTAGTTATAGGAATTCTATTAGGGGCTAAGCTTAGTATTGGACCAATAATAGCTTTAATGATAATGGGATATATAATTCAAGAAACTATGAAATCGCTTGGAAGAATACAAAAATTAAGATTAATAAATGAATATTAATTTTAGTAAAAATAATATTTTTAGAGATAAATCTGATAGATATTAAACACATTTTATATAAAAACAAACTATTACTATATTAAACTTTTATAGTAATAGTTTGTTTTTTATCTACTCTTCTTTTATAAATATTTTTTCAACTTCAGCTATATAAAGAGTATGATAGTCTTTTTGAGGATACCATTTTTTATCTAGTTCTTTTTCTATAAAACACTCAGGTTCAAGATTTTGAGCATATAACTTCTTACATATAATAGTCAGTTTAGCTTCTTCAAAGTAAGGCGTGTCCTCTAAGTAGCTTACTGTTAAATTAGTTTTAGAAAGCTTATCTTCATCTCGTCCAGATACAGTTCCTAAGTAGTTTAGATCTTTTCTAAAGCTATTATCAAAGAATGTAAGTGAAAATGTAGAAGAAGCATCTATAAACTCTTTAGTAAAGCGTTGAGGTCTTAGAACTATAGAAACAACGTTTTTCCCCCACATAATGCCAAAACTACCCCAGGAAGCAGTCATCGTATTAACTTTACCTTCCTTTTCAGCTGTAATAAGCATCCAGTCATTACCTATTAATTGAAATGCACTTTCATTTAAATCTTCAGGTCTAATTTCTTTAATAGTATTCATAATATGTTCCCCCTTAGTGATTTATTTTATTTTGAAAATATTGTCTATATACATTATTATATAGATATAGTAAAAAAAATAGTATGCACTTTAAAGTAAGATACTTACCAAAAGGAGAGTAATGAAATGGATAAAAAAATAGAAGTTAACACAGAACCTTTTGAATATACATTATCTATAATTGGTGGCAAATGGAAAATGGTTATAATGTTTTGGTTATCTAAATGTGAAGTTATGAGATACGGAGAGCTAAAGAAGTCCATTAAGGGTATTACTCATAAGATGCTAAGTAGTCAATTAAAGGAACTTGAAAATGATAATATAATAATACGTAAAGAGTATAGTCAAATTCCTCCTAAAGTAGAATACTTCTTATCAGAAAGAGGATGGTCTCTTATGCCAATTCTAAATGAAATGTGCCATTGGGGAGGAGAAAATTTCAAAAGTAGATCTTTAAATTAAATAAATAAAAAAGAGAGTATGATATAAAATCTACTCTCATCTAATTAAGATACTTTAATTATTTTCCCATAAAATTGATTGAGGCATTATTTCAAGAATATTATTAAGTATTTCTGCTATATTTTCTTTTTTTACATTAGAAGAGGATAATAGCTGCTTATATTTTTTACTTCCTTTTTGACCTTGAAATAAACTTTGAAGTGGAGCAATTAAAGCATGGACACTACTACCTTTTTCAAGTTCTTCTAAAATATATGGAGTATAAGCTTTAATAATTTCTCCTCTTGAAATAGTTTTTATGTTTTGATTATCTTCATAAAGTTTATGGAAGTTAGCTAAAAGGTAACAATCTTCATAAGAGGCTCTTCCTATCATTACTCCATCTACTTTTTCTAGAGCTCCTTTAATTGAATTTAAAGTTTTAAAGCCACCATTGATTTCTATATTCAGATAATCGAATTCTTTTTTTAGTTTATAGACCATATTATAGTCAAGAGGTGGTATTTCTCTATTATCCTTTGGACTTAGTCCTTTTAATATAGCAGAACGTGCATGAATAGTGTATCTATCAGGTTTTGCTTTAGATACGGTATCTAAAAATTCTAATAAATCTTCATATCCATCCATTATTATTTTAGACTTAGGATCATCTATTACACCTGTTCCATCTATTCCTATTCTATGTTTTATAGTAATAGGCTTATTTGTTGCTTCTTTCATTGCAGAAAGTATTTCATAAACTAACTCTTTAGATGACATTAGAGCAGCCCCCATTAAGTTACCTGAAACTCTATCTGATGGGCAACCACAATTTAAGTTAATCTCACTATAATTATAATCATCAGCTAATTTAACTGCCTTATAAGCATCTTTAGGATTAGAAGCTGCTATTTGAAGAGCAACAGGACCTTCTTCTTTTCTAAAGTAAAGAATCTTATCTCTATCGCCTTTTATTATTGATTGTGCTGTAGCCATTTCTGTATAAAGTAGGGCATCTTTAGTTAGAAGTCTAGAAAAATATCTAAAATGCCTATGGGATTTATCTACCATTGGAGCAATACTTATCTTAGGAGTTTTTATATTTGAAATATATTTTTCCATCATTTGTTTCCTTTCTTATAAGTTAACTACTATAGTTTTTATTATTATAGCATATAGAATTAATAAAATAGCAATGTAATAAAAGTAAAATGTGATAAAATATAAGATAATAATATAAATTAAGATGATAGTAGTAAAAACTATTTTATAGGAGAAAACATATGAAATTAAATGAGGTAATGGAAAAACTTAAAGAGCTTGGAACAGATCAAACTAAAAAAACATTGATGAATCATGGAATTTGTGAGCCTTTATTTGGTGTTAAAATAACAGACATGAAAAAGTTAGTTAAATATATAAAAAATGATGATGATTTAGTTAAGGAGCTTTATAATACAGGAAATTATGATGCTATGTATTTAGCTGGATTGTCTATAAATCCAAAGAATACTACTAAGGACCTATTAGAAGATTGGGTTAAAAAATCAAATTGTTATGCTACTTCAGAGTATACAGTGGCTAGGGTTGCAGCGGAAAGCAAATTTGCAGTAGAGCTTGCAAAAGAGTGGATAAACTCAGAGAATGAGATGATAGCTACCTGCGGATGGAGTACATACAGTAATTATATATCAATTAGTAATGAAATTAATTTAACTGAAATAGAGGAACTTCTAGAATGTATATCTAAAAATATTCATAAGCAGAGAAATAGAGTTAAATACATTATGAATGGATTTGTAATTAGTGCCGGAGCTTATATAACAGAATTGAATACTAAGGCACTAGAAGTTGCTATTAATATAGGAAAAGTTGAAGTAGATATGGGAAAAACTAGCTGTAAAGTACCTATTGCCAAGGATAGTATAGAAAAAATAATAAATATGGGTAGAGTGGGAAAAAAGAGAAAAAGATGTATATGTTAATGTAATTTAAAAGGGTCTACTAAAACTGTAGGTCCTTTTTCTGTATACTAACTTAATTAGTAATATATTTTATATTTTTATCATATAAAAATGAGAGGAAAGTTTCTAATGATAATAAAAATATAATGATTATAAAAAATTTTACTAAATAAATGGAGGAAATTTATGATTGAAGAATTAGTTAAGTTGTATATTGAAAGAAGTGATTTCTTTTTAAAGCTTACTTTAGAGCATCTAAAGATTTCAGGCATTTCAATTATCATAGCAGCAACAGTGGGACTAGCTCTTGGAGTATTTATAAGTGAGTATAAAAAAACATCATCTTTTGTAATAGCAATAACTAATTTTGTTTATACAATACCATCTATATCATTTCTTGGATTTTTAATACCATTTTCAGGAATAGGAAACACCACAGCTATAATAGCACTTTCAGTATATGCATTACTTCCAATGGTGAGAAATACTTATACAGGAATAAATAATATAGATTCATCAATTATAGAATCAGCTAAAGGTATGGGAAGCACTAAGATTCAAATACTTTATAAAGTTAAACTGCCACTGGCTACTCCAGTAGTGTTGTCTGGATTTAGAAATATGGTTGTAATGACTATTGCATTAGGAGGAATATCATCCTTTATTGGAGCAGGAGGCCTTGGAGTTGCAATTTATAGGGGGATAACAACAAATAACTCAACTATGACTATTGCAGGAAGCTTACTTATTGCAGTTTTAGCCTTATTTATAGATTTTATAATAGGGACTATTGAAAAAATAATTAAAAGAAAATGGAGGTTAGAATAATGGCTAAAAGATATTTGAAAAAAGTTTCATTTATAGTTATATCCATAATTCTAGTAAGTCTTGCTGGGTGCTCTAAATCTAAAGGGAATGGAACTATTAAAATCGCAACAAAGCCAATGACAGAGCAATTAATATTAGGTGAAATGATATCTTTGCTTATTGAAGAAAATACAGATTTGAAAGTAGAAATAACTAAGGGTGTTGGAGGTGGAACAAGTAATATTCATCCAGCATTACTTAAAGGTGATTTTGATTTATATCCAGAATATACAGGAACAGGATGGAGTTTTGTACTAAAAGAGGAGGGAATACCAGATGATGAAACTTTGTATAAGGAATTATCTGAAAAATATGACAATGAATATAAGTTAAAATGGGTTGGATTATATGGGTTTAATAATACCTATGGCCTTGTTATTAGAAAGGATATCGCTGAAAAATATAATATAAAAACATATTCAGATTTAAAAGATCATGCACCTGAATTAAATTTTGGAGCGGAATATGATTTTTATGAAAGAGACGATGGTTATAATGCACTGTGTAGAGCCTATGATTTAAAATTTAAATCTGCATCAGATATGGACATAGGTTTAAAATATAAAGCTATAAACTCAAAAGATATAGACGTGATGAATGTTTTTACTACAGATGGTCAATTATCTAATTCAGATGTAGTAGTGCTTAAAGATGATAAGAATTTTTATCAAACATATTATTGTGGAACTGTAGTACGTAATGATACGTTAGAGAAATATAAAGAACTTGAAGAAGTTTTAATGAAGATGGACAATATTATAAATGATAGTGAAATGGCAAAGCTGAATTATGAGGTAGAAACAAATAAAAAAGATGAAAGAGAAGTAGCAAAGGAATTTTTAACAAGTAAGGGATTATTAAAATAAAACAAGAGGGATTAGCTATGGTAAAAGATATAATGATTGAGTTTAAAGGTGTTTCTAAAAGTTATGGAGAAAATATAATATTAGATAATTTCAATTTACAAATACAAAAGGGAGAATTTATAACTATTATAGGAACTTCAGGATGTGGAAAAACTACTGTTTTAAAATTAATTAATGGATTGATTTTCCCAAATAAAGGAGAAGTTTATATTGATGGGAAAAATATCTCAAATTTAGATCAAATAAATTTAAGAAGAAACATTGGGTATGTTATTCAAGGAGTTGGTTTATTTCCACATATGAATATAGCTAAAAATATAAGCTATGTATTAAATTTAACTAAAACTAATAAAATTGAAATAGAGGAAAGAGTAAAGAAATTAATAAAAACAGTTGGAATGGAAGATGAAGTATTAAAAAGATACCCTGGGGAACTTTCAGGGGGACAAAGGCAAAGGATAGGAATTGCAAGAGCTTTAGCTGCATACCCAGATATACTTCTTATGGATGAACCCTTTGGTGCAGTAGATGAAATTACAAGAAAATCTCTTCAAGAAGAAATATTAAAAATTCATAAAGAATTTAATATGACAATTGTGTTTGTAACTCACGATATTAAAGAGGCTTTAAAGCTTGGAACAGAGGTAATAGTTATGGATAATGGAGAAATAATTCAAATGGGAACTCCTGATAAGATAAAAAATAGTCCTAAGACACAATTTGTAAGAGATTTGATTGGAGCTTAGGTAAATACTACAAAAGTACTACAGAGTCTTATAATCTGTAGTACTTTTGTAGTAAAAGAGTAGAATAAAAGTATTTATACAAAGACATCTAGGAAAATTCATTTAGAAATATTAAAAATTAACAGCCCTTAAATCTAATGGTGAAAGCGTTGACAATAATAAGATAGTATCCTATAATAAAGCTATAGTAAATTGGATGGTGATTGTTTACTACAAGCTAGACCTATTTACATGTAAAATAATCAACTTTTAGGTTGGGACTATTTTGCATGTAAATGGGTCTTTTTTATTAATAAGAGTTTTTAAAAATACATTAGTATTTTCATATAATCCTACCATAATTACAAATAGTTCAGAGTATCTTGATTTTTATAGAAGCAGAAAAAATAAGTTAAGCAAAATAGTGGATTATTAACAGTTATTAATTAAAAGATTATAAATAATGTAATAACGAGTTATTACAAATAAGAAAGGAAGATGAAAAATGGGATTTAGAGAAGATTTTTTATGGGGTGGAGCTACTGCTGCAAACCAATGTGAAGGCGGATATAATCAGGGGGGAAGAGGTCTTGCAAATGTTGACTTAGTACCAATAGGCAAAGATAGATTTCCTATTATAGCTGGAGAGATGAAGATGTTTGATTTTGATGATGAGCATTTCTATCCAGCAAAAGAAGCTATAGATATGTATCATAACTATAAAGAAGATATAAGATTACTTGGAGAAATGGGATTTAAAACTTATAGATGTTCAATTGCTTGGAGCAGGATTTTCCCAAATGGAGATGATGAAACTCCAAATGAAGAAGGTCTTAAGTTCTATGAAGATTTATTTAAAGAGTGTCATAAGTATGGTATTGAGCCGTTAGTTACAATTACCCATTTTGACTGTCCAATGAACTTAGTTGAAAAGTATGGTGCATGGAGAAATAGAAAGATGATAGAATTCTATGAACGTCTTTGCAAAGTTATTTTCAATAGATATAAAGGACTTGTTAAGTATTGGCTAACATTTAATGAAATTAATATGATACTTCATGCACCATTTATGGGGGCTGGTATATGCTTTGAAGAAGGGGAAAATAAAGAGGAAGTTAAGTATCAAGCAGCTCATCATGAATTAGTTGCAAGTGCTTTAGCTACAAAGATTGCTCATGAAGTTGATCCAAACAATATGGTTGGTTGTATGTTAGCTGCTGGAGACACATATGCATATACTTGTAAACCAGGTGATGTTTTTGAAGCGATGAATAAAAATAGAGAAAACTATTTCTTTATAGATGTTCAATCAAGAGGAGCTTATCCATCATATGCTTTAAGGGAATTAGAGAGAAAAGGTATTAATATTAAGATGGAAGATGAAGATGCAGAAATATTAAAGAAATATACTGTAGATTTCATATCATTTTCTTACTATTCTTCAAGATGTGCAAGCTCAGATCCTGAGGTTAACAAGTTAACAGCAGGAAATATATTTGCTTCACTTAAAAATCCTAATTTAGAGGAAAGTGAATGGGGATGGCAAATTGATCCACTTGGACTTAGAATAACTTTAAATTCATTATATGATAGATATCAAAAACCATTATTCATTGTAGAAAATGGACTTGGTGCAGTAGATATACCAGACGAAAATGGATATGTTGAAGATGACTATAGAATTGCTTATTTAAGAGAGCATATAAAAGCTATGAAAGATGCAGTTGAGCTTGATGGAGTTGACTTACTTGGATACACAACTTGGGGATGCATTGACTTAGTAAGTGCAGGAACTGGGGAAATGAAGAAACGTTATGGATTTATTTATGTAGATAGAGATAATGATGGGAATGGAAGCTTAAAGAGAAGTAAGAAAAAGAGCTTTGATTGGTACAAAAAAGTTATTGATTCAAATGGAGAAGAGCTTTAGTTATTAGAATAAGGTTAAAAAACTAATGTAGATAATAGATATAATAATGGGCTATATCAAATTTATTTTGATATAGCCCATTACGATCTGGAAAGTAGAGGAGTATAATAATTAAATTTCAAAAAAAATAGTAGTAAATTTACTACTATTTTTAAAATTTATTAGTTAGTTTATCTATTTTACATATTTATCACAATTAAGTAGAAGTTTTTAAACTTTACAATTATAATATCGATATTAAATAATAGATACAAACAAATGATTTAAAGAATTAGGAGGAAAACCAATGAAATTTTATAAAAACCTAAAATTATCTACACGATTAGTAATTTATTTTTTAGTTACTATTTTTTCAACAGTAACTATTGGAATTATAGGTATAAGAAACATGAATGAAATTAATAAATCAGCTCAGTATTTATACTATAATACCATTAAGGCGATGAATTCAATTAGTAAAATAGATAAAGATCAATTAAATATTTTTAAGAACACTGAATTAATAATAAGTTCTAAAGATGAAAATGAAATAAAAAAATTATCTGAAGAAAATGACAAATTATCAAAAGAAGTTAATGATCAAATTGATATTTATGAAACTACTATTGATGACGATACTGAAAGGGAAATTTTTAATCAATTTCAGGAAAAGTTAAATGTGTATAGAGAAGTTAGATTAGATTACATAGAATTAGCTAAAAATAAAAAAAATGATGAAGCTGCAGGTAAGGTATTTGATGTCATAAATACAAGAAATGATATGAGAAGCGAATTAGATAAATTACTTAAATTAAACGACGAGTGGGCATTAGAATCTATAAATGATAGTACTTCTACTTTTTATAGCGCAATTAAATTAATTGTAGTTATTCTTATCTTCTTAATTATAATATCAAGTATATTGGGAATTACAATTCAAAAAACAATAAAAAAATCTTTAAATATTATAAAAGAATTATCTAATAGGCTATCTAATTATGATTTATCAACTCCTATGGTAATAGAAAATAATGATGAATTTGGCGAAATAGGACAAAGTTTAAATAAAGCACAAGAAAATATTAGCTTAATGATAAAAGGAATAATGAATAGCTCTCAAGATATGAGTGCTTCAAGTGAAGAATTATCAGCAACAGTTGAAGAGATGACTTCAAAGCTTGAAATTATAAATGACTTAACGAAGGAAATTAATTCAGCAGCACAGGAAAGTAGTGCTACTGCAGAGGAGATATCTGCATCAGTACAAGAAGTCGATTCAAGTGTTTCTATATTATCAAGTAAATCAGTTGATGGAAGTAATAATGCAATTGAAATAAAAAATAGAGCCACTAAAGTTAAGAAGGATAGTAAAATTGCAAAAGAAAATACAAACGAAATTTACATTGAAATAGAAAAAGATGTTCTAAAGAATATAGAACAAGGAAAAGTTGTTAATGATATTAAAATTATGGCAGATTCCATTGAAAATATAGCAGGGCAAACAAATTTACTTGCACTTAATGCAGCTATAGAGGCAGCAAGAGCAGGAGAACAAGGAAAAGGCTTTGCGGTGGTTGCAGACGAAGTAAGAGTACTAGCAGAACAATCCTCTGTCGCTGTAAAAAATGTTAAGGCTACTATAGACAAGGTACATGAAGCTTTTAATAACTTATCAGAAAATAGTAATAAGTTATTAAGATTTATGAATGAAAATATTAGTCCACAATTTGAAACTTTCGTAGAAATTGGAGAAGAATATGAGAATGATGGAAACTTTGTAAGCAATATATCTGAAGAATTAGCTTCAATGACTGAAGAAATTTCAGCAACAATAAATCAAGTTAGTGAAGCAGTTCAAAACATGGCAGAGATGTCACAAAAATCATCAGAAAATTTAGATGGAATATATGGAAGTGTAAATGAGTCAACTAAGGCAATGGAGCAAGTTGCGAATGTAGCTCAAGGACAAGCAGAGCTTGCACAGGATCTTAATGAAATGATTTTAAAATTCAAGGTTTAAATTATATTATATGTGAATTAAAGTGTGATATAATTATATAATATAGATTTAATATGAAGAATTGATAAATAGATTTTTATGATTTTAATAAGCATAGATTGTATATTTAAATTTTTAATATACAATCTATGCTAAGAATATAAATGTATTTAATCTTTATAAAAGTGTACCTAAGGGTACGCTTTTTATAATGAAAAAATAAATTATTGGCGGGAGGATGGATTAAATGGTAATGACATATTTAAATGATTTATTTAATGATAAAAAGTTTTTAAGGAAGACCATAGCTATTGGAATTCCAATAGCTGTGCAAGCTCTTCTTAATACAACTTTAAATCTTGTAGATACAATGATGATTGGAACTTTAGGTCAAAGTACTATAGCAGCAGTTGGTCTTGCAAACAAAGTGTTTTTTGTTTTTACTTTATTGTTATTTGGTATTGTTAGCGGATCTTCAATATTGACTGCTCAGTATTGGGGAAAAAAGGATATAAAAAATATTAGAAGAGTTTTAGGGATATCTCTTATCATAGGGCTTTTAGGAGCAATTATTTTTATGTTAGCAGGATTATTTATACCTAAAGCTGTTATGAGGATTTTTACTCCAAGTGAAAGCACAATAAAGGTTGGAGCAGCTTATTTAGCTATAGTAGCTTTAAGTTATCCTTTAACTGCAATTACAAATTGTTATATATCGCTTTTAAGAGCAACTAATAAAGTTAAGGCGCCTGTTTTTATAAGTATAATTTCTATTGGTGTTAATGTTATATTAAATTATGCACTTATATTTGGTAATTTTGGAGCACCAAAGCTTGGAGTAGAAGGTGCAGCCATTGCTACAGTTATTGCTAGATTAGTTGAATGTATATCAATATTATCAATTGTGTATATAAGCAAAGGACCAGCAGCTGCCAAATTAAAGGAACTTGTTAATTTTGATAAGGAATTTATCAAGAAGTATTTTGTTACTGTATCACCTGTTATAGCTAATGAGTTTATGTGGGGTCTTGGAGTTACTATGTATTCATTAGTTTATGGAAGAATGGGAGATGAAGCAGTTGCTTCAATAACAATAACTCAAAATGTTGAACAAATATGTATTGTTATATTCCAAGGCTTAAGCACTGCTACTGCAGTTATTTTAGGTAATGAACTTGGAGCTAATAAACTAAAAGAAGCAGAAAAACATGCTAAAAACTTTTTTGTATTGCAAATGATATTAACTTTATTTATGGGGATTGTATGTTTTATGATAAGAACTCCTTTAATTAGATTATTCTCTGTTCCAGATAATGTAGCTTCTAATATAACTAAGTGTTTAAATGTATTTATATGCTACTTGCCATTTAGAATGTTTAATTTAGTTAACATTGTAGGCGTACTTAGAAGTGGCGGAGATACAAAGGCATCACTTCTTTTAGACATTACAGGAGTATGGTGTGTTGGAATACCACTTGCTTTTTTAGGGGGAATAATTTTAGGACTACCTATATATTATGTTTATGCAATGATAACATTAGAAGAAATTTATAAATTTATTTTAGGTTTTAGAAGATATAAACAAAAGAAATGGGTTAAAAATATAGTTGGAGCATAGTAATTAAAAATATTGTTCATTTAAAAATCATAAGAGTTATAATTTTATTGTAGCAAATAGTAATAGTACTAAAGGGGGCTTTTAATTGCATATAAAAGAAGTTATTACTAAAAATATCATATATAAAATAAGAAGAAGAATACCAATTCATAAAAAAACATCTGAATCATTAAGATTAGGAATACTTCTTGCAGCAGTAGGTGGATTTTTAGATGCGTACACATTTATATGTAGAGGTGGAGTATTTGCAAATGCTGAGACTGGGAATATAGTACTAGTTGCACTTGCAATTACTAAGAGAAACTATAAAGATGTATTCATGGCAGCACTGCCAATTTTAGCATTTGTAGCTGGAGTTTTAGTGACTGAAATAATAAGAGAAAGATCTATAAATAATTATGAGGAATCTACAAAGGCCGAAAAGTTTATTTTAATTATTGAAGCAGTTGTACTTTTTATAGTTGGATTTATACCAACTACTATACCACATATATTTGTAACAACTACAATAGCATTTGTTTCATCAGTACAAATATCATCATTTAGAAGGCTAGTAGATTCTCCTTATAGCACAACTATGTGTACAGGAAATTTAAGAGTTGCTTCTCAATCAGCTTATCTAGCTATAATTAAAAAAGATAAAAGTGCATCTTCAAGGTCTTTTAGATATATAATAGTAATATTTTCATTTTTATTTGGTGCATCCTTAGGTGGGATTTTAACTACAAGGCTAGGAGTAAAGTCAATATGGATTTGTTCTTTAATATTAATAGTATCAAATATTTTATTTAGTATAGATGAATATAGATTTATGGAAAAAGGTATTATTTCGCACTAATTTATGAGAAATAATACCTTTTTTCATTGAAATTTTATCTACGTTATTATTTTAATTGAATTTCTAAACTATATATTTTTAAAAACTATATATGCTACTACAAACAATTAAAAGTTGAAATAATATTAATGTTTGTGTATAATACCAATATAAATTATGAATAAACTCGTATATCGTCGGTAATATGGACCGAAAGTTTCTACCTGCTAACCGTAAATAGGCAGACTACGAGGTAGTGTATTTAAAAAGGATATTAGTATAAATAAATTTTTATATAAATTTATAGGCTTACTTCTGTTTTTAAGGACAACACCTCGATTGCGAGGTGTTTTTTATTACTTAAAAATGGAGGATAAGGTTATGGATAAAGTAAAAACAACAGATGAAATTAACTTAGTATATGGAGTTGATGATAATCCATCAATATTAGAAAAGATATTATTTGGAATTCAACATATATTTGCTGCTTTTGGTGGGATAATAGTTGTTCCACTAGTTATATCTAGTGCTTTAGGCTTTGATGCTAAAACAGGAACAGCTTTAATAAGCGCATCAATACTTGCAGCAGGTCTTGCAACTATAATACAAGCTAGAGGAGTAGGACCAGTAGGATCTAAAGTAGCTTGTATAATGGGAACAGATTTTACATTTGTTTCACCGTCTATTACAGTTGGATCAGTATTAGGACTTCCAGGAATAATAGGAGCTACAATTCTAGGAGCTATCTTTGAGGTAATTCTTAGCTATTTTATAAGACCATTAATGAAATTATTTCCACCATTAGTCACTGGTACAGTGGTATGTTTAATCGGATTAACATTATTACCAGTATCAATTGATTGGGCTGCAGGAGGAGTTGGAGCATCAGATTATGGTAGCATAAAAAATATATCAATTTCAATGCTTGTACTTATTGGAACATTATTATTAAACCGTTATGGGAAAGGTATGCTTAGTAGTGCATCTATACTTATAGGAATGTTAGTTGGATATATTGTATGTATTCCTTTAGGATTAGTAGACTTTACAGCAGTTAAGGAAGCAAGCTGGATTTCAATACCTAAGATATTTGAATATGGTGTAACTTTTGATTTAAAAGCACTTATTGCATTTATTCCAGCATATTTTGTAACAGCAATAGAAACCGTAGGATGTTTAAAGGCAATTGGGGAAGTTTCAGAAGTAGATATGAATGAAAAACGCATTGGAGCAGGCGTATTATCTGATGGGATTGGAAGTATGATAGGTGGAGTTGTAGGTACATTACCAAATACAACCTTTAGTCAAAACGTTGGGCTAATACCATTAACTAAAGTAGCTAGTCGTTATGTAGCTGTAATGGCAGGTATTATACTAGTTATTTTAGGATTCCTACCTAAGCTTGCAGCAATAGTAAACGGCATTCCTCAACCTGTTTTAGGTGGTGTTGGAATAGTTATGTTTGGAACAGTTGCAGCAGCAGGAATTAAAACATTAAGTAAAGTTAAAATAAATGAACGTAATCTTTTAATAATAGCTACATCAATTGGCTTAGGACTTGGAGTAACATTTAGACCAGAATTTATTTCACAATTACCAGAGGCATTAAAAATGATTTTTGCATCAGGTATATCAACAGGAACAATAACAGCATTAGTTCTAAATGTAGTTTTAAGAGAAGATAAAGAAGAATTAGAAGCGATGAAGGAAAATGATGTAGATGCAGCATAATATATAAGCATAACAGTAAAAACTCCAACAATTTGATTTGTTGGGGTTTTATTTCGTAATTTAAGAAAACTATATTTATAGATTCCTAAAAAATGTTGTATATATAGAAACAAATACTATGAATAATCCACTTGAAATTAATAAAATAGATTCTCCTTTTTTATCATTAATATATGAGGAATATCCATTTGATACATTCAATATACCTAATATTATCAATATAATTGGTATTGCAATTTTAGAATTTATAATATTAAATAAACCTAAAACTGCCAATATGATAACGATAATTAACATTAATATCCTACTAATTTTTCTCAATTAAACCGCCTCCTAATAGAATAATCTTCTCAAATATAATACGATTGTTCATTAACTATACTTTAATCATATACCATAAAAAGGTAAAAAGTCTATGATATTATAGTATATTTAAAAGAGTATTTAGTTTTTTTAATATTATAGTACAATTAAAGGATAATTTGTAAATTTAGTGTATAATTAATTTGAGACTATTATTTAGGCTAGGTATTTAGGGGGATAAAATGAAAAATATTGATAAAGATTTAAAGATTTCTACTACATTAATAGTTATATCTTTTTTGATGGCACTTTTAATTTTAGGTAAGTTGAAGTTAGACAAGCCTGTATTTTTGAAAAATTATAAAGAAGTTGAAATTATAGAAAATGGTGATTCTCTCTCTACTTTAGGTTATGATATTGAACTAAAATACATATCAAATAGAGAAGATAAAAGAAAAGTATCATCTATAACCTTTAAAGAGGAACCCAAATTGAATTTTTATGCAAGTGAAAATAACTCAGGAGGATTGATGAGGTTTTATAATTATAGTAATGATAACATTGAAAATCATGGAAGATATGGTGTTCATACAGTTTTTCTGAACTTAAACTCACAAAACTATGGATATGATTTATCTAATAATATCATGTTAAGTGAAGCAACTATAACTTTTAATGATGGTCTTACTATGGATGTAGATTTAGGAAAAATAATACTTTATAAATATAATAATGAGGAAACCCCATTACAAAATTCAGGAGTAGAGGGATCAAGTGATGGTAATAATAGAAGTATGTTTTGGGTTACTGATTATATAAGAGTATCCCATGTTTATTCATCATTATTTGAGGATACCAAAGATTTGTTTGATTTTAATATAGACAAGCTAGGAAGTATGGATTCTATGAATACAATTTATAATAAAAATGAGCATTTATATTTTACTTCACAATTTTATTGTACAGATGATCTAGAAAGAAAGCTTTATAGTTATGATATAAAACCAGTTATTTATTTTAAAGATAGAAGTGAAAAAGAATATAAAAAAAGAATACACAATATAAATTATAATCCTAACTTTAACTTTTATGATATATACAAATATCTAAGAAGTAAGGGGGAAATATAAAATGATAAATGGATATAAAAAGATATTTTGGGGTATGTTTTTTACAACTTTTCACTTCAATTTAGGATCAATTAAGCTTTTACCAAATTTTATTGGAATATTAATTATATGCTCAGGAATAAAGGAAATATTAATTGAACATGATAATATCTCACTTAATATATCATTGAAATTAAACAATATAAAAGCATTTATTGCTTTTATAACTTTTATATTACCATTTATGAGTATAGAAACCTCATCTAATAATATAATTTTAAATACAATATTGTTTAATATAGGCAGTATTTTAGAATTTTTAAGTATGTTAAAGCTTTTAGAAGGAACTTCACAAATTTTATCTGAAAAATATAATAGTTATCTAGGAATAGAATATGAAGATAAGGCGATAAAGTATATTTATTTATATCCAGTTGTAGTAATTGTAAGTAATATTAACTTTATATTTATGTCAGAATTGGTAGGAGTAGTAATTGTAATATATGCATTACTAATAATAATATGGATAATGTTATCTTTTAAAAGGCTATATAAAGATGATTTGCAAATAGTTAAATAAATTAATATAAACTTACAAATAATACTGTTATAGAAATATGGAGGTGTTATTAATGATTAAAAATATATTAGATGAGTTACAACTTAAAAAATCTGAAAATTTATCAGATAATAATTTCAATAGAAATACAGCATTAGGTATGAACAGAGATTTAGATAAATTAAAAATAAATGATGATTTTTCTAATGAAGATGTAATATTTGATGAGTATTCATCAAAAATAACTAACTCTTATATAGAATTAAATGATGTTGTAAAAGAAAAGGACAAATATAAAAACTCAAAAGATGATAAAAACAAGGTGAGTTTAAGCTCTTTACCCTTAGATAATAAATAATATTAAAAAAGTTCTTCAGTTTAATTGAAGAACTTTTTTGATTTTAGAGACTGTGAAGCAAAGTATTGAAGGTATTATATATTTGGGTTTAATAAAAATAAAACCTATTAAATATATTGACAATATTGATACTCGATATTACAATAAAAGTAAGATTATCCAATAGTTATATTGTATTTTGTTAACAATATCGAGTATCGATGTTAGGGGTGATTTCAGATGGCAAGAGAACAGTTTCAGAATTTAACTGAACCAATGTATTATATTTTAATGTCTTTGCTACAAGAGAGATGTGGTGTGGATATTATGACTAGTGTAGATGAAATATCTAATGGTCGTGTTAGAGTAGGGCCAGGAACTTTATATGCTTTACTCGGAAAATTTGAAAAGGAGGGTATGATTCGGGAAACTGAAGTAATTGGGAGAAAGAGAAGCTATATTATTACAGATAAAGGCATAAATACATTAAAGGAAGAATATAGTCGTTTAATTACTTTGGTTGAAGATGGTAAATTGCTTTTAGGGGGAGATAGTTATGATGTTTAGGGATAGCAAATGGGTAATATATAACTTTTTACCGTATGAATATAAATCTTTGGAAAAATATTTAGAAAGTATGGCATTAAAGGGATGGAGGTTAGAAAGTATAACTGGAATGTTACTGAAGTTTAAGAAAAGTGAATTTAAGGTAGTAAAGTATTCAGTTGATATAATGGATAGTATATCTTTTTTTGATGGAAAAGATAGTGATAAAGCTTTAGGCTACAGAGAATACTGTAAGGAAGCTGGATGGGAATTTGTCTGCGAAAGAGAAAAGATACAAATTTACTGTAGTGAAAGTGAAGAAAGTAGAATAGATATTCATACTGATGAAGGTGAGAAGTTTAATACTATCCGTAAAGCTTCATTGAAATATGTTTGTTTAAACCTAATAACTTTAATAAGTCTTCTATATATTCAATATATTATAACTATTGGAGATTCAGATGCACATTTTTTAGCAAGCACGTTAGTTCTAGGAAGCCTATTAATTGTAATGCTTTTTACTATACATGAATTTATAGGATTAATTAGATTTATTATATTTGATATTAAAGGAAGAAATAGTTTAAAAAGAAATAAAAAGGTATCTTATGATTTTGAAGTCGGTGTCTTAGTAAAAAGAATAATTTACAAAGTTGAATTAGCAATAATTATAGCGATGATAATAGGTTTTACTATAACATCAGATTTATGGGTAATAAAGTTAATAATTGTTATGTTATTATTAGGAATTTTATCTAACTATATAATAAATTTTATAAAAAATAAAAATTACAAAAATAATAAGTGGATAATTATTGGAGCATATACAATAATAACATTGGTATTTTTTATTACAATATCAAATATTATTTTTTCAAGCGTATTAGCAAGAACTTATAGAAGTAATGAAAAATTAAATGAGGATAATTATATATTAAGTCTTAGAGATTTCAATGATAAAGATAAAGATGAAGAAGTATTTTTAGGTGAGGAAAAGAGCCTTTTAGCATCTTATTTATATTATAGTAATTCAGGGGAGGAGATTCATTTAAGCTATAGCTTATTTGAAAGCAAATACCAATGGGCAGTTAGATATAACTTTAATAAAAGAATTAATTTTGCAAATAAAATTAATGTGAAATATATAGAAAAAGAAACTAATTTACCTAAGGATATTAAAGTTTATATGAACGAGCATGGTCATCAATATTTTATAGTTTCGCCTAATAGAATGGTAGAAATATCAACTATAGAGGAGATAAGTGAAGAAGAATTAATAGATATTGTTTATAAAAAGTTATTTAAATTATGAGTTTTTAATTGAAAGCTTCAAGTTTAGTGGGTTCATATTATTGAATCCACTTCTATTTATATTTAGTTGTAAAATTTTTCTTCAAAAGTAGCAGAGTTTAGTGATATATTTAAATTATTATTTTAAATATTAATTCATTCAAAGAATATATAATGTAAAGTAGATTTAATTATTAAAAGTAAAATTATCTGGAGGAGTAATATGAATAAGGAAATTAAGATATATCAAGTTGATGCATTTACAAATAAAGCTTTTAAAGGAAATCCAGCAGCAGTTTGTATTTTAGAAGAAGATATAAATGATGATTTGATGAGGAGTATTGCACAGGAAATGAATTTGTCAGAAACAGCATTTGTTAAACCATTAGAGTGTTCTGATGTAAATAGTTGTAGTTTCTTTTCCTTAAGATGGTTTACTCCTGAAGTAGAAGTAGATTTATGTGGACATGCAACTATAGCAACTTCAAAGGTACTATTTGATGAATTCAACATAAGTGGGCAAGAAATAAAGTATCAAACCAAAAGTGGAACTCTTATTGCTAAAAGGGAAAATGAGAAGATAGGTTTAGACTTTCCAATAGACAAGCCTTTAAATTTTGAATTAACAGAAGATATTTTAAAAGCTATGGGAATAAAAAAATATTTTAAAGCTATAATAGGTGAAAAAACAAGAAAACTTGTTATAGAACTAGAAAGCGAAGAGGAAATAATTAATTTACAACCAAACTTCGAAAAACTAAAAGTGTTAAGTTTTAATACTAATGTAAAAGGAATAGGGGTTACTTGTAAAGGTAGAAAAAAATACGATTTTATATCAAGATACTTTAATCCTTGGGCAGGAATAAATGAGGACCCAGTTACAGGATCAGTACATACTCTATTAGCAAGTTATTGGAGTAGCATATTAAATAAAAGTGAAATGTTATCTTATCAATGTTCAAATAGAGGTGGAGAAATTTTAATAAAAGTATTAGAAAATAACAGAGTAGAGTTAAGTGGTGAGGCAGTTGTAGTGTTTAAGGGAGAATTATATATATAAATAAATATTTATAAGAATTTTTAGTGAAATCATTAAAAATTAGAACTATTAATGTGTCAGATTAAGTAGATAAACATAGGATATTATATCTAATAAAATATTAAGAATTATATTATAAGGGTAATTCTTTAATAATGGGAGGATATAATTAATGAGAATACTATATGATGAAACTGAACTAGATACAGTTAGCGAAATGGAATATGTAAAAGAGCATTTAGAATTGGAAGAAGATTCAGAAAAACAAATAGGAATGAGTGAAGATGAAAAAGAAATGTGGGAATATGTAAAGAAAACTAGACCTACAAAAAAAGAAGCACACAAAATTAAATGTGAAGAAGAAATGGAAGATAAAGAAGATAGATGTCCAGATTCTAAACACACTCGACTTGAAGCTAATTGTAAATCAGAGATCCACGTTAAGCCTAAAAATAAAATAATATATGTATGTCCAAGAACAGCTCAATATTTTTTAGCAACTTCATCAAAATGTTGTGGACAAATTAAGGTTAAATTTATTGGACATGGATTTAATCCAAAATTTAAAAAGGTTTGCGGAAGCCTTGGAACTTATTTCATACTAAATGCAGGAATTCTATTTATTCCTAAGAAAGATTTACAACCTGGTGAAATTGATGTATTACCTTTTGAAGCATTTGATGGATGTAATAAATTTAAGTTTGATGTAGTATTTACTTTTGACCCATGTAAATGTTGTAATAAATAAATTATAGGCCGTAAGTATTCAGACATCTTAAATTGGCATTTAAGATGTCTGTTTTGCATAATGCAGTAGTTTTTATTTAATGAATAAAAACTATATTTAAAGTTAATTAATATGCTAGATTTAAATAAAATAGCATATTATATTGTGGGCTTAGTATAGGATTTGAAATTTTATTATAAAATGATTCTATAGTAATGGGAGGATATAATTAATGGAAACATTATATAGTGAAGATGACTTTAATATAGCTATTGAGACTGAATATAGTGAAGATGACTTTAATATAGCTATTGAGACTGAAAATGACTTTAATATAGCTATTGAGACTGAAAATGGGGACGAAAGTTTAGAGTTGGTTGAAGATATAAATGATGAAGCAAAGGCATCTATGGAAGAAGATGAAGAAAAATGGTCATGTGAGAATAAAACATTACTTCAAGCTAATTGTAAATTAGAAATGCATATTGAATCCAAAAATAAAGTGATATACGTATATCCAGGAAAAGTTCAATATTTTTTAGCATCATCATCAAAGAGTTGTGGAGCTGTTAGTGTCAAGTATATAGGCCCTAACTATAATAAAAGGTGTAGCAAAGTGAGAGGTATTCTTGGAAACTATTATATTTTAAATGCAGGAATATTATTCGTTCCTAAAAAATGTTTGAAGCCAGGTAAAATTGATATATTACCTCTATTAGCATTTGATGGATGTAACTATTATAATTTTGAAGCAGTATTTAATTATGATCCATGTCGATATCGTAATAAATAAATACAAAGTGATTAATAATTAAAATGAGCTGTTTAATTTTCAACAGCTCATTTTAATCTAACTATATTTTTATAAAATTTACAATAGTTACTGAAATTATTATATAATAAAGTTAAATGTATAGGAGGATTTTGAATGGATAGATATAATGAGGAAGTTGATGATGAAAATATACTAATAGAAGATATATCAAGGCAAACTTATTTAAGATTATTATCAAAACAATATCAAAGCATTGCAGAATCGGCTACAGAAATCATTAATTTAGAAGCAATTTTAAATTTACCAAAAGGAACAGAGCACTTTTTAAGTGATATACATGGAGAATATGAGCCTTTCATTCATGTTTTGAAAAATGGATCTGGGACAGTTAAAAGAAAAATAGAAGATATATTTGGAAATACATTAATGGACAGTGAAAAGAAAAGCCTTGCAACTTTAGTTTATTATCCAGAACAAAAATTAGAAATAGTTTTAAAAGAAGAAAAAAATATTGGTGACTGGTACAAAATAACCTTATATAGGCTTATTGAATTATGCAGATATGCGTCATCTAAGTATACAAGGTCAAAAGTGAGAAAGGCACTGCCAAAAGATTTTACTTATGTCATAGAAGAGTTATTACATGAACAAGTAAATGGAATAGACAAACAAAAGTATTATGATAAGATAATTACTACAATTATTGATATTGATAGGGCAAATGAATTTATAATTGCACTAGCTAAGCTTATACAAAGATTAGTTATTGATAGACTTCATATATTAGGAGATATATATGATAGAGGGCCAAGGCCAGATATAATTTTAGATACACTTATAAATTATCATTCAGTTGATATACAATGGGGAAATCATGACATACTTTGGATGGGAGCGGCATCAGGTTCAAGAGTATGTACAGCTAATGTTTTAAGGATTTCAGCTAGATATTCAAATTTAGATATAATAGAAGACATTTACGGAATTAACATATTGCCATTAGCAACCTTTGCACTTAAGTATTACAAAGATGATCCATGTAAAAATTTTATTCCTAAATTAAATGATAAAAGTAGCTATAATAATTTTGAGATAGATTTAATAGCTAAAATGCATAAAGCTATAACTATTATTCAATTTAAACTTGAAAATGAAGTAATAGAAAGAAATCCAGAATTTAAAATGAAACATAGGTTATTATTAAATAATATAGATTATGATAAGGGAATTATTAAATTAAATAATAATATATATGAACTTAATGATAAAAATTTTCCTACTATAGATAAAGGAAATCCATTTAAGCTTACAAGGGATGAAGAGATTTTAATTGAAAAACTAGAGTCTTCTTTTATTAATAGTGAGAAATTACAAAGGCATATCTCTTTTCTTTTTGAAAAAGGAAGCGTTTATTTAAAATATAATGATAGTCTTTTATTACATGGATGTATACCTTTAAATAAGGATAAAACCTTTAAAAGTATGACTATACAAGGAAAAGAATATAGTGGAAAAATTCTTTTAGAAAAGCTTGAATCCTTAGCAAGAGAAGGGTACTTTAGTAAAAGAGATACTAAGGAAAGAGAATATGGAATGGATATAATGTGGTATCTATGGACGGGCTCTAATTCATCACTTTTTGGTAAAGAACAAATGACTACATTTGAAAGATATTTTATAGATGATAAAACTACACATAAGGAATATAAGAATCCATATTATAAATGGAGAGATGATGAAGCAGTATGTAATACAATTCTTGAAGAGTTTGGAATTAACTCCAATGAGGGAAGAATAATTAATGGACATGTACCTGTTAAAAATAAAAGCGGAGAAAGTCCTATAAAAGCAAATGGTAAACTTATAGTAATAGATGGTGGATTTGCTAAAGCATACAGAAGTCATACAGGAATAGCTGGATACACTCTTATATATAATTCATATGGATTTCAGTTAGTCGCTCACGAACCCTTTGACTCAATAGAAGATGCTATAGTAAATGAAAAAGATATTCTTTCTACAATTACTGTGGTAGAAAAAAATTTAGAAAGAAGAAGAGTTAAAGATACTGATATTGGGTTAGAGCTAAAAAGGCAAATAAGAGACTTAAAGATGTTACTTACGGCATATAGAAAAGGCTTGATAAAATAATTTTCAAATCAGATAAGTTTGTTTTTAAATAAAAAGGAAACATAGCTATCTATCACTAATATGATAGATAGCTATGCTTATTATACAAAGTTTATACACTGTTCTTTTTATAACAATACTTTAATTTCTTTAATTATTATTTTAATTATATATTATTGAATAGTTACTTTAAATATATTAGAAGAGGTATGAGTGCTATCCCAACGACCATATATTTCAATAATATACTCACCCTTCTCACTTGGCAGCTCAATTGAGTACTTATTTGATGAGCCTAACTTCTTTTCATCACAATCTTTTCTAGGCTTGTCTTCCAAATTTACAATATATACTTCCTTAGGTTTTAAAGAAAATGAAACTTCAATAGTATCTCCAGGGTTTGCATAAAAAGTATCCATTTCTTTTCCTATTTCATAAGGACTACCCCTCATTATAGAATTACCACCGAATTTAGGATTAAACCAATTTTCATCTCCTGATTTTGTATAAAGTTTATTTCCTTGATACTTAATATTTACAGTAGGTCTTTTTGAAGAAAATGGTTCTGTTATCTTTTCATAGATATAAGACGATAAGATTAGTACACTAATGATTACACCTATTACAATGTAAGTTTTATTTTTTATTTTCATATGTCATCCTTTCCTCCTTTCTTGGCTTAAGAATATTAATGCTTCTTAATAAAGAAAATAACTCTGTTATGCTTTTAAGAATTTAGTTAATTTACAAAATAGTCTTTTCTATATATTAAGTTTAACATAATATAAGTAAATCAAAGGCAATCATATGCGTCTAATAGGTGATAATAAAAGAAATAGTTGAACTTGTTATTGTAATTTATATTAGATTTAAGTTTCTATAAAGAGAGAAAAAGTAAATCAATATAAAATACAGATAAAGTTGAAAATAATTACCAATATAGGTAAAATTATATATATAAATTAATGTATTATAAGCAGAATTAATGAAAGGTAGAGTGGGAAATATGGGGATTTTAGGTTTATCAAATTTTATTTTAATATTGTTAACTGGAATTATAATTTATGTTGCTTGGTTCAATGCTAAAAATGTAGTAAAGCAAAGAGAAATTAGTGTCGCAGGTTATGTTTTTTTGTTAGGAATAGTACCATTATCTAGTTTTTTTCTAATATATTTTATAATAACTACAAGTTTTTTAGATTTTTTTGGTTATATACTTGTAATACTATTTGCATGTTTCGTATTCATAAGTACATGGATTTTTATAGCTCTTAATGGTGAACACAAAAAAGTTGAATTGTCTATGAACATAGTAATTGCTATTATTTCGCTAATATTTATGATGCTGATGGGACTTATAGAAGCTCTACCGAATGAAATACTAGAATTTTTTTTAAAGCCATTAATATCAATGGGAAGTAAATATGATATATGGAGTAGACCTCCGTATCAATTAGCTCACTTTTTGACTTTTGCAATTTCATTTCCTTATATGACATCTTTCATTATTAGTAAAGTTGTTTTAAGCTTTAGGAAATATAAAATGGGAGTTAATACTTACAATTAATTATTATTCAAATACTTATTTCTAAATATTTTTATTAGATTTTTCCATAGTTAATATTTTTATGAGAGGAGTTAATAAATATGAAAGGAAAATTTTTAAACATAAGTATATTTGTATTGAGCATTATTTCTTTAATAATATCAACTAAATTATTTTGGAATATTGCAATTTACTCAGATGAATTTAACACATCTCCAGATATAATATTAGGTGGGGAGTTTTGGTTGAATATGAATTGGTTAATGCTTGGGTTTATTACATTTATATGTGTTTTATCTGGTATAAGCCTACTTATTAAGAATGAAAAATAAACAAACAATTTTAAAATATTATTTTTTATAACATAAAAATAGGAGGCAGTGATTATGAGTTTATTTAATAAACTATTCTTAATATTAATGTTGCCCTTGGTGGCTATTTGGATGATTATAACAGGAGATAGTAAAGAAATGCCTTTATTATTAAATGATATATATAAAGATATGAAAAAAATAAAATGATAAAATACTTTAATAAATTATTTAATAAATAGAATTGATAATATGATTTAAATATTATATAAGCAAAAGGACATATTATAAATGAATAGCATGTCCTTTTGCTTATTTTGTAATTAAAACTTAATTATTAAAATTAAGAAAAACAAGATAAAATTAAATTATATAATGGTAAAAATAGTAATTAGGGGGTGTGTATATTGAGAAGAAAATTAAATAAAAGTAGGATAATAATTTCAATACTTATTATTATATTGATATTAGTAAGTATTAGATTAGTAGTTAATTTAAACTCAAGAAATAAGTATAAAAATGAAGGAATAAATATGACAGAAGAAGACAAGGAAGTAGTAAATAAAGTTATTGAATTAGCAGAAGAAAAAATAGGTTTTCAATACGTATGGGGTGGAAAAGGTGAGATTATGACTGGTGAAAGGCTTGATGAATTAATAGGATACTATGGAGAAAGTTATTATCCATTAAAGAGAGAAACATATATAGGAAATCAAGCCTTCGATTGCTCTGGATTAACTTATTGGATATATAAAGAATTAACAGGAGTTGAAATCGGATATTCAACTTATGATCAAGAAGAAACATTGCAAGAATATGAAGTTGATAAAGAAGATATACAACCTGGAGATTTAATTTTTACTCCAGGACATGTAGTTTTATATAAAGGAAAAGGAAAAATTATAAATGCATATAATAAGTTACCTTATCCACTAGGAGGAGTAAAGAATGGAGATCTTTATTTAGGAGAAGACAGCGTAATATATAGACCTATCGATTATATAAATTCACTAAAATAATTACGAAGAGAAGGGAACTTTTTTATCTATATAAAACTCTTAGTTATATACTTAGAATTTAAGGGACAAGGTTAAAGGGGGAAGAGGATTGGAGCTTGAGGTTAAGAAAGCTATAAATGGGGATAAAGAAGCTCTTTTAAGACTAATTATGAGTGAAAAAGATAACTATTATAAATTAGCTTATGTATATATGAAAAATAAACATGATGCCTTAGATATATTACAAGAGATGATAGTAGTTTTATATAAAGAAATTCCAAAGCTTAAAAAGCTTGATTCTTTTTATAGTTGGAGTAAAACAATACTAGTTAATTTATGCAAAAATGAACTATCAAAGAGGAAGAGGTATGAAGAGGTTGATTTAGAAAATATATCAGAAGAAAATACTTTTAAGGAGTCAGAAGATAAAATTTATCTAAAATCTCTTATAGAAAATTTAAATGAAAATCAAAAGGAAGTTATTAGGCTTAGATATTATTTAGATTATTCTTATGATGAAATTGCAACAATTATGAAAATTCCCTTAGGTACAGTTAAATCCAGAATTAATAAAGGAATTAATAGAATAAGAAAAATTATAGGTGGTGACGTAAATGATGGATTTAGATAAAGAATTAAATAGTCTGAAAGAAAAGGATTTAAAAGCTCCACCGCAATTTGAAAATTTAATGAAAGAAGCATTAGGTGATGCAAAAAGAGAGAATAAAAAGAAACTAAATTTAAATAA
Organism: Clostridium sp. CTA-7; assembly: GCF_054768095.1. Classification (NCBI taxonomy): domain Bacteria; kingdom Bacillati; phylum Bacillota; class Clostridia; order Eubacteriales; family Clostridiaceae; genus Clostridium; species Clostridium sp. CTA-7. The sequence continues at coordinate 42,930 of NZ_BAAAAV010000005.1, read as the reverse complement.
TAAATATATAAAAATAGCTTTGATATTTATAGCATTTATGTTTATTTTTAATTTAAGTATAGTTTCTGCAATGATAAAAAAGTTAATGGGACATGATGATTATTTTTCTTATAATAGTTACGTAAAAAAGCTTAATAATAAAGGAGAACTTCAAGAGGTTAATAAATCAGTAGAATTTAGTAACGGTAAAAAAGTAACAATAGAAGCAATTGTTTATGATAATAAGTATATTTCTGTTTTTATGAGAGGAAGTATTACTTATGCAGATAGATTTTTACCAACAGATGAGCCGCCTGAAGAATATGATTCTACTAAACCTAAATCTGATATAAGAATTTTAGAGGGTGATTTTGTATCAGGTTCAAGTGCATTTAGTGAAAAAGATAAAAATGGAGATACATTAAGTGTATGGACATTTAAAATAGGAGAAAATAAAAAGGATTTTACATTAGAAATTACAGAGGAAGGCGAAGCTAAAGAGATAACTGTAGATATAGATTCATCTAAGATAGTTAAGATTAAGAATATAGAGCCAGAAAATAATGAAATTCAAATAGATGAAGTAAGCTTTATAGTAAATAATTTGAGAGTTAGTCCTTTAGCTATAAATCTAGATTATTCAGTAATTTCTAATGATGAAGAAAAGATTAAGGCTATTCAAAAAAATGATGGAAGCTTTTTTAATGAAGGTATATATTTTAGGCCTGATATAGAAGGTAGAAATATTGAGAGAATGGGTGTAGTTGTACATGATGAAAAGGAAACTATAAATAATGGTATTAGAATAGTTGAAAACTTTGTTCTAAAGGACTTAGCCATAGATGAATTTAATAAGGCTAAGATAGTTATAGCATCAGCAAATTTTAGCGAAGCTTTAAATATTGATATTAAGAGTAATATTAAAGATACTTGGGTAAATGATAATTTATTTATAGAAGAATTAAAATATGATGATCAAAAAGAAATAGTAGATATATCTTACTGGAGTAAGTATAAGAGAATATGGTTTGATAAGTATTTACCATATGAAATAATTCCTTATGATGGTGTTGTTTCATTAGAAGCATCTACTCATAAAAGCAATATGAAGAATTTTCTAGGAGAAGATTATAGGAATTTTATATTTATGAGAAGGCAACTATATATTGGAGATGGGAAAAAGTTTTTTGTTGTAAATAACAAAGCTATAGATATAAATAAAAAAGATAGAACTATAAAGTTAAAAATTGATTATTAGTTAATTGAATTTTTAAAAAATATTGACAATAAAGCAAATAAGATATATAATCCATATTAATCAATAAGCATAACGAAGATTTATAAATGTTTATAATTCGGAGTATAAGATAATTAAAAGCTGTGATAAGAACAAGTAGTAGTTAGTAAAGCTTACAGAAAGTAACCGGTTGATGAGAGGCGCAAGATAAGCTAATTATGAATACATCTTTGAGCTTCACACCAAATGACTTTTAAGGTTTAGTAGGCTGTGACGTATTCCTTGCACACGTTATAGTGCTAGAGTATTACCTGGGTAATAATGGAGTACTCGAAAAGGTAGGCAATGTGAATTGTCTATGAACTTAAGGTGGTAACACGAAGATTTATCTCTCGTCCTTTTGATATAAGGGACGGGAGTTTTTTGTTTTTAAAAATACTTATCTTGGTTCAGATACTTTTATCAAGTAGCTTTTACAAAGTTAGTCTTATAGAACTTGCTTATATTTTAAATAATATAAGAGGAGTGTTTTAGATGAAAAAAACAATTGAAGAGCAAATGAAAATTATTAAAAAGGGAGTAGACACAATAGTTAATGAAGAAGAATTAAGAAAAAAGCTAGAAAAAGCTGAAAAAAATAATGAATCATTAATTATTAAGTTAGGACTTGATCCAAGTGCACCGGATATTCATCTTGGTCATGCTGTTGTTTTACGTAAAATTAAACAAATGCAAGATCTAGGCCATAAAGCGGTAATAGTTATTGGAGATTTTACAGGTAAAATAGGAGATCCAACAGGAAAGGCAAAAGGAAGGAAGGCATTAACTGATGAAGAGGTTTTAAATAATGCTGAAACTTATAAGGAGCAAATATTTAAAGTTTTAGATAAAAATAAAACGGAAGTTCGTTTTAATAGTGAGTGGCTTTCAAAATTAACTTTTGACAAAGTTTTAAATTTAGCTGCAACTACTACCGTTGCTCGTATATTAGAAAGAGATGATTTTCAAAAAAGGTATAAAAATAATATTCCAATAGGAATTCATGAATTTTTCTATCCTTTGATGCAAGCTTATGATTCAATTGCTTTAAAGTCTGATATAGAACTTGGAGGAACAGATCAAACCTTTAATATTTTAATGGGAAGAACTCTTCAAAAAACTATGGGACAAGAACAACAAATATCAATGTTTATGCCTATTTTAGAAGGATTAGATGGTATTGAAAAAATGAGTAAAAGTCTTGGGAACTACATTGGTGTAAATGAACCTGCTAATACAATGTTTAAAAAAATAATGGAAGTTCCAGATAATTTAATTATAAAATACTTTGAGCTAGCTACAGATGAGCATCCAGATAGAATAGATAAAATAAAGAATGAACTAATTAATGGCAAAAATCCAAAAGATGTTAAATTAGAATTAGCTAAAATAATAACAAAATTATATCACTCAGAAGAGGCTTTAAATGAAGCAATAGAATTTTATAATTCAGCATTTGCTAAAAAAGAAATACCAGATAATATTCCTAGCTTAAGTGTAGAAAATAATTTGTTGAAGGATATTACTTCTAAATTAATAGAAGAAAAGTATGTTCCGAGTAAAAAAGAATTTACTAGACTTGTAGAACAAGGTGGAGTTCAAATTAATGGAGAAAAAATAAATGATTTGAATATAAATTTATTTTCTGGAGATGTATTAAAAATAGGTAAAAAGAAATTTGTAAAGATAGAAATTAATTAATAAAATTAATTTTTTAAAGTAATGAGAAATAACCCTGTTAATTGGAACAGGGTTATTTTTATAAAGTTATCATATGATAAATTAGCATATTAATGTTATTTATTATGTGATAACTTTGATCTTTTAGTGAACTTTTTACCGTTAGAGTGAGCACCTTTCTTTTTCCCATTCTCAATACCAATTTCAGAGCCAGATTCTGAATACATTTTTCTAAGTTCAGCATTTGATTTAGGACGATCTTTTCTTCTATGTTTATTATTATCCATTTTAGTTCCCTCCTAATATAAGTTGTCTATATTAGCTTTTCCATAAGGTACTGAAAAAATATTATTAAAATGTAGCTTAATATAGTATTTATTATTTATAGAGGTATAACTTGTATCTTATTTTCTAAATTTAATTTGATTTTTACATAAATAACATCCTATAAGTGCAGTAATTGGTACTGCTAAAACTATTCCAATACTACCAGATAAGCCTTGAATAATCTCAATACCTAAAAGATCTAAATTTATCATTTTATTAAAAGGCATATTAGCTGAGAATACTAAAATTAAAATACTTAGTGATCCTCCAGCAAAAGCTAAAATTAAGGTGTTTGTCATTGTTCCAATCGTATCCTTACCAATATTCATAGCACTTTTAAATAAATCATTAAAACTTATTTTGCTATTTACTTTATGAATTTCAAATATAGAGGATGCAATTGACATAGCAATATCCATAACAGCACCAAGAGTAGCTACTAGAATCCCTGTAAACATTATTCCTCTGATTTTTAAACCTGTATCTTCAGCAATATACATTAAACTTTCAGCTTCACTCATATTTAAACCAGAAAGGTTTGTTAATGCACCAAAAATGTAAGCTATTATCCCAGAAATAACAACACCAGAAATAGTACCTAAAATAGCAGTTAGTGTCTTTTTATTGAAACCAGAAACTAATATAAGAGTGATAACTATGCTAAGTGTGCTCATAATTATTCCAGCCATTATAGGATTTACTCCCCTTAACATTAAAGGAACCATCAAATATACACAACATATTAAAGTAAATATTAGTGCAATCAAGGACTTAACGCCTTTAACTCCACCTATTGCTACAACTGAAAGTATAAATATTGCTACTAACAAATAAATCATATTGCTTCTATCATAGCTATATAAATTAAATTGAGTAGTTCCATTTTTTTCAGACACTCCAATTATAACTTTTGTTCCCTCTTTTACCTTTAAGTTATATAGTCTACTTATTGGATTCTCTATTTCTTGTAAAGTTTTAGAGTAAGGGCCAGATGAAACTTCAACAAGTACTTTTTGAAATCCAACTTCAACATTTTCTAGGAAAGGATCTTTTGCTAAGTCCTCACTTAATACTTCTTTAACAACTGCATTATAATATTTCATATTTCCATTATATTTGTCAGGTAAGAAACCACTTTTAAATATAAATTTTGAAATACCTATAAGGAGTAGGCTAAAAAATATAACACCAAGGACTAAAATAACGTTTTCATTTAAATAACCTTTTTTTTGTTTCTTATTCTTCTCAACCTTTTTACCCATTTTATCCTCCAAAGTAATATATATACAATAATAATTATAGTATAGTATTTATGAAAGGTAAATTACATAAGTAAAATATTGTAAAAATAATTTGGTTATTAAGTATTTTATTTAATATAGATAATACTGTATTATAATATGAGAAGGTTTTAATTATAAATCATAGGGGGACATATATGATAAATATATTAATAGTTGATGATGAAAAAGAAATTGTAGATTTGATTGACCTGTATTTAAGAAATAAAGGCTATTCTATATTTAAAGCATATGAAGGAAATGAAGCTTTAAATGTTTTAAAATTAGAAAAAATTAATTTAGTAATTATGGATTTAATGATGCCAGGAATAGATGGGTATTCTTTAATAAAGAAAATTAGGAGTACAAGCAATATACCAATAATAATTATATCTGCTAAATGTGAAAATTATGATAAGGTTTTAGGATTGGATGTAGGAGCTGATGATTATATAACAAAGCCTTTTGAACCACTAGAGTTAATAGCTAGAGTTAATGCTCAGCTAAGAAGGTGTTATTCTTTAAATGTGGAAGATAGTGTTGAAAAAATTATAAAAAGTAGAGATTTAATATTAGATAAAGAAAAAATTATTTTAACTAAAGATGGAAAAGAAATTACATTAACTTTAAAAGAGTTTAAAATGTTAGAATTATTTATGGAAAATAGAAACAGGGTTTTAACTAAACAAACAATATTTGAAAATGTTTGGAACGAAGATTATCTCTATGATGATAATGTAATAATGGTTCATATAAGCAATTTAAGAGATAAAATAGAAGATGATGATAAAGCTAATAAATACATAAAAACAATACGAGGAATAGGTTATAGATTTGAAGATAAATAATTTATTCAAAAGTAGAAGTTTAAGTAGAATTTTTATTATCAATTATGTTTATACAATAATAGTTTTTATTATGGCTTTAATATTATTTATTTTTATTTCAATTTGGGGAATTGCATCTAGAATCCCTTTAACAAAAGAAGAAGAAATATTGATGGAGGAAGAGTTTTTTGTTAAAGATTATAAAGATCTTAATATTGAAGGAATTGTAGAAGTAGGTGGATGGATAGAAGTTATAGAAAATAATAAGGTTATTAATGTAATTGGAGAAAAGAAAGATAATATAAATGATTATTGCCTATTAAATATTGTTACTTCATATGAAGAACAGCTAAAGAAAGAAGAAAAATTTTATGATGCAAAGGTATATAGAGAAGAGAATAATTTATATATAGTTAAAATACCTAATGGTGACTTTTTTTTAAAGGAACAATTTAAAGAAAAGAGTTTAGGAAGAAGAGTTGCTGAAACTTTAAGATATTCAATAGTTTTAGCAGTAGTCTTTATAATAGTAGCTCTATGGGGAATTTATTATAGATATATAAGAAGAATTAGAGAAATTTTAAATGAAATAAATTTAGGATTAGAGAAAATGAGAGAAGGAAATCTATCGGTAAGGCTGGATTTTAAAGGATATAAAGAAATAGATGGAATAAAGGATAGCTTTAACTATATGGTAGAAGAAATTAAGATAGCTAATGAAAATAAAGAAAAAATAGAAAAAAGTAAGAAGGATATGATAAGAGATATAGCTCATGATATTAAAACACCAATCACATCTATAATGGGGTATTCAAAAGCTTTAAATGATGGAACTGTGCAAGATGATAATGAGAAAAATATATATTTAAATTATATCTATAATAAAACATTAAGATTAAACTATTTAATAAATGAGTTATTCTTATTTACTAAATTAGATAATGTTGATTATAAACTGCATATGGAAAGAAAAGATATGTGCGAATTTTTGAGGAGTGTAGTGGCACTTTATTATGGAGAAATTGAAGATGCAGAATTTAATTTAGAAATAGATATTCAAGAAGCACCTATTTATTGTTATTTTGATTCTAAAGAGTTAGAAAGAGCGATTGGAAACTTAATTACTAATTCACTAAAGTATAATAAAAGAGATACAACTTTATTTATTGGGTTAAATAATAGCAGAGAAGAAATAGAAATTATAATCAGCGATAATGGTATAGGAATTAGTGATAGTTTACAAAATAATGTTTTTGAGGAATTTGTAAGAGGAGATAGTGCAAGAGAATCAAGTGGAGGAAGTGGACTTGGTTTAGCTATTACTAAAAAAATTATCGGACTTCATAAAGGTAAAATAATATTAATTTCTAAAGAAGGCTTTGGTAGTGAGTTTAAAATAGCTTTACCTAAATATAATGGAAATTAAAAGAGATAAAGATACTTAAGCAAGGAAATTTAAGGAAAACTTAAGGCGTAGAAAATTGCTTTTATTTAGTGGAAGTAGTAGTATAAAAAGGTGTATTAATGGAAATGGAGGGAATAATAATGGAAGAAATTCAAGAAAAGAAAAAGCTAGGGGCAGGTATAATTACTATGTCTATATTGTATGGTATAGTATATCTCTTTTTATTATTTGGATCAGTAATAAATCTATTGTTTAAAGATCAAACAAATAAGATTCTAGCAGAAACAGGAACTGGTCTTCAAGTAACTACTGCACAAATTCTAATAACTCTTATTACATCAGCAATAATAATTATATCAGTAGTATTAATTTTATGTAGAAAATCTATAGGAGTAATTCTATTCTTTGCCACACAAATTTTATCGATTGTATATGGAGCAATAACTGCTGGTGTTAATATATATACACCGTTAAATTTAATTTTCCCAGGATTAATGGCTTTCTTTATATACAAAAAGAAAGATATATATTTTATTAAAGAATAATTAAGTACTAATAGAGTAAATTTATCTTTATAAGTTTACTCTATTTAATTATAGGAGGTTATAAAATTTTTATAATTTCCTTATCTTCAGTTTGTACGTGGGCATATGCAAGTTTGCGTTAACTTGGAGCGGAGCGACGGAATAAGTAAACTTATATATGTTCACTTTTTTATTTAAGTAATTATATTAGAGGTGATTTTATGAAAAAAAAGAAGGTAATAATAGGAGTAACTATATTTGTAATAGCTTTAATTGCTACTATTGCTTGTGGTTTATATGTAAAGAATAAAATGAAAGCAGGCACTGATAAAGAGAAAAAACAAGTTAACTATTTTGAAGTAGAAGATGTTGGTGGCTTAAAGTTTAAGGGAAGTAGTATCATAAGCAAAGAGCAGAAAATAATTTTAGATAAAACTAATGGTGAATTAAATGAAGTATTTGCTAAAGATGGACAATATGTAGAAAAGGATACAGTTCTTTTTAATTACTATAATGAAATGGTTCAAGATCAAGTTGATGAATTAAATAGACAAATCAATTCCTTAAATTCAAAAATTGAAAAAGAAAAGCAAAGAGTAAGTAAATTGGGTGAAGTAAAACAAGAAACAACAGGTATGCCAGCGAAAACAGCAGAACAAGGACAAGTAGCTATGCAAGAACAAAATGGTGTTTCTCTAGATCCAGCAAGTATGGTAGAAGATTTAAAGGAAAACTTAAATGAACTTGTATCTAAAAGAGATTCTTTAAATGCAAAGGTTGTAAAATCTGTAAAAGCAGAAATTGCAGGGACAGTATATATAAATACTGAAGATCCAACAAAAGAATATATGAAAATAATAGCAAATGATCCATTAATAGCTTCAGAGGCATCAGAGTTTGATGTTGATAAGCTTAAAGTTGATGATAAGGTTGAAATAAAGGTTGTAAGTAATAACAAGAAGGTTTTAGGTAAAATAACAAAAATTGAGGAAATTCCAACTATGTCAGTTGATCAAAAATCAACTTCTTATAAATTTTACGTAAAGCCAGATGAAAGTATAAAGATAGGTTTTAGTGTAGAACTAACAGTAAATCCAGGGCAAATTACAATTCCTAAAGAATCTGTTATAGAAGAAGATGGAAAGCTTTATGTTAAATTAGTTGAGGGTGAAACTAATAAAAAGGTTGAAATAGTAGCTAAATTAGAAGATGATAACTATTTAATTCAAAATGATAGCTTAAAAGTAGGAGATAAAATACTGACAAATCCTTCAGAAGATAGTAAGGAGGAAGTATAATATGATAAAACTGAAGGGTATAAACAAGTACTATTCTTCAGGCGAAGAAAAATTACATGCTTTAAAAGATGTAGATTTAGAAGTTAAAAAAGGTGAATTCTTAGCTATAATGGGACCATCAGGTTCAGGAAAATCTACTATGATAAAAATACTAGGACTTTTAGACAAAGAGTTTGGAGGAAGTTATTTACTTAATGAAAAAGAAGTAAGGACCCTTAATGACGATTTGCTTAGTAACTTAAGAAATGAAAAAATAGGCTTTGTATTCCAGGATTTTAACTTAATAGATAGATTAACTATTAAAGAAAATATAGAGCTCCCTATGTTATACATGGGAAAAGGAATAAAAGAAACAAAGGATAGAGTAAGTGAACTTTTAGATAAAGTAAAACTTTTAGATAAGATAAATAAATATCCTAATCAATTATCTGGAGGACAGCAACAAAGAATATCCATAGTTAGATCTTTAGTAAATAATCCAGATATAATTATAGCTGATGAGCCTACAGGAGCATTAGATAGTAAAACTTCAAAAGAGATAATTGGAATATTTAACGAGTTAAATGAAGAAGGAATAACAATTATTTTAATTACTCATGATATTAATGTTGCAAGAAAGGCGAAAAGAATTGTAGAGATTTTTGATGGACAACTTAAGGAGGTAGATAATAATGAAGCTTAGAGTATTAGTTTTTGCTGCCTTAAGGAATCTAAATAGAAATAAAAAAAGATCTATATTAACTATGCTAGGAATAATCATTGGTATAGCAGCTGTTATTACAATAGTAGCATTAGGAGAAGGTTATAAAAATAAAACCATTAAAGAATTTACTGGAGAAACAGATGGAGCTGTTGTTCTTATGGCTACTTTTAATCCTAAAACCTTTAATGAAGACATTTCTACCATGGAGTTTTTTAAAAACAAGCATAAAACTGAAGTTGAAGCTTTAGATTCTGTAAAGTCAGTTGAGCTTCAGTATAGTAATAACTCTTTTGGTGAGTTTATTCAATGTGAAATAAGAGGTAAAAACATAAATGCATTAGCTAAAGCAGTTGAAGAGACTGACAAGAGTGAAGAATTATGGGGAAGAAATTTAACTAGCAATGATAATATGCTTAAAAAGAGAGTTATTTTAATTGCAGAACAAACTTTAAAAAATAGCTTTGATAAGCCAGAAGAATTAGTAGGAGGAATAGCAACTATAAATGGAATGGCCTTTGAGATAGTTGGTATTAAAAAGGCTCCACCAGAAGATGAAATAAGCTTTTTCGATATGGGAGGAGACATAAGAGTTCCAAAGGAAACATATAATAAATATTTTGCTGGTTCAAAGAAAGTAGAGTCATTAAAAATAACATTAAAAGAAGGTGCTGATGTAAAGGCTAGTATAAAAGAAATAGAAAATACATTAAATTCTATTGAAGGAAATAGGGTAGAAGGAAAGTATGAAATTACTGACACTAGCGGAATAGTTAAATTATTAGGAGGAGTTCTTAATACTATAACTATGTTTATTGCATCTGTTGCAGGAATATCCTTATTTATTGCAGGAATAGGACTTATGAACATGATGTATACATCAGTTTCAGAAAGAATTAGAGAAATAGGGATAAAAAGAGCTCTAGGGGCAAGGAAGAAAGATATTAGGAGAGAATTTTTAATAGAAGGTATAGTAATTACTATTATGGGAGGCATAATAGGATATATTCTTGGAATAATATTAGCAAATATTATTTCAATGTACTTTAAGCTAGTAATTACTCCAAGCTTATTTACAGGATTATTAGCAATAGGAATATCAATTGTTATAGGTCTTGCATCAAGTTTTATTCCAGCAAGGAAAGCAGCTAACGCAAATACTGTTGATATACTTAAATAGAAAGTGGATTTTTATAATCCACTTTCTTTTTTGTAAAAATTTAGATAAGCTATTTATTATTTTTAATATAAGGATATAATAAAATTATAATGAAATAATTGGAGGGAAAAGCCTTTATGTTTAGACCGATTTAACTTAAATTCTAAATTTATATTTTTTAGCCTTTTTATAAAGGTTTATTTGTTATGTATTTAGGAGGAAAGTTAAATTGAATAATAAAAGAAATATATATTTAATGAACCTTATAGTTTTTTTACAAGGTTTTGTATTTTATGCTCCAATTGCAACAATATTTAGAGAGGCTAGGGGTATATCCTTATCACAAATATTTTTAATAGAATCTATTTCTATGATTTTAATAATTTTATTTGAAATACCCTGGGGAGTTTTTGCTGATAAATTTGGATATAAAAAAACTTTAGTAATGTCAAATTTAATATTTTTTATATCTAAGATTATATTTTTTAAGGCGCATTCATTTTGGATGTTTTTATTTGAAAGAATACTACTTTCAATTTCTATATCAGGATTGTCTGGATGTGATTCTGCATTAATATATTTATCTATAAATAAAGGTGATAATAGTGAGAGAATATTTGCTAGGTATGGATGGTTCTCTACAATTGGGTTTTTATTATCATCTGTAATGTCAACATTTATTATTAATATATCTATTGATTCAGCTGCGTACTATACTATTATTCCTTATGGACTAGCTTTTTTGGCATCTTTATTTCTAAAGGATATTAAAAGTGAAATTAAAGAAAGGGAGAATATAAAGGAAAGCTTTAAGATAGTATTAAATAATAAAAATATTATAGTATTTATATTTAGTTTGGCTTTAATCACTGAAGTTGTTCAAAGTGTAACTGTATTTTTGGATCAAGGGCAATATATTAAAAGTGGAATAGATATAAAATACTTTGGAATATTATTAGTTATAATTCAAATTATGAGATTAATTTCGGTAAAGTCCTATAAGTTAAGTAATAAGTTAGGCCAAAATAAATCAATAAATTTCTTAATGGGATTAATATTTTTAGCTTGTTTATTTTTGATATTTATAGATAGTCCAATAGGAAGCGTTTTATGTATTGGTATAGCTGCAACTAGTATGGCTTTAATAGAACCAATGGGAGTAGATATAAAAAACAAGTCAATATCTTCAGAGAATAGAGCAACTATTTTATCAATATATTCAATGTTAGGAAGTATTATTTCTGCAGTTATTAATCCAATTATAGGTTTTGCATCAAATTCATCACTAGAAAATGGATTAATTATATGTAGCTTAATTAGTTTAGTTTCAATCATTCTTATGAGGTATTTTATAAGAGTTTCTAAGGAAAAAGTAAATTAGTGGATTCAATTATTTATAAATAAAAATTAGGCTAGGCATTATAGGTGCCTAGCCTTTCTATGGTATATAATTTTATAGAGAAATAGATATAAATAAATTACGAAAAAGTAAAACCATTTGTATATAAACTATGTCTAATAGATGTAAGGTAATTACTGAACGGATATAAAATAAAGGAGAAGGCATATATGGTAGATGAACTAATAGTTATGAAGGCAATAAATGGTGATGATGATGCCTTTATGGTTCTTATTAATGAACATAAAGAGAGATTATATAGGACAGCTTATGCTTATGTTAAGGAGGAGGAAGCAGCTTTAGATATAGTACAAGAAACTGTATATAAAGCATATATTTCTATAAATAAATTAAGAGAACCTAAGTATTTTACTACATGGATAATAAAAATAGTAATAAACATATCAATAAATATGTACAAAGAAAGACAAAAAGTTATATGTATAGAACAAAATGAATTGCTAAATAAAGCAGGGGGAATGGTAGAGGATAATGATAATAGACTTTATATACTTGAAGCAATAGAAAAGTTAGAAAGTAAGTATAAAGATATAATTATTTTAAAGTATTTTAATGATTTAACATTACAAGAAGTATCTCGAGTTTTAGATTTACCATTAGGAACTGTAAAGACCCATTTAAACAAGGGACTTACGATTTTAAGAAGTTATATGAAAAAGGAGGTTATCTAGTATGAATAAAAATGTTAAAGATTTAATAAAAATTCCAGAAGGGTTAGATGAGGCAATTATAAGTGGAATAGAGAAAGGAAAATCAAAAAAGAAATCTCAACATAAAAATAATATTATAAAAAAGGTATCAATTGCTGCGGCAATAACTTTAGCAACAGTTGCTTCAATAGGACTAATTGAGCCTCAATTTGTATCTGCAATTCCTGTAGTGAATAAAGTTTTTGATTATTTCAATAAAAGTAATATAGGATATTCAACTGAAAAATACAGTGAGTTAAGTGAAGTAATAAATAAATCTATAGAAAAGAATGGAGTGAAAATTACATTGTCTGAAATAGCTATAGACGATAATAAGTTTATAGCAAGTTTTATAGTAGAGTCAGAGGCTTTAAGAGGATTTGAAAGTGATAAAAGTGAAAATGACTTCTTTGTATTAAATTACAGACTTAATATTAATGGAGAACGTTCAAGAGGAGGGTACTATGAAATAAGAAAGATTGATGATAATAAAGGGGTCATTGTATTAATAGAAGATATATCTAATATTAATTTACCAGAAAACTTGAAAGTAGATTTAGAAATTAGAGAGGTTGAGAGAGCTGGAAAAGTAATTGCGAAAGGGCCATGGATTTATAATATAAATACAGTAAAAGAAATAAATTCTGAAGTTTATAAAGGAAATAAAAGCATAAAAGTAGAAGGAGGAGAAGTTTGGGTAGATAAATTAGTTAAGACACCATTAACTAATAATTTAGTTATAAAAGGAAAGGATTCAAATGGTACAAATGAAGGGTTGGAATTACGTAATTTAAAACATATTATTAAAGATGATAAGGGAAATGTATTACTTTCAAAGTTTGACGGTGGACATTATGACAAAGAAGGAAACTATGAAGCGAGAATTAGAATATTAGATGATTTAAGTAATACTAATTATATAGAGGTATTAACAACGAAAGAAGATTTTAGAGTTATAAGAGAGATAGATAGCAGAAATGTTCCATTGTTTATATGTACAGCTAATTCAGAATATAATATAAATAGGGAAGAAGAAATAGTATCTAGGGATCCAAGTAAAGAGGAGCTCGATAAAGGATATGCGTTAAGTAAAGTTAGTTATTATATAAATATTGATAAAAATAAAGCATTTCAACCTATTGAGGATTTGATAGGAAATGAAATAAAAGTAAATTCTGAGGATAAGGTAATAATCACTAATATTGATGCAAATGATAAGTTTACAACAATTAATATGAATATAGATGGGTTATATGATTATAATAATTTATCAAGTTTAGTAATTTTTGATGAAGATATGAATGATATAAGTAAAGGAGAAGGACATAAAGGAGTTGTATTAGAAAATCCAGAAACTAAAGAATTTAGTATTACACTAAAGCCTATAGATAAGAATAAAAAATATACAATCGCAATTCCTATGGCAAAAGAAGTAGAGTTAGATGATAATAATAAAATATTAATAAATTTAAATTAAAATATAAACTAATAAATTAAGAACATGTAGAATGTTTAGATGACAAATACATTATATAAAAGGGAAAGTAGATAAATTTGTGTAAAAACAAATTTATCTACTTTCCCTATATTTATACGAATAACGTTATAATTAAACAATAGCTAATTATTTTGTATAGTTATCAAAATAACCTTGTATAAAGATAATAGGAGTACCTTTATCTCCACTTCCTGAAGTTAAGTCTGATAATGAACCTATTAAATCAGTAAGTCTTCTAGGAGTAGTACCTTGTGATTCCATAGCACCTACAAGATCTGACTCTTTATTTTTAATATATTCAGATATGGCTTCTTTAAGTTCTTCACCTCTTAAATCGGCAAAGTTATTATCTGCAAGATATTTTAATTTTACTTCATTAGGTGTACCATTAAGTCCTGCTGTGTAAGCTGGGGATACAACTGGATCAGCAAGTTCCCATATCTTACCTACTGGATCTTTGAAAGCTCCATCTCCATAAACCATAACTTCAACAGTTTTGCCAGTCTTTTCTTTAAGCATAGTTTGTATTTTATCAACTATAGGTTGACAGTTACGAGGGAAAAGCTTAACTTTTTCTTCAGTTGATTTATTTGATCCAAGTAAACCATAATCTTCATTATATCCACTTCCATCAATTGATTCTGATAGTATGTTGTCAAGGCTATAAATCTTCTCTCCACCATTTGATTTTAATATTTTTTTAGTTCTAAATCTTGTATGTATATCACAAGTAAGAACATTTTTTGTATAATCTAAAATGGTTTTAGGATTATTTGAGAATATAACTTCACATTCAACACCATATTCTTCAACTAAGGATTTATAATAATCAATATAATCAACACCAGTAAAAGTATGTTTATTATATCCAAAAAAATCACGGAATTGCTTTTCTGTTAAAACATCTGTCCAAGGATTAACTCCTTTTTCATCAAGCATATCTAAATCAACTAAGTGATTGCCAACTTCATCAGATGGATAACTAAGCATTAAAACAATTTTTTTAGCTCCCTTTGCAATACCACGTAAACAAATTGAAAAACGGTTACGACTTAAAATAGGGAATATTACTCCTATTGTATCTTCTCCAAATTTTGATTTAACATCTTTTGCTATGTTTTCTATAGTAGCATAATTACCTTGAGCACGAGCAACTACTGACTCTGTTACAGTAACTATATCTTTATCATTAATTTGGAATCCTTCTATTTCAGAAGCTTTTAAAACGCTATCAACAACGATATCTTCTATGCTATCTCCTTGGTTTATTATTGGGCAACGAAGGCCTCTAACAACTGTTCCAACTATTCTTTCCAATATAATCTCTCCTTATAACTAATAAATTTTGTTTAAATTTACCTATCTACTTGTAATATACACCAATTTAATGGTATAAGTAAAATAAATAGATTGAATAATATATATAAGGAGTACTTATATGATAAGTAAATTAGACTTGTACAAAGTATTTTGGAATGTAGGAAAAAGTAAGAGTTTTTCTAAGGCAGCAAAAGAACTTTATATGACACAACCAGCTGTTAGTCAGTCAATAATGCAATTAGAAAGAGAGCTTGATATACGTCTTTTTAATAGAACAACTAAAGGAGCAACATTAACAAACGAAGGTAAAATTATTTTTGAATATGTTAACTCAGCTATTAATTTAATTAATACAGGTGAAGAAAAGATTCTAGAACTTAAGAACCTATCTACAGGGGAGCTAAAAATAGGGGTAGGGGATACTATTTCCAGGTATTTTTTACTTCCATATTTAGAAAGCTTTCATAATAAATATCCTAATATTAAATTTAAAATTATTAATGGTACAACATTGGAACTTTGTTCTATATTAAAATCAGGAGACATTGATATTGCAATTTGTAATTTTCCAATTGATGATCCTAGCTTAGAATTAAAGACCTGTATTGATATCCATGATATTTTTGTTTGTGGGGAGAAATATAAAAATTTATTATCTTACCAAATAAGCATTAATGAAATAACAAAATTTCCATTAATATTGCTTGAGCCTGAGTCTAACTCTAGAAAATATATAGAAAAGTACATGTTATCTAAAGGAATAAAGATTTCTCCAGAATTTGAATTAGGATCTCATGATTTATTATTAGAATTTGCTAAGATAAATTTAGGGATAGCATGTGTAACTAAAGAATTTTCTAGTGAATACTTAAACAAAGGACTATTGTATGAAGTAAAATTAAATGAAGAAATACCAAGACGAAGCATAGGAGTATGTTTTTTAAAAGGTGTTCCATTATCACAGGCTTCAGCAAAATTTGTTAAGATAATAGAAAATAAATAAAAATATATTCGTATAAGTAAAATAACAAAAGGTATATAATTAATTTAAAGCCAAAAAATATCCTAAAGGATAGGTGAGATAATAATGAAAAAAATAATAAATAAGGAAATAAATAAATTAAACAATAAGGAAAAGAAAATAATTCATAAAAAAGAAAGTAAAATAATTAAAGATAAATTTGCTCCAATATCTAATAAAATAGAAGAAAAAATACCTGATAAGCTAAAATTAACATTAGAAAATGCTTTTTATAATGGATTTAAGCTAGTTTTAGAAAAAGGTAGCAAGTATATTGAAAAGTTATATGATAAAGATAAAATTCAATTAGAACATGATATAAACAATTATTCAATTGAAAAGAAAGTTACTAAAAAGAGTTTAAAGTTAATGGACTCTCAAGGAAAGAAAAGTAAACTAATAAATTCTACCATATCAACTGTAGAAGGTGCTGGTTTAGGAGTTTTAGGTATAGGATTACCAGATATTCCATTATTTATAGCAATGATATTAAAAACTGTATATGAAATTGCATTAAGTTATGGATTCAATTATGAAAAAGAAGAAGAAAAGGTATATATATTAAATTTAATTTGTGCAGCATTAGCAAAAGAAGATATGAAAATTGAATATAATGAAAATCTAGATAAAATAGGATCTAAAATAGACTTAAATGAAGAATTAAATAATGACTTAAATACAGAAATTAAAAATGCTTCAGAAGTGTTGTCAGAAACATTATTAATGGCTAAGTTTATTCAAGGACTACCTATTGTTGGAGTTGTTGGAAGCATAACAAATTATCAAGTCATAAATAAAATTAGTAAGTATGCTAGAATAAAATATAAAAAGAGATATTTAAGTAAGAAATTATATTTATAGAAGATCCTAACGGAGTAGAGATAGAATTGATAGAGAAATTTAATATTGACTAAGAGGTGATTAGTTGTGGTAGTTATAAGGCAGGAAATAGAGAAAGATTATGTTGAAGTAGAAAAAGTAATTGAAAAAAGTTTTAAAACAGCAGAATTCACGGATAATGATGAACATAATTTAGTTAAAAGGTTAAGGCATAGTGATGAGTTTATAAAAGAATTATCTTTATTAGCAGAAGTTAATAATAAAATAATTGGACATATACTTCTAACAAAGGCATTTATAAAATGTGAAGAGAAAAAAGTAGAAACTCTTGCACTTGCACCATTAGCCGTTTTACCTGAGTTTCAAAAGAGTGGGGTAGGCAAGAAGTTGATAAATGAAGCTATAGAAAAATCAAAAAAATTAGGATATAAATCTATAGTAGTATTAGGTCATAAAAATTATTATCCTAAGTTTGGTTTTAAAAAAGCAAGTGATTATGGAATTAAAGCTCCTTTTGAAGTTCCAGATGAAGTCTATATGGTTTTAGAGTTAACTCCAAAAGTACTTAATGGAGTAACTGGAGTTGTAGAGTATTCAAAAGCATTCTTTGATTAAAAATTAAAAAGATAATAGTGGAGAGAGATATGAATAATAGAGTATTAAATAAGATAGCGTATGGATTAAATGAAATAGGTTGTACCTGGGGAGTTGGAGGATCTGTTTTATTAAATTTCCATGGATTAGTTGAGAAGCCAAATGATATTGATATTTTAATAAATTCTAAAGATACTCAGAAGGTAAAAGAATTTATGAATCCAATAGGAAATCCAATAGAATTATTGTCAAAGGAACCATTTAAGACCGAAAGTTTTTTTGGATATAATGTAGATGGAGTTATGATAGAGTTTATGGGAAACTTTAAAATAAGTTTAGAAAATAATAAAATGTATGAGTTTATTTTAGATGAAAAAGCAATAGTAGATAATTTAGTAATAGGTAATAGCAACATAAAATTTACTTCATTGGAAGATTGGTTTGTGGCATATTTAGTTATGAATGATCCCAAAAAAAGAGTGCCTTTAATAGAAAAATATTTTAAAGAAAAAGAAATAAAACATAGAGAATTGTTGAAGAGAAATTTAGATAAGAATTTATCAGATCATATTAATGAAGCGATAAAAGAAGTACTATCATTTAATAAAATTTAGATATAGGTAGCAAGAAAATTTCTTGCTACCTATTATACCTTAGTTTTCTTTTAGTATTTTAAGTTCTTTTAATAAATTAAAGTATTGTGATTCTAAAGTATTTTTTTTATTTAGATCATTTTCAAATGATAGTAAAGAAATAATCTCTGAAAGCTTATTTTCTAAAATTAAAATAGATTCTTTTTTCTTTTTTTCATCAGTATTAATTTTAGGCATATTTTTATTCTTTACAAATTCAGAGTAATTACCATCAAATTGAGTTATAGTATTATTATCAACTTCTATTATATAGTTACAAACATTAGAAATAAATTTTCTATCATGAGATACTATTAATAGAGTCTTATTAGTATTTATAAGAGCATTTTCAAGTGACTGCATACATTTAATATCTAAATAATTAGTTGGTTCATCAAGTATTATTAAGTTATTATCTGAAAGAAGAAGCTTACAAATAGCAACTCTTACCTTTTCACCACCACTTAAACATGAAATCTTTTTAAATACTGTATCTCCTTTAAAGCCAAAGCCATCTAAATTTATTCTTATGAAACTTTCTTTGTAAGAAGAGTTAATTTTAATATTATCTAGTATTGTTTTATCTAAATCTAATATATCTTGAGATTGGTCCAAATAACCAATAACTACATTTTTAGAAATTTTTATACTTTCATTATTGTTATTTATAATTTCTTTTAACAATGTACTTTTACCACAACCATTTTTTCCGATTAAAGCAACCTTTTTTTCTTTTTTTATTTTAAAGTTACATTCTTTTAATAGTATTTTATCACCAATGCTAAGAGTTAAATTTTTAGCTTCAATAGGATTTTTTGAAGTAAGCTCTAAATTGTCTATAACATCAATTTTTATATTTTTATCTTCTTTTGGCTTTTCTTTTATTTCTAAGTGTTCAATTCTACTTTTAATGGCTTTTATATTATTATCTAAGTTCTTTTTAGATTTTTGGCCACCCATTTTATGAAGTCTAGCTTCAGAATTACCCATTCTTTTAGGCGTTCTTCTAATGCTATCTCTTGAATTTTCTTTAGATACTATTGCATCTTCAAGCCTTCTTTTTTCATTAATATATTTATTATATTCAGTATTTTGATTTTCTTTTTCTTCTTCTTTAAGGTCTAAATACTTAGAATAGTTTCCTTTATAAATATTTATTTTACCATCTTCAATTTCAATAATAATATTACATAATGAATCTAAAAGATTTCTATCATGGGAAACTAAAAGAAGAGCTCCAGAATAACTTTTTAACATTTCTTCAAGAATTTCAATGCTATTGCTATCTAAATTAGATGTTGGTTCATCAGCAATAATAAGCTTTTTATTTTCACTTAAAGCATTAGAAATCTTCATTTTAACTTTTTCTCCACCTGAAAGATAATCTTTATATTCAGTAGGTGCATTAAAAACACTTTTGACTTTATTAAAGGAACACATAGATGGGCTATCGCCAAGTTGGCTAATATAAGAATAACTTTCTGTTAAATAAGATTTACCTTCATCAAAAGGTTCATCACCAACTAAAATTTTTAATAAAGTGGTTTTACCAGCACCATTATTACCAACTAAACCTATTTTATCTCCATCTAATATTTCTAATTTATCGATATCTAATATTAATTTATCTCCATAATATTTTTTTACTTTACTTAATAATGCTAATTGCATAAAAAAATCCCTCCTTAAAATATAGGAGAGAGCATAAGACTTTATAAAAAGGTAACACAAATAAACCTTTAGTCAATAATCCACTCTCCATAAATTTGCACACAACAAAAAAAGCCTAATAAGGTTATAAGTTTTGTTATGAACTAAAAATTATTAAAAGTAGATTAAATTCTCATGTTTGAAATTACCTTTACCTTTCTTAAAACTTGTATTCGATTTCTATTATAACATCTTTTTTTATTATTTCAAATTTTTTCTATGATATAATTAATATTAAATTATATTTCTATTAAGAAAAAGGTGATTAAATGAAAAAAACAATAGGGATACTTGCTCATGTAGATGCTGGTAAAACTACATTTTCAGAGCAAATACTTTATCATACAAAAAGCATAAGAAATAGAGGAAGGGTGGATCATAAAAATTCATTTTTAGATACTCATAACATAGAAAAAGATAGAGGAATTACAGTTTTTTCAGATCAAGCTATATTTGAAATTGATGATTCCACTTATTATCTTATAGATACTCCTGGACACATCGATTTTTCTACAGAAATGGAAAGGGCATTAAGCATATTAGACTATGCAATTTTACTTATTAGTGGAGTTGAAGGTATTCAAGGGCATACTGAAACAATTTGGAATTTACTTAGAAAATATAATATTCCAACTTTCTTTTTTATAAATAAGATGGACAGAACAGGTTCAGAATTAGAAAGAGTTATAGAAGAAATTAATGATAATTTAACTAATGATGTTTGCTATGTAAAATCAATTTATGAAATGAGTGAAGAATTAATAGAGTTTATTTCAGAGAGAGATGAGGAACTTTTAGAACAATATTTAGATGGTAATTATGATAAAACAATTTGGATTAAAGAACTTAAAAAGCTTATAAAAGAAAACAAGGTGTTTCCATGTTTGTCTGGTAGTGCACTTCAAGATGAGGGGATAGAGGAATTTTTAAGTATATTTAATGAACTTACATATACAAATTATGATGAAAATGAAGAATTTTCAGGAAGAGTTCATAAAATACGTTATGACAATAATGGAACTAGAATTACCTTTATAAAAGCTATTAAAGGAAGTCTTAAAGTAAGGGATGAAATTACTTATGGAGTAGATAATGAAACAACAGAAAAGGTAAGTAGTATAAGAGTTTATAATGGAAGTAAGTTTTCTACTGTTGAAAAAGTATCTGCAGGAGATATTTTTGCAGTAACTGGCATTACTAATGCTATGCCAGGAGAAGGCATAGGAAAAATTAGAGAAAAAGTAGAATTTAATATGATACCAACATTAATGTCAAAGGTTGTTTTTGATAATAAATATAATGTAAAAGAAGTTTTAGGATATTTTAGAATATTAGAAAATGAGGATCCTGCATTAAATGTACTATGGAATGAAACATTACAAGAAATACAGGTTTCCATTATGGGTAAGATCCAACTTGAAGTTATTAAAGAAATTGCATTGGAAAGGTTCAATTTAAAGATAGAATTTGGCCCTTGTGAAATAATGTATAAAGAAACAATAGAAAATAAGACTTATGGATATGGTCATTTTGAGCCTTTAAAGCATTATGCAGAAGTTCATTTAAAAATAGAGCCAAACAAAAGAGGTGAAGGAATAACTTTCGAAAATAAATGTCATGCTGATGATTTGACTACAGGAAATCAAAATTTAATAAAGACACATATTTTTGAAAGGCCTCATCACGGACTTTTAACAGGTTCTCCAATTACTGATATAAAGTTTAATCTTTTAACTGGAAGGGCACATAATAAGCACACAGAAGGTGGAGATTTTAGAGAAGCTACATTTAGAGCTATTAGACAAGGATTAGAAAAAGTTAATAATATACTTCTTGAACCTTATTATAAATTTAAGATAGATGTAGAACTTGATTATATGGGTAAAATTATATCTGATATACAAAGATTAAATGGAAGCTTTGATCCTCCAGAAACTAAGTTAAATAAAGTTTCTATAACAGGAAGAGGACCTGTTGCTACATTTATGGATTATAGTGCTGAAATACTTACCTTTACTAAAGGAAAGGGTAGCATAAATTTAATATTTGACGGTTATGATATATGTCATAATTCAGAGGAAGTAATTGAAAAAATAGGGTATGATAAAAATGCAGATATAGAATATTCTTCAAGTTCAATTTTTTGTGCAAAGGGGCAAGGCTTTGTATTACCTTGGAATAAGGTTGAAGAGCATATTCACTGTGAAATAATAGAGTAAAATAAATTGGGGGCATGTATTATGAATAAAGAAGTTAAACTTAAAAATGGACAAAGTTTAATATTAAGAAAAGCAGAAATAAATGATGCTTTAAAGTTAATAGAATATTTAAATATAGTTGGAGGAGAAAGCGATAATTTATTATTTGGAGCAAATGAATTTAGTTTAAATGAAGAACAAGAAAAAGCATTTATAGAAAACATTAATAATAAAGAAAATTCTATTATGTTAATAGGCTTAATTGATGAAAAAGTAGTAAGTGTTGCACAAATATCTACAGCTACTAGAAACAAGATAGCACATAATGCTGAAATTGCTATTTCTGTTAAAAAGGAGTATTGGGGAATTGGTATTGGAAGTGAAGTAATGAGAGCGCTAATAGATTTTGCTAAAGAAACTAAAAAAATAAAAAATATAAGCCTTGGGGTAAAAGCAAGTAATATAAGGGCCAAGAATTTATATAGTAAGTTTGGATTCAAGGAAATAGGAATTCATAAAAATTTTTTTAATATTAATGACGAATATGATGATGAAATATTAATGGATTTATATATTTAGAGAATAAAATGGCTGTATTAAAAGTTATTTTAATACAGCATCTTTTATTAGAATAAATGAGCAAATAATTTATTACCATCTTCAAAAACTGTTACAGTGAAATAATTCCATGGAACTATAGTGGCTCCAACTCTTGATATAGCAACTCTTATTTTAAAAGTAGAACCTGAATTAGTTTTAGTGCTTGGACCTTCATAAGTAACCCTATCTAACCTTAATACCATTTCTTCTCCATTAGCAAGTCCCATTTGACTTCTTAAAGAAGTTAAATCTTTTTCTAATTTAGATTTATCAGCTTCAGTAATTAATGATATTCCATTAGCATTAGTGCTATCATAGGAGACTAAGTAATTATATATAGAGTTATCCTGGTTTACATAAGCATATAGTAAATCGTTTGCAAAATCTAATTCCTTATATTCTCCAG
Organism: Clostridium sp. CTA-7; assembly: GCF_054768095.1. Classification (NCBI taxonomy): domain Bacteria; kingdom Bacillati; phylum Bacillota; class Clostridia; order Eubacteriales; family Clostridiaceae; genus Clostridium; species Clostridium sp. CTA-7. The sequence continues at coordinate 19,547 of NZ_BAAAAV010000005.1, read as the reverse complement.
GAGTATAATGTATAGAACTTTGATCATCATAAATATTAGTTCCTTTTTCAATAATGCTTAAATCCTTAGTTGATGAATAACTTTTACCAAGGGCTTCAAAGGAAGTAGGTGTTTTAGGAATCTCTTCTTTAGCGACCTCATTTTCAGATATATTTTCTTCTTGTTTCTCATTTTCAACAGTGATTTTATCTTTAGTTGTTGTATTACTACATGAAAGTAAAGTGAAAGCAACTAATAATGAAATAAGTAATAAAAATAATTTCTGTTTTTTCATAGTATCCTCCTTTGGTAGATTATTCTAAAAAACAACTCATGTAAATTTATTGTATGATAAAAGCAACTAAATGTAAATTACAAAAGAAAATGTTTAAATAGATTTAATTATTATATTATATTGATAAAATATAATTTAATTAATATAATATAATAAAATAAAAATTGATTTTAGGAGGATAAAAGATGTCAGTAAAGATGTTACATACATGTGTAAGAGTTATGGACTTAGAAAAGTCATTAAAATTTTATAAAGAAGCATTAGGATTAATGGAAACTAGAAGAAAGGAATTTCCAGAACATAAATTTAGTTTGGTTTATTTATCAAATGAAGAAGGTGGATATGAAATAGAGCTTACTTATAATTATGATGTGGAAAAACCATATGAACTAGGAAATGGATTTAGCCATATTGCAGTTGAAGCAGAGGATTTAGAAGCTATGAGAGAAAAGCATGTAGCATTAGGATATGAAGTGACTCCATTAAAAGGATTACCGGGAACAAAACCATCATATTATTTTGTAACAGATCCAGATGGATATAAAATTGAAGTAATAAGAGCTAAATAGTAGTTTTAATAAAAGTCTAGTAACTTTACAAAAGTTACTAGACTTTTATTATATATAATGTATAAACTACTAATAATGATAAAATAGGGGTATATTTAATTTATATAATAATAATTATCTTAAAAAAGTACAAATTAATAAATAATTGGTATATAATGAAAATAAATAACAATAAATTTAAATAATAGGATAAAGGAGTGTTAAGTATGAGTAAAATATCAATAATAGGAGCAGGATCAATTGGAGCCACTACTGCTTTTGCTTTGTTACAAAAAGAAGTAGCTAGAGAAATAGTAATCAATGATATTAATCAGGAAAAGGCATTAGGAGAAGTACTTGACTTAATGCACGGTAGTTCTTTAAATAGTCCTTGTAATGTTATATTAGGATCATTAGAAGACACAAGAGATTCAGATATAATAATAATTACCGCAGGTGTTGCACAAAAGCCAGGAGAAACAAGGCTAGATTTAGTAGATAAAAACTATAAAATATTTAAAAGCTTTGTTCCAACTATAGCTAAATTAAGTCCAAATGCAATATTATTAGTAGTATCAAACCCTGTAGATATACTTGCATATATGACCTATAAATTATCTGGTTTCCCTAAAAATAGAGTAATAGGATCAGGAACTGTTTTAGACACAACAAGATTAAGAAGTTTGCTTGGAAAATATTTTGGAATAGATGGAAGAAGTGTTCAAGGTTTTGTTTTAGGAGAGCATGGTGATAGTGAGTTTGTTCCATGGTCATCATTAACTATAGGAAATATTCCAATAAAAGATTTTTCTGAACAATTAAAAATTGAATGGGATGAAGCAACAGAAAAGGTTATTTCAGATGATGTTAAAAATTCAGCATATGAAGTAATAAAGAGAAAAGGAGCTACTGCTTTCTCAGTTGCAGCTGTTCTTACAAGAATCGTAGAGGCATTCTTAAAAGATGAAAAGACTATATTAACAGTATCAACTTTGCTTAATGATTATTTAGGAGTTAATGATACTTATTTAAGTGTTCCAACAATAGTAGGTAAAAATGGAGTGGAGAAAGTATTAAATATTGAATTATCTAAAGAGGAGGAAGAAAAATTTGTTTCTTCAGCTAAGATAATGAAAGAGTATATTGATAGAATCAATAATAACTAATTAAATAAGAAAGCTATAAAATTTTAGAGATTTTATAGCTTTCTTATTTTTATAGCAAAATATAATTCTATTTATACTAAATTTATTTTTAATATTTTATAAATATCTCTATATAGGAATTATTTATACCTTAAAAGATAGTATTTATTAAATTCAGAGTTAGTTCTATATGTATATTAATAAATTTTTGTTACTAATTTATTAAAAAACATGTATTGAGTTTTAAATTTTAAAATACAAACATATTATAAATTAGTTATTATATGTAAATAGATATATTTTAGTTGAAAGGTATAAATAAATATGAAAAATATTAATATAAAAGCATTTTTAAAGAATAGAATTATAGGTAATATATTAATTTTAGTTACTTCAATAGCTCTTATATATATGAGTATTTCTATATATTTTGTTAATCATTTCTTTTTTGGGACAAAGATAAATGGAGTTAATGTATCATTAAAATCGCATAAAGAGGCCGGTAGTATAATTTTAGAAGAAGTTAAAGATTATAAATTAGAATTAATAGGTAGAGATGGGTCTGTTGAAGAAATAAAAGGTAATGATATAGACATTAAATATAACGAAAATAATATCATATTAAAAGTTAAAGAAGTTAAAGAAAAACAAAATTCATTAAAATGGATTTTAGGATTAATAGCAAGACAAGAGTATTATGGTAGTGAGTTAGTTGTTTATAATCAAGACTTATTAGAGGATAAAATAAAAAATTTAGAAATATTAAATAAAAATATTACAGAACCTCAAAATGTTAGTTTTAAATATTTAGATGGGACATATGAAATTGTTGAAGAAGTTTATGGAAATAAAATAAACATAGATAAATTAAATGAAAATATAAAATTAAGCATATCAGAAGGAAAAAGAGTATTAAATTTAAATGATAGTTTTTGCTACGAAGATCCTAAGTATACTATAAATTCAGATAAAACAATTGAAACTCAAAATACATTAAATAAGTATGTATCAACAAAAATTACTTATACTTTTGGAAGCAAATCCGAAGTGTTAGATGGAAGTAAAATAAATGAGTGGGCCAGTGTAGATGATGATTTAGAAGCATCAATAGATGAAAATAAAGTTAAAGATTATATATTAGACTTATGCGAAAAATATAATACTGCAGGTACAACGAGAAAGTTTAAGTCAGCTACAGGAAAGATAGTAGATGTTAAAGGTGGGCACTATGGATGGAAAATTAACTCAGTTGCAGAAACTAAATTGTTAATGGAAAATATAAAGCTTGGAGCAGTTCTTGAAAAAGAACCTGCATACACTCAAAAAGCTTTATATAGAGATGAAAATGATATAGGAAATACTTATGTGGAAGTTAATATAACAAGGCAACATGTATGGTTTTATAAAGACGGAAAGCTTATTACCCAAGGTGATGTTGTAACTGGGGATCCAGGAAAAGGACACTCAACACAATTAGGAACTTATATGCTAAATTATAAGCAAAAAGAAGCCACATTAAGAGGTAATAATTATGAGGCTAAAGTAGTATATTGGATGCCTTTTAATGGTAACATAGGAATTCATGATGCAAGTTGGAGATATTCATTTGGGGGAAATATATATAAGAATAATGGAACTCATGGGTGCGTAAATTCTCCATCATATCTAGCAAAAACTATTTTTGAAAATATAGAGCCTGGCACTCCTATTATTTGTTATGAAGAGTGATAAAAAGGAGAAATAATTTGATAAAAAATAAATAATGCATGATATAAGATTGAAGAAATAGAAAATTAATATTTATATAATTAATAAAAATGAAATTTTTATATTTTTACAAAAGTAATAATTTACCATCTAGCGCGGTTATGCTATGATACTTAAAAGGGGGTATTAATATGGGGAATAATAGAGGTAAGATAATTTTAAAAACTATTATATGGGGGATAGTTTGGTTTGTAGTAGCATCTATAGTTGGGCTTGTAATAGTAAAACTTGATAAGGATAAAAGCTTCGAAAATATATTATTTATAGAAGGGATTATATTAATCTTTGTAGGAATATTTGCGTCAATATCAGGTGATCCAATAGGCCTTTCTCTTCAAGGGGCAGGACAAAATAGTGCTCAATATTTATCTAATGCAAACTTAGAGATTACTAAGATGGAGAGGGAGAAATCTAATAGAAAATTAGATATAGCGTTAGCAGTTAGTACATTATCTTTAATTATAGGTGGGGTTATTAGCATAATAGTTACATTTATTATATAAAAACACTAGTTTAAACTTATATAATAAAATTTAAATATCTAGAAGTTAAATAGTATAAATTAAATAATAAAATTAAGTGTTAGAGAGTAAATAGTAAAAAATTATTTACTCTCTATTTTTAAGTTGTGAGTAAAATTTGTATTAAATAATAAAAATTATTATTTAGTCTTGCCTAGGTTAATGTTACTATAGTATTATTTTATATAAGTAAGAAAAACTAATATTTAATTATAGAGAATTAATTTAAGATTAGAAGTAAATATTATGGAGGTATATATGTTAAATATAGGATGTCATTTATCAACAACAAAGGGTTTTAAAAATATGGGAAAAGAAGCACTAGAAATAGGAGCAAATACCTTTCAATTCTTTACTCGTAATCCAAGAGGTGGTAAAGCAAAAGAAATAGATATGGAAGATATGCAAGGACTTTTAAAAATAGCAAAGGAAAATAATTTTACAAAGATATTAGCCCATGCTCCTTACACTTTGAATGCTTGTTCAGCAGATGAAAGAACAAGAGAATTTGCAAGAGAAATGATGCTTGATGATTTAGAAAGAATGGAGCTTATGCCAAATAATTTATATAACTTTCATCCAGGAAGTCATGTAAAGCAAGGTGTAGAAATTGGAATTAATTACATAGTTGATTTACTTAATTCTGCACTTAAAAAGGAACAAACAACTACTGTGCTATTAGAAACAATGGCTGGAAAAGGTTCAGAGGTAGGTAGAAACTTTGAAGAAGTTGCAGAAATAATATCAAGAGTTGAATTAAAAGAAAAGATGGGAGTATGTCTTGATACTTGCCATATATATGATGCAGGATATGATATAGTTAATGATTTGGATGGAGTTTTGGAAGAGTTTGATAGAGTAATTGGATTAGATAGACTAAAGGCAATTCATTTAAACGATAGTAAAAATCCATTTAAGAGTCATAAGGATAGACACGAAAAAATAGGGGAAGGTTTCTTAGGATTAGAAGCAATTACAAGAATAATAAACCATCCTAAGTTAAAAGATCTACCATTTTTCTTAGAAACACCAAATGAACTTGATGGATATGCTAAGGAAATTGAGTTATTAAAAAGTAAGCGTGAAGAATAGAAAATAATAATTTTAAATTTTACATTAGTTCATTTCTCTTGATATACTTTTCTTTCTTGTGTATCATTATTATATTAATTATAAACAAAAGGTGTGTTAATAATGGAAGAGTTAAAAAAAGCTATTAACGAAATAACTAATGAAGAGATTATAAAAATAGTTATTAGTAATAAGATGAATAAAGAAGTTAAATATAATAAGATAAGTTTTTTATTAAAGGAAAATAGTAAGAGTAAGAAATATTATCAAATAGAGAAGTTTACTGATAAGCAGGTTTTTCATGAGAATATTGAAGCTTATGAATTAGAAGAAAAAATATTAGAAATTATAGATGGAAATTATAAACAGTTATCTGCATGGTCTAATGAAACTACTTTCGATTTAAAGTTATCTAAGAAGGGAAAGATATTTCTAGGTAAGAAAAAAAGTAATAATATAAAACTTGCTAATAAGAGTCATAACAAGGAAAAAAATTATATCTTAAAAGAGGGTATGATTATAGAGCCTTTAATAGATCTAGGTGTTTTCACAAAAGAAGGCAAGGTAGTAAATTCAAAGTATGATAAGTATAAGCAAATAAATAGATTTATAGAAATTATAGATGATGAAATAAAGAAAAATGACTATAAGGAACTTACTATTTTAGATTTTGGTTGTGGTAAATCTTATTTAACCTTTGTTCTTTATTACTATTTTGTAGAAATTAAAAAGATAAAAGTAAAAATGATAGGTTTAGATCTTAAAGAAGATGTAATTAAAAAGTGTAATGATATAGCTAAAAGATATAACTATGAAAACTTACATTTTGAGCTTGGAGATATAAATGGATATAAGTATGAAAATAATGTAGACATGGTAATTACTTTACATGCTTGTAACACAGCAACAGATTATGCTTTATATAACGCAATAAAATGGAATGCAAAAATGATATTTTCAGTACCATGTTGCCAACATGAATTTAACCATCAAATGGAGGCAACTTCTCTTTCAATATTAACTAAATATGGTATAATTCAAGAAAGAGTAGCAGCCTTAATGACAGATGCAGTTAGAGGTAATCTTTTAGAGGTAGCTGGCTATAAAACTCAGCTTTTAGAGTTTATAGATATAGCACATTCACCAAAGAATATATTAATTAGAGCTTCAAAAGCTAATATATCAAAAGAAAATAAGGAAAAATCATTAAATGAAGTTCATTCATTAATGAAAGAATTTAATTTTAATCCTACATTACTTAACTTACTAAAAAAAGATGATCTTATATAATATACAATGCTATGCTCTAGGGCATAGCATTTGCTGTACTTATGACTAAGCCACACCAATTTTGAGAAAAATAATATAGCAATTCAAAAATATAAAATCAAAAAAGTTATATCAATAAATGAGAGGTGGATGATGGATACAATGAATATAAATGAAGTAATTTTAAAAATAGAAAAGAAGTTAAATAGAGAATTTATCGGACAAAGAGATTTTATAAAAGAATTAACTCAATACTTTGAAAATAAGATATTAAGTGAAGAAAAAGGAATATTAGTTTTAGCAGGACATAAAAATACCTTTAAAAAAGCTAGTGTAAGGTTAGTTTTTGAAGAACTGTATAGCAACACCTTAATTAAGAACAAGAATTTAGATGAGATAGATTTATCTTCCTATAATTTTAATATGGGATATAATGCATTTTTAACTGATTTACATGAAAAATTAGATAATAATAATTCAGAGGGGGTAATGTTTAAGAATACAGAAAAAGCAAACCCTGAAATACTAGAATTTTTATCAATCATATATCCTAATACATGTATTAAATTAGATAATGACTATGTTATAAAAAATAAATTTTTAGTTGAGGCTGGGGCAAAGGACAAAGATAAGATAAACAAAATAGTATGCCATAATAAGTTTTTTATATTTATATATAATTATGAAAATAAGGAGAGTTTTAGAGAATTTTCTGAAAGTACTTTAAATAATAGAGATAAGATTATTTATACAAGAGAGCTTACAGATAAAGAAAAGAATATCATTATAAAAAATAAGCTTACAAATGAAATTGATAGGATAAAAAATGAATTTGGGGTACAAATAATACTAGGGTTTAAAGAAAATATCAATGAAAAAGAAGATTTTGAAGTTTTTGAGTACCTACAAAAGAGCTTTAGCAAAAACGGAAGCTTTGATATAACAGAATATATATCCTATAGAATAAGTGACCCTTTAAGAAATTTAATAAATAAGGAATCTATAGAAGAAGATTCTAAAATATTACTTTATATAGATAATAATAGAATTTATTCTAAGATTAATAACAATATATATAGGCTAAATAAGTATTCAATACCAACCTTAGATAAAGTTAAATACAGATTAGAATCAATTATAGGTATGAAGGAACTTAAGGAGTTTTTATTAAATATAGAAAACAACTTTAAGGTTCAAAAAATTAGAGAAAAGTTAGGGCTTAGAACATCAAAAATATCTTTAAATATGATATTTGCAGGAAATGCTGGTACTGGAAAAACTAATGCAGCAAGAATAACTTATGAATATTTAAATGCTTTGGGTCTGTTATCAAAAGGAGTTTTGGTTGAAGTAAGTAAGGCTGATTTTGTAACAGAAAATACTACTGAGACAGCAAAAAGAACAAATGAAATTATAAACTCAGCTTTAGGAGGAGTATTATTTATAGATGAAGCTTATGCTTTATGTGAAAGTGAAGATGACAAGGTTGGTAAAGAAATAGTAGATGCCTTATTAAAGGGTATAGAGGATAATAGAAATAAGTTAACTGTTATATTAGCAGGGTATGAAAAAGATATGGAAAGATTCTTAAGTTTTAATCAAGGACTTAAATCAAGATTTCCTAATACAATTCATTTCGAAGATTATAATCCATCTGAAATGTATGAAATAGCAGTGCAAATTGCAAAAACTAAGGGGTATAGAATTGCTAAAAATGTAAAAAATGATTTGATAGATTTATTTACAAGAAATCAACTTACTGGAAAAAATGATTTAGGAAATGCCAGATTTGTAAGAAATATAATAGAAAATGCAATAATATATTCATCCAGAAAGTATTTAAATAATAATAAAAGTGAAATAGATCTTTTAGAAAGAGAGGACTTTAATTTTAAAGTCAGTGCTAAATTTAATTTAGATGAAAAGCTTAAAGATATTATAGGCCTTGAAGAAGTTAAAAATCTTTTAGGAAGTCAATATAAGCTGTTAGTGGCACAAGAAAAGAGAAAATCTGTTGGTGTTAATACAGAAATAGAGCAAAACTTAAATATGGTATTTGCAGGTAATCCGGGTACAGGAAAAACAAGTATAGCTAGACTAGTGGCTCAAATGTTAAATAGTATGGGATTCTTAAAGATAGGTCAATTAGTAGAAACAGATAGATCTAGTTTTGTATCCAACATACCAGGAGAAACAGCAAAGAAAACTGAGAAAAAATTTAAAGAGGCTTTAGGTGGAGTATTATTTATAGATGAAGCTTATACTTTAGCCAATGATAGCTTAGGAAGGGAAGCAATAGAAACACTTCTTAAATTAGTTGAAGATTATTCAAGAGAAGTAATAGTAATTTTAGCAGGTTATGAAAAGGAAATGGAGGAATTTTTTGATGTAAACATAGGATTAAGATCAAGATTCCCATTATGGACAAATTTTGAAGATTATAATCCAAATGAGCTTTTAGAAATGGCAATAAGACTTGTTGAAGCAAAGGGATTTAAGTTATCAAAAAATGGTCATTTAGCATTAAAGAAAAGTTTTGTAGATATTTATGAAAATTCTGATGCTCAATCTGGTAATGGAAGAATGGTTAGAAATTATGTTGAAAATTTAATTAGAATTCAAAGTATAAGAATTGCAGAAGAAGATATAAGTGTTTATGAAATGAATTTAATTACAGCTAAGGATATAGAAAAACTAAATACATCACAACATGATAATGAGTTTGATTTAGAAGAAAGATTAAGAACCTTAGTTGGGAATGAAGATGCGAAAGAGTTTTTAAGAAATCAATATAAGCTTATGAGAGTTAAAGAAAAGAGAAAAAAATTAGGATTATCAACTGATATAAATAGATATATGAATATAATATTTACTGGAGAAATTGGAACAGGTAAAAAGACAGTACTAAATATATTATCAGAAACTCTATATAGTATGGGAATAGTTAAGGCGAAGAATATAGTTGAAGTAAACAAAGATGAATTAATAGATAATATAAACCTTGGAATATCATTAGAAGATATATTAAATAAGCAAATAGGTAAGGTTGTATATATAGATGTAGCTGAGTTTTTGCTAGAAGAAAATTTAAGTAGAATAATTAAAGATCTTATAAAGTTTATAGATAAGAATAGTAACAAAATAGTTATTACATTATCAGGTAAATCAAAAGATATTAAAAAACTTATGTATTTAAATCCAGAGTTAAATTATAGATTTCCATCTATGTTAAGCTTTAAGGATTATAATAAAGAAGAGCTATTTAATATGTCCTTAAGTATTTTAGAAAGTAAGGGATATATATTAGATGAAACTTCAAATGAAGCATTAGATCAAGCAATACTTGAGCTATATCATAATAGAAATTTAAACCTTAGAAATGGACTTATGATAAAACAATACTTAGATATTTTAATTAGAGAGCAAAGTATTAGAATTTGTGATCCTAAAATAAATAACAAAGAGATGAGCATAATTATTCCACAAGACATTATTAAAAGTAAAAATGAATTTTTGTTTAAAAATATTCTAGAATAATATAAATAAAAAGTAAGTAGATATATTTAATTTAAACTGTCCTTGACAGGAAGAGAGTTTAATTGTCTACTTACTTTTTTATAAAATTAATTTGTTTTATAAGGCTCTGCGTCAGAGAAGTGTGCAGTAAAATATCCCTCAGGAAGGTCGCCTCTTAAAGAAGTATATAGCTTATCGCCAAAGTAAATAGCTACTTTATCAACTCCAAAGTTATACGCATAGGTGCAAATTAATGAAGAGGCTAGTCCGCTTTCGGTAGCAGAACCAAGAGTCATTTTGTCTGCAAAGGAATCTGAGAATACAACTGTTAAAACCCCAGATTTTTCATCTAACTTAGCAGAAGTTACTCCTATTTCTTTAGTTAAAGCTAAAAAGTCATCACTAGGCAAGTTGTTTTGAAGTTCATTAGTTAAGGCTTTTACTAAAGCTTTATCTTCTACTTGTATAGTTTTATCATAGTAGTATAACTTAAGCTCTTGGCTATTAAAAGCATAAATTCTACAGTCCTTTTTTGTTATTTTATTTTCCTTAGTATCAGTATTTTCATTTTTTTTATCATCAATAGGTTTTTCTTTATCTTTATTTTCTTTAGTAGAGTCTCCCTTAGAGTCTTCATTAGGTTCTTGTTTAGATTCTTCTTTAGTTTTTTGTTTTTCAGGCTTTATAGCATCTGCTATTTTATTACAGCCAATTAAAGAAAGTGAAAATAAAGTAGATATAAATAGTATAAATAATTTTTTCTTCATTTAATCACTCCTAGATAATATTAAAAAATATTGTTATATATATCATAATATGAATTTAATAAATTTTTAACAATTATTTTCTTAAATTTCCCTAATAATTATTTTTTAATAAATGTTAGCAATATTAAGTTGTGGATAATTAAATTATAGAGGTTTTACATTAGTAACATTTATATTTATATATTCATTAGGTTCCATAATTATATGACTGCCTTCATAAGGCTTACCATTAACTAAGATAATAACTTTATTAACTTTATAATTATAACTATAAGTTAAAGCTAAGGTTTTTAATGCTGAAGCCTCACTTCCAGAGCCAACATGCTTTAAAATGTTATAGTATGAAGAAGATAAATCTACAGTTAAAATTCCATTAGCCTTATCTAATTTAGCAGAACGAACAGCTAAATAATCTTTAAAATTAAATAACTCTTCATTAGGAATATTTTTCATTTCATTAGTTAGAGCTGTTACTAAAGCACCATCATTTACATTAATAGATTTATCCTTATAGTAAAAAACATCATCAGCACCGTTATAATAGTAAATTCTACAATTCATAGTTTTAACTTTATTTGTTTCTGGATTTGAAGATGTTAAGCTATAAGGAATGGCAGAAGAGTAATCTACTTTAAAATAACCCTCAGGAAGGCTACCTTTTAAAGAAGTGTATAAATCATCGCCAAAATAAATAGCAACCTTATCAACTCCTAAGTTATATCCATAGGTGCAAATTAAAGAAGAAAGTAAACCGCTTTCAGTGGCAGAGCCAAGAGTCATTTTATTTACATAAGAATCTGAAAAGACGACCTTTAAAACTCCTGTTTTACTATCTAGCTTAGCAGATGTAATTTGAACCTTATCAGTTAAAGCGAGAAAGCTAGATGTAGGTAAATTACTTTGTAACTCTTTAGTTAAAGCCTTTATAACAGCTTTATCTTTAACAGCAATTTCTTTATCTACATAGTAAAGTTGTAACTTTTCTGAATCAAAGTAAAATAATCTATATTGCTCATGGGTTATAGATGCATTATCCTTATCAGAATTACTTAAAGGTGGTTTAGTAGGTTTTGACTTATCGTTATTATCCTTTGGAATCTTGTCTTTATCTTTCTCATTTTTATCTATATTATCTGTTTTATTAGTGTTATCATTGTTAGTATAATTATTAGAATGCACAGAGTTATCCTCAATTTTATTGCAACTAATTAGCATAAGTGAAAAAAATAAAGCGAAGAACAATGAAAATAGACGTTTTTTCATTTAATCACTTCCTAAATATATTATTAATATAGTTTATTGATATACATAATTTTTATTGACAAAAATTTTATATAAAAGATAAATAATTAGAATAATTTTTTGAATTTTAATAAAAGATTAATTTATTGCATAAATATTTGAAATATAATATAAATTAAATTAATAAAATAAAAGAAAGGAGAAGCGATGAAAAAGTTTTTTAAATTTTTAGGAATAACTTTATTAATAGTGATTTTAGGGTCAGGAATATTTTTATTTTCTATAAGGGATAGAGTATCTTTATATGTAAATATATTTAAAAAGTATAACTCAGTAATAAAAAATGGTTATAATATAGAGGATAAATCATCTTTAGAAGCAATAGAGTCTATTGATTATAAAGATGTTGAATATAAAAATACAAATGGTGTTCCATTAACATTAGATATATATGGGCCAAAGAAACAGGTAAAGGGAGGCTCTCCAGTAATACTTTATGTTCATGGTGGAAGCTGGGTATATGGAAATAAGGAAATACCTCAGGCCATATCTCCACTTTTAGACTCCTTTAGAGAAGAAGGCTTTACTATAATAAGTACTAGTTATCAGCTAATGAGAGGAGAAGAAATATTTAATAAACAAATTAGTGATGTTAAGGATACTATTAGATGGATTCATAAAAATAAGAGTGTATATGGATTTAATGATGAAAGAATAGGAGTGATAGGAGCATCTTCAGGGGCACATTTAGCTTTAATGGCAGCTTATACAGATAAAGAAGAATTTGTTGATGCAAAAGAACTCAAAGACTATCCTTCAGATGTTAAGTATTTAATTGATTTTTTTGGACCAACAGATTTAACTACATTAGATATGGAGAATGTTCAATGGGATTTAGAGCAAATTATAAATTCTGTAGGTGAATATAAAGATCATATATTGGGGGAATATAGTCCAATTAATCATGTGAACAAAGGTGAGCCTAATACACTTATAGTTCATAGCAAAAAAGATATTATAGTACCTTATAAAAATGCAGAAGAATTATATGCCCAATTAAAAGAGAATGGAAATAAAACAGAACTTATAAGCTTAGAGGGAGCTAGTCATGACTTCTCTGAAATTGATTTAGATGAGATTATGTCTGTTGGAATAAAAATGTTAGAGTTTATATCAAAAAATATGTAGTGGCATATAAAATAGAAAATATTTAAACATAAGAAATTAATTTAAATATATAAAAGTGATTTTAATATAAAATTTGATAATATGTATAAAAAGTGCCTTATCAAATTGATAAAAATAGGCTATAAGCCTTAAAAAGATAATAAAATACTACTATTCACCAAAGTGATAAAGAATTATCGAAATGATAATTCTTTATTTTTTTTAACTGAAAAGACTATGAAAACATTGAAAAAACATTAAAAAGCTTATTAAAAACCTTAAAAAACTTGGCACAGGTTTTGCTTAATATATAAGTGAAGATTCTGATAACAAAATATTAAATACATTTAAACTATAAGGGGGAAAAGAAAATGGATTTTAAAAATATTAAAGTAAAGGCAGAGGGATATAAAGTTCAAATGACTAAATTTTTAAGAGATTTAGTTGCTATTCCTGGAGAAAGCTGTGAAGAAAAAGGTGTTGTTAACCGTATAGCTGAAGAAATGAGAGCATTAGGTTTTAATAAAGTTGAAATAGACCCACAAGGTAACGTTTTAGGATATATGGGAACTGGTAAGACATTAATAGGGTTTGATGCTCATATTGATACTGTTGGTATAGGAAATAGAGCTAACTGGAACTTTGATCCATATGAAGGATATGAAACAGAAACTGAAATAGGTGGACGTGGTACTTCAGACCAATTAGGAGGAATAGTTTCAGCTGTTTATGGTGCAAAGATAATGAAAGATCTAGATCTTTTAACTGAAAAATATACAGCATTAGTCGTTGGTTCAGTTCAAGAGGAAGACTGCGATGGACTTTGTTGGGAATATATAATTAAAGAAGATAAAATTAGACCAGAATTTGTAGTTTCTACAGAACCAACAGATGGTGGTATTTACAGAGGACAAAGAGGACGTATGGAAATTCGTGTTGATGTTCAAGGAGTTTCATGCCACGGTTCAGCTCCAGAAAGAGGAGATAATGCAATTTACAAAATGGCTGAAATATTAATGAATATTCGTGACCTTAACGAAAATGATGCAGCTGATACTAAAGAAATAAAAGGCTTAGTAAAAATGTTAGATGAAAAATATAACCCAGAGTGGAAAGAAGCTAACTTCTTAGGAAGAGGTACTGTTACAACTTCTCAAATATTCTATACTTCTCCAAGTCGTTGTGCTGTTGCTGACTCATGCTCAATTTCCTTAGATCGTCGTATGACAGCAGGTGAAACTTGGGAAAGTTGTTTAGAAGAAATTCGTGAACTTCCAGCTGTTAAAAAATACAATGCAACAGTAAGCATGTATAACTATGATAGACCAAGCTACACTGGTTTAGTATATCCAATCGAATGCTACTTCCCAACTTGGGTAATCCCAGAAGATCATATTGTAACCAAAGCAATGGAAGAGTCTTATAAAGGTCTTTATGGAACAATAAGAAGTGGTGCTGCTGTAACTGATGAAATGAGAAAAGCTCGTCCGCTTACTGACAAATGGACATTCTCAACAAATGGTGTTTCAATAATGGGACGTAATGGAATTCCGGTAATAGGATTCGGACCTGGTGCAGAAGCGGAGGCACATGCGCCAAACGAAAAAACTTGGAAAGAGGATTTAGTTAAATGTGCTGCTGTATATGCTGCATTACCAACAATTTACTGTGATAATAAAGAAAAATAATAAAATAGTTTAATTTGTAAATTGAAATAAATAAAAATTAATATAATGAAGGGTAGGAATTTTAAAATGGCTTTAATGAACAAATACATTAATGAACTTAATCAATTAGATTTCTCAAAAATGCATAATGATGATTTTATGGAAACTTGGAAAAAAAGCGATGATGAATTAAAGGCTGTTTTCACAGTTGCAGAAGCTTTAAGAGAGTTAAGAAGAAATAATATTTCTACAAAAATATTTGATAGTGGTCTTGGAATTTCTTTATTTAGAGATAATTCAACTCGTACAAGATTTAGTTTCGCATCAGCTTGTAATCTTTTAGGATTAGAAGTACAAGACTTAGATGAAGGAAAATCTCAAGTAGCTCATGGAGAAACAGTTAGAGAAACAGCTAATATGGTTTCTTTTATGGCTGATGTTATAGGTATCAGAGATGATATGTATATAGGTAAAGGAAATACTTATATGAGAGAAGTATCAAAGGCTGTAAGAGAAGGATACGAAGAAGGAACTTTAGAACAAATTCCAACTTTAGTTGACTTACAATGTGATATTGACCATCCAACACAAGCTATGGCAGATGCTCTTCATTTAGTTAATGAATTTGGTGGAATAGAAAACTTAAAGGGTAAAAAAGTAGCTATGACTTGGGCATACTCACCATCTTATGGAAAACCATTATCAGTACCTCAAGGTATTATTGGATTATTAACAAGATTCGGTATGGATGTTGTTTTAGCTCATCCAGAAGGATATGAAGTAATGCCAGAAGTTGAAGAAATTGCTAAAGAAAATGCTAAACTTTCAGGTGGATCATTCACAAAGACTAATTCAATGGAAGATGCATTTAAAGATGCTGATATTGTATATCCAAAGAGTTGGGCTCCATTTGTTGCTATGGAAAAGAGAACAGATTTATATGGAAATGGAGACTTTGATGGAATAAAGGAATTAGAAAAAGAATTACTAGCTCATAATGCTGAACATAAAGATTGGCAATGTACTGAAGAGTTAATGAAGACAACTAAAGATGGAAAGGCATTATATTTACATTGCCTACCAGCAGATATTACTGGAGTTAGTTGTGAAACTGGAGAAGTTGATGCTTCAGTATTTGACAGATATAGAAAACCTCTTTATAAAGAAGCTAGCTACAAGCCATATGTTATAGCGGCTATGATTTTCTTAAGTAAAGTTAAGAATCCACAAGAAATTTTAGAAAAATTAGAAGAAGCTCATAAGGATCGTCAACTTAAATAAGCTTAACACTATAAATAGGCTTTTATCCTAAAATACTAAGTGATGGATAAAAGCCTCTAAAACATTTAGAAAAAATAAAATTATGAATCATAAATTCTAAGGGAGTATTGAGGGAGAGAAATTATGAAAAAGAAAATTGTAATAGCATTAGGTGGGAATGCATTAGGAAATAATTTAGAAGAACAAATGGGCGCAGTTAAATCAACTGCAAAGGCTATTGTAGATTTAATTGAAGAAGGACATGATGTTGTTATATCTCATGGAAATGGACCACAAGTAGGTATGATTAATCTTGCTATGGATGCTTTGACTAAGTCAAATCATAAATATTCATCAATTCCAATGTCCGTATGTGTTGCAATGAGTCAAGGTTATGTAGGATATGACTTGCAAAATGCACTTAGAGAAGAACTATTAAGTAGAAATATAGATAAGTCAGTAGCAACAATTATTACTCAGGTTGAAGTAGATAAAAATGATAAAGCGTTTGATAATCCAACTAAACCAATTGGAAGCTTTATGACTAAAGAAGAAGCAGATGTTTTAATTTCTAAAGGAGAAAATGTAGTTGAAGATGCTGGAAGAGGATATAGAAGAGTTGTTGCATCTCCAAGGCCAAAAAGTATTATAGAGATTGATACAATTAGAAGTTTAGTAGATTCTGGACAAGTTGTTATAGCATGTGGTGGTGGTGGAATTCCAGTAATGAAAGAAGGAAACCACTTAAAGGGTGCTAGTGCAGTTATAGACAAAGATTTTGCTAGTGCTACATTAGCTAAAGAATTAGATGCTGATTTTCTAATTATATTAACAGCTGTAGAAAAGGCTGCTATAAACTATGGCAAGGAAAATGAAAAATGGTTAGATAATGTTACAGTAGAGGAAATGAATAAATATGTGGAAGAAGGACATTTTGCTCCAGGCTCAATGAAACCAAAGGTAGAGGCAGGAATAGAATTTGCACAATCAAAAGAAGGAAGACATGCCCTTATAACATTATTAGAAAAAGCTAAAGAAGGAATTCAAGGCAAGACTGGAACAAGGATTATTAGATAATTAGGAGGCTTAATAATGGGAGAAAAGATACTGTGGAAAGAAAACACCATGCCAAAAAGTAAAAAAGATGGTGATTTAGATTTTTTAAGTATGGATGAAATAAATAAAGCTAGGAACTTTCATAAGAGTTTTCCAGAATATAGTGTTACACCATTAGTTAATTTAGAAAATTTAAGTGAAAAACTAGGATTAGGTGGAATTTATTTAAAAGATGAATCCTATAGATTTGGATTAAATGCTTTTAAAGTTTTAGGTGGATCTTATTCAATGGGTAAATATTTAGCACAAAGGTTGAATATGGATATAGCAGAATTACCATATGAAAAATTAACTTCAGATGAAGTGAGAAAAGAGCTTGGAGATATAACTTTTGTTACTGCAACAGATGGAAATCATGGAAGAGGTGTTGCTTGGACTGCTAATAGATTAAAACAAAAGTCAGTAGTTTATATGCCAAAAGGATCTTCATTAATAAGACTTGAGAATATTAGAAAAGAAGGAGCAGATGCTTCAATTACAGATATGAATTATGATGATGCTGTAAGACTTGCAGCTAAATATGCAGAAGAGCATAATGGAGTAGTAGTTCAAGATACAGCTTGGGAAGGTTATGAAGAAATTCCAGCATGGATAATGCAAGGATATGGAACTATGGGACTTGAAGCATTAGAGCAATTAAGAGATACTTATAAAGTAGAAAGACCTACCCATATATTCTTACAAGCGGGGGTGGGATCACTTGCAGGTGGAATACAAGGATTTTTTGCTTCAGTATTCGGAGAAGAGTGTCCAACAACTGTTGTAGTTGAAGCTAAAGAAGCTGCTTGCTACTATGATTCAGCTATAGCAAATGATGGGAAACCAAGAGCTGTTGGTGGAGATATGCCAACAATAATGGCCGGACTTGCATGTGGTGAAGTTAATATAACAGGCTTTGAAGTTTTAAAGAATCATTCTAAAGCTTTTGTATCAGCACCAAATTATGTTGCAGCAAATGGAATGAGAGTTCTTGGAAATCCACTTAATGGAGATGATAAAGTAATATCCGGAGAATCAGGAGCAGTAACATTAGGATTAGTTTATGAATTAATGACAAATCCAGAATATAAAGACTTAAAAGAAAGCATTGGGTTAGATGAAAATTCAAAAGTTTTAGTGTTTAGTACTGAGGGAGATACAGACCCAGATAAATATAGAGAAATTGTTTGGGAAGGAAGCTATAATAGATAATTTACAATGGGTAATTTAGGAGGTAATTCAGAAGCTGAATTACCTCTTTTTCTAATTTCCAAATTTTCATTATTTAATCTTTCTGTATGTTCTCCAAGTTGGCTATAATATTAAGTGAGAAGAAATATTAAAATCTATAAGAGAAAGCTGAAATGTTTATGAGAAATGATATGAGTTATAATATATTTGAATTGCGAAATGAAAAATGCCGCATATCCATTCTTCTTTCTGAATAGTGTGGTATTTCAATATGTTATTTATTTTTTACTTGGTAATATATTTATCCCTAAACTGGAACACTTAGATTTTTAAAATACACATGCCACATACATAGCCACATTCCCAACATTCTTTAATATTTTCAAAATGCGTTAACGGATGTTTAAATCTTATGAAAATATTTCCGACTTTAATATCATCAACCTCATTTTGCTCATTTGAACAATCTACATTTATTTTTTCTTCGAAAACATCTTCGTACATTTGAATTTGCTGCCTAGGAATACTTAAGAATTTACCACACATCAGAAATTTTATAAAATACGTATCTTCTTCGTTTGAATAAACTTTCTCTGTAATTATTCTAGTAACATCAACTCCCATTTTATTGAAAAAATCTCTTTCTGCTACAATCATGTTATTACAATACCTTACATATTTTTCATTAACATTTTGCGGTAATGTTAAATAATACATTCTTGTTTTGTTAACATCAATATCTACTACCCATTTATCTAAGTTGAAAATCATAGCGCTACCCCTAAAAATTTTAGTTTATATGTATACTTTAAGTAAATTATAACATATTTTAATACCACATTATTCAGCTTTCAAAGATCATATTTTATCTAATTCGCAATATATTTGAATTACGAACTAAAAATACCGCATATTCCTTTCTGTAAAATGTACCCTATAAGATAGACAACTAAAAAATGTCTATTTTATAGGTTTTTTTATGTATAATAAAACATAACGATAGGAGTGGATTAGATGAGTAGCAAGTTATTTACGAAGGAAGAAATA